>JBHWPN010000075.1:0-3082 GCA_043424895.1 Rothia sp. (in: high G+C Gram-positive bacteria) | reverse complement strand
GGAGCCAACGACGTTGTGGACGCGAGCACCCTCGCCGTTGTCATCGCGGTTGTTGCCTTCTCCCTTGGTCACGGTAGCAAGTGCTTTGACACCGTTGCCTAAACGGGTGAGACCGGAATGGTTTTCGTAACCGACGATGGTACCGAATTCCTCAGACTCTTCGACGATATTGCCGATCAGGCGCTCATCGCCGCCTTCTGTAATAAGGTCAAAAACGCCGATGCCTTTGAGGTTGTCACCACCGATAGTGCGGAACTCTTTGCCAAACAGCTGGTAGAGACCGCAAATAACGAGCATGGGTGTGCCATCTTCAGCCATTGTTTTGAGACGGTCGCCGATTACAAGCAAATCATCTTGGATGATGGTCTGACCGGAATCCTGACCGCCACCGCCCACGATAATATCGGCATGCTCTGGGAACTCATCGCCCGGGTTGTAGTCGATAATTTCTGTATCAAACCCGTGTGCCTGAGCGCGTCGTGAAAGTGACAACGTGTTGCCCCAGTCGCCATAAATATTCATGTCTTTGGGGTAAAGCTGGACGATGGTGAGTGACTTATTGCCTTCTGCAGTCATTATGAAATCTCCTCAACATCGGTAATTTTTGCCAGTTCTTTACGCAAAGCCAACATGGCAGTGTAGGTGCAGAAAATACGCATCGATTTGCCTTGGGAATGTTTGATGAAGTGTTTGAGAGCCGACTCGAGGTCTTCTTCAACATGCCCAACGATGACGTCATCGTGGTCTAGGCGCAAAGCCATATCGTAGGCTCGAACGCCCGAAACCATATCGACTCCCCCGTCTTCCAGCGAATGGAAGTCAACATCCCACAGCCAGGAGACATCGCGTCCATCTGCGTACTGGTCGTTGATGGCAATCATGGTGGCGTAATCTTCGGCAGAGGCAGATGAGAGCGACAGGCGGAAACCCGAAGGGTTCTTCACCAACAGGAGTTGCAAAGTCTGTCCGTCAACGTTCAAGGTTTCGCCGCGTCCGAACGCCGGAGCAATCTTAGCCAGCTCAGCAATTAGTGCCGGGCGGTCAGCGTCTTTACCCATAACTTCAAGCGTCAGAGCCATTGCCGCAGCAGCGTTAAAGATGTTGTAGACACCGTAGAGGTTGACGTCGCCAGTTACTTCTTCACCATCGATGAGGAAGGTTGAGCGAGTGCCAGTGAAACCAGTCAAGGCTACCTTGGCATCGGGCAGCTGTTCGGTTGAAACAGCTACGCCAGAGCGCATCTCATCGTCTGAGGGGAACATTGCGCGCAATTTCTCGCTCAAACCAAAGTACTCAATATTGGTACCGGTAGCTACGTCATCGGCGATGCGACGGATGCGGGGATCCTCACGGTTCAAAATTACGGTGCCTGTAGTTGCAGCGGCCACGGTTGAGAGCATACGACGCGTGGTGTCGATTTCACCAAAGCGATCAAGCTGGTCACGAAGCACGTTGAGAAGCAGGGCATAGTTTGGCTTAACTCGCTTGACAAAATGAACGGCGTGAGCCTCATCGAGTTCAAGAACAGCAATATCTGCATCAAGCTTGCCGCGCAGGTTCATCTCACCCAACAGTGCTGCAGCAACGCCGCGCACAAAATTAGAACCGGTACGGTTAGTGAAAACCTTTAGCCCCTGTGATTCCAACAGCTGCACGACCATTTTGGTTGTGGTGGTCTTACCGTTGGTGCCCGAGACAACAACGACGCCACGAGGTAACTTAGCGAGTTCTTCAGAAACAAAATCGGGGTGGAGTTTTTCCATCACAAGGCCGGGGAACGCTGAACCGCCACCGCGGAGCTTTGTTGCGTAGCGAACGCCCTGCCCAATCAGGCGGGTTACTGGTCTAGACATACCCACAAGTTTAGCGTGCTTATGGTGTTTGTGTCCGGTCAGGGGCTGGAAGCGGGCACAGTGTGAAAGAGATTGCAGATAGGTTCTTCCCGCCTTGAGGTTACTGATTTGTGCACCTAGACTGTTCGACGTGCACAACCTTTTCTCACAAGCTCAGGCAGATACTCTTATTTTTCGCGACCTCAAATGGGTTGATAGATCCCCGGTTTTAGTGGTTGAACCGTTGAATGATGGCACTCCAAGCGGTGAACTGCAGCGAATCTCTCTCACTCCGGATGCATTTGTGGGTTTTGACTTTTCTTTATCTTCACTTGATGACCGCAATATTTCAGACCAGCGATTTTGTGCAGGCTACGCTAAAGCCAGCGATGAGTACACCGGCTTTTATACGGTTGCATGCCCCGATTCAGCCACAATCACTCAAGGTAAACAGTGCCCCCGATGCCTGGCTCTGGATGAGTTTTCGGCAATGCACGGTATTCACCGCGGTGCACAGTTGACTTCGGCAGCCGAAGATTACGCTGAGCTTGAACACTGGCTCTACATCGCAACATTCCCCGACGGTAACTCTAAGGTGGGCACCGCGTCCGCCCATTCAAAACCACGTCGACTCGATGAACAAGCCGTAGCTTGCGCAACCTACGTAGCCCACGCTACCGACGGCAGACAGGTACGTATCTGGGAAGACCTGGTGACGCGCGAAGCCGGGCTAGTGCAGGCAAAACAGGCGCGCGCCAAATACAAGGCGTGGACGTCTCCACTACCGGCAACGGAAATCAAAGAAGCTCACGACAAAGCCGTGGCACTGGCAAGCTGGTCTTTGCAAGAAGCAACCCTGTTTGAGGACTATATCGAAGAAGACCAAATCATCGCAGAAAAATGGCAACCATCGCCGGCTATGCAAAGAGCTTATTCATCTCTTGCCGCAGATGGACCCGGTTCTCTTCATGCCTACGCGTCGCTTTTGAACAATACCGGCGGGTTCTACGTCAACGGTGCGGTGGGTAAGTTCCTGGTCACCCATTTTGGTAGTTCTGACACCGCATTTTTGATCAACATGAGTGAAGTAGCAAACCGGGCATTCATCGTCACTGACCAGATGACAGAAGAACCGACGACGCAAAGCTCGTTGTTTTAAGCGTTGTTGTCGGGTGAGTAAACTGTTTCGGAACGATAAGCCAGAGTGGATGCTGGTGGTCAACTGGCTCGGGTCTGGCGTTCAGGGAGGA
>JBHWPN010000074.1:0-6173 GCA_043424895.1 Rothia sp. (in: high G+C Gram-positive bacteria) | reverse complement strand
CCCTACAGCCTCCCTTAAATGCCAGCCACGAGCCAGCTGACAATCACCGCCTGTCCCCTTAATCCCCACAAAAAAGCGCCCGCATCCTTTCGTCAATGAAAGGACGCGGGCGCGTCAAAAATTCACAGTATCTGAGAACTTTTATGAGTATACGTGCGGTGCCAAAGTGACAATGCAATCGAGGTTGCGGTAGCGCTCTGCGAAGTCCAGACCGTAACCCACAACGAACTCGGGTTCAATGTCCCAGCCTACATACTTGACCTCAACATCGGTCTTAACTGACTTGGGCTTACGTAGCAGGGTGCAAATCTCAACGGAGTTAGCACCGCGTGACTTGAGGTTGCCCTGGAGCCACTGCAAGGTAAGACCGGAGTCAATGATGTCTTCAACGATCAAAACGTCGCGACCTGAAAGGTCGGTATCGAGATCCTTGAGAATACGTACAACACCGGATGACTTGGTGCCTGAACCATAAGAGGAAACAGCCATCCAGTCCTGGGTGTAGTGACCCTTGAGCGCGCGGGAGAGGTCTGCCATGACCATAATTGCGCCCTTAAGAACGCCTACAAGCAGGACGTCCTTGCCCTGGTAATCAGCGTCAATCTGAGCTGCGAGTTCTTTGATTTTCGCGTCGATTTCTTCTTTGGAGAAGAGTACGTGCTTGATGTCGCCCTGTACGTCGTTTGCGTCCACAGTTAATCTTCCTTGGTACGAAGTCGGTGATGGATTAGGTTTAAAGTCTAACGTTTCTTGGCTATCTCGTGGGCTTTTCACGCTTGATGTTGGCGGTGTTTTTGTACCCATAAGCAGGGGTGAGTGCCCGCTGACAGTCTCACCCTTCCGAGCCTGAGGGTTTTCCTATCGTCGCACCATCAGCACCAGAAGACCGGTAGCTGAAAAATTCTTATTTTTAGGTTGGGTAGTCACCCCAGGGCTGTGCACGGGCGGACGCGTCTTATAGGCGATAACATGACCGGCCATTTGCAGAGGACCGCCTTTGGCTCGGGTAAGCGCAAACTCATCCAGAGCACTCAGACGCTCAAAGCCCGGGGTCTCGCCACCGGATTCTGTGACAGCAAGAGCGAGCGCACGGCGACGCATTGCCGGGTGCAGTTGCGACAGTGCTTCTCGGTCTAAAACGGCGGTGATCCGATGGGTGCCGCGTGCGACTTCAGGAACCTGCACGAGCTCCTCGAGTGAGCCAAAGGAACGACCGTTTGAGTTTGTCAGAGCGGATGTTTCAAGCTGCACACCGCGCAGAGCTTCGCGCGCACTTGCCTCTAGAAATTCGCTATCGGGCCCTACAATCGCGGCAGTTCGAGCCAAGGAGGTAGCTACCGCTCCCCCGAGGTTCTGCTCTAGATAAGGCATGATGCGGTGTCGGACGCGAGCGCGCATGAGCGATTCATCGGTGTTGGTGGGGTCGTGCCAGGGGTCTAGCCCTTCGGCGACGCAAATCTCTTCAATCTCCGCGCGAGTGTGCTCTAGCAAGGGGCGAAGGTAGGTCACTCCGTTTTCGGTGCGGATGCGGGGAATACCTGCCAGTGAGCGTGTTCCTGAACCTCGGGCAAGTCCCAAAAGTACGGTTTCGGCTTGGTCGTCAAGAGTGTGCGCCAGCAACACGGCACTCGCACCGGTTTGTTCAACTACCCGCTCGAACGCCCCGTAGCGAGCCATTCTCGCCGCCATTTCAGGGCCTTCATGACGGGCATCCACTGTTACTGTCTCGATGGACACCGGTTCTAACCCCAGTTCGCGCGCTTGGGTGGCTGCTCGGGCAGCGACCTCGGCAGAGCCTTCTTGAAGCTGGTGATCCACAATTACCGCGCCCACATGAATTTCACCGCGGCGGGCAAAATGGGCCGCCACAGATGCCAGAGCAAGGGAATCCGGTCCTCCGCTTAGCCCCAGCAAAACCAGTGGTTTCTCAGCGGTATTCTCTGCCGAGACAACCGAGCTTTTCTTGCCGGAGGCACTCACCGTACCTACCCCCAACACATCATTGAGGGCACGAGCTACCGAAACACGCGCCGCCCCGACAGCCGGGTGCAGGCGTCCTTTACGGGCAACCTGAACCACTTACTCTCCTGTCTTTCCAGTCATCTCGTCTGAGCCACGGTGAGGCTCAGCGCCCAGCACACGGTCAATCCACAGTTGCGGGTTGTGAATCTCAACCTCACTGGGCAAAGTGTTTGGACTGGTCCAGATGCGGTTAAAAGCGTCCATGCCGCGGGCGTCCACAATAGCTTGCACGAATTTTTGACCGTCACGGTACTGGCGCTTTTTCGCGTCCATGCCCAGGGCCTTATAAATAATTTTGGTCAGAATCTTCTGCGCCGAGCTGCGGCGCTCAAAACGCTGGCGAATGGTCTTGACGGTGGGCACGATGGTGCGGTCCACATTATCCATGACCACATTCGCATGGCCTTCTAACAAACTCATTACGGCTGTCACCTGGCTCAGACGCCTGCGGCCGTCGGCAGAGAGCATACGGTCTATCGCCCGTGGCTGAGTTGCAGGATGCGGCGCTAGAGTTTTCTTCTTAGCGCTGGTAGTAGCTGCCTCTTCGGCACGAGTCTCTTTAGACGAGCTCACCAGACGGTTGAGCAGGTTATCTGAAACTTCGCCCATCTCATTGGTCAAAGCGCGCACCTGGTCGAGCATATAGTCCTTGAGCCACGGCGCTGCCGCAAACTGCACGCGGTGGGTCTGCTCGTGGAGGCACACCCACAGGCGAAAGTCCTCGGGCTCCAGATTAAGTTCGCGTTCCATGGCAACGAGGTTGGGGGCAACAATCATCAAGCGCCCACCGGCAGGGCCGCTCTCGCTCAAAGCCGCATAGGGATCGTACTGCCCCAATACCTTGGATGAAAGGAAAGCTAGAATCGCCCCCATCTCAGCAGACCCCGTGTACTGCGCCATGGCAAACTCGCGAGCATTCATTGCCTCAAGTTTTTTCCCCATCGCTGAACCCGCAATAGGCTTCAAAATAGTATCGAAAGACTGGGCATTTGCTCTCGCCCAACCCGGGCGGTCAACAATCAGCACCTCAGAATCACGCAAATCCTTTGCCGCCTCTAAGCGGGTGATGTTGTAAACGTGCTCCACCGACGCCTGCGCAGCAGCGCGCATCGACGCTACAGCCTCGGCAGCTTCACGGCCCTTCATCTTGGGCCCGGCACCTGCCAGCGCCCCAGCGATTTTAGCGGCGGTCTTCCATTTGATGGGTGAACGATGAGAAGTCATACTCCTATGCAAGCACACTGCAAGGTATTCACGCACGCTCAACCGATGCGCCTAGAGCGTATTTACAGTACCTCATCGCCTCACGCACGCACTCTTGATAGGTTTATAAACGGTTCTACTTCAGTAAATGTTCTTTGTAACGGCAGGTGCGTGTAGCTCATGGTTTCTAAAACTTCTCCCCTTATCGCTGCTGGTATGGCAGTGGTGTGCGTTGGCGCTGGCATCTGGGCTATTCCTCGTGCCATGGACGCGCGCGAGCTAACTTCGCAGGCAAGCTTTACTTTTTCTGCACCTGCCGCTCAAGCACCCGCGTCCTTGACCGCTACCGGAACAACAGATGCCCAGGAACTCTCGCAATCTCTAGACAGACTTATGAACGGTTTTACCGATGGAACCGTGTCAGCCACCGTCATCAACCCTGCCAACGGTGAGACTCTGTACGAGCACAATACGGATCGGGCAAGCACTCCTGCCTCTAACCTCAAAATTCTTACGGACTACACGGTGCTACGAACTTTTGAAAGCTCAGATAGGTTTAGCACCGATGCTGTCTATGACGGCAAAAACCTCACACTAATAGCCGGGGGTGACACCCTGTTAGGTACCGGAGAATCAGACCCAACTGCCGTTGTTGGCCATGCCGGTCTTGAAACCCTCGCCCAACAAACCCTGGACTCTTTGAAAGAACACGGAGCTAGCGGCACCATTACCGTAAACCGCGATACCTCGCTATTCTCGGGACCCGCCGCAAACCCTGCCTGGGACCAAGCCGATAAAGATTCCGGCTTCGTGGGCGATGTCTACCCCATGGCTCTTTACTCGCACTCTGTTCCCGATAACGGGCAGCCCACCGAAAACCGTTACGATAACGCAGCAGTTGCCACCCAGCAAGCATTCATAGATGCCCTTAACAAGCTCTCTGCGGGCGAGCTTCAGTTTCAACTGGGCGATGAAAACAAAGCAGACCCCAATGCTCAAAAACTCGCATCCGTAGAATCTGCAACTGCCGCTGAGCAAAGCGCATCCATGATGCAGCGATCCGATAATTTCTTAGCAGAAGCCCTCGCTCGCAACGCCGCTATCAAGGCGGGCAAACAGGGCACTATTGAGGACGCGATCTCTCACGTCACACAAACCCTAGAAGACGGCGGTATTCCCACTGATAAACTCACCATGATCGATTTATGTGGTCTCTCCCCCGATAATAAGGTCACCAACCAGACGTTGACGTCCATTATCAAAACCATGGTGGCGGGCGATCCCGAATTTAGCCGAGGACTTGCCGGGCTACCCGTAGCCGGTGGCTCAGGCACCTTAGCCCAACGATTCGATAATGGCAACGAGACCGGTGGGCAGGGCTTTGTCCGCGCAAAAACCGGCACACTCAACAACGTTATTTCGCTGACCGGCTACACGATTACCGCCCACAACGAAGTGCTAGTTTTCTCAATCATTGCCAACGATGTCAAAGACACCAACGCAGCCAAAAACCTATTAGATTCTTCGGCAACAACCATTGCCGGGCGATCCTAAGAGGTACCTGCGTACCTTTACACTCTTCTAAACGCAAAAACCCGCGTTGCGTACCTTTTTACAGTTACGCAACGCGGGAATTTTAGTGTGGAATAAAAACGTTAGCGAACGGTGCTTATACCGCCATCGGTGGAATCCCAGACAACAGTAACGCCCTTAGAGAAACGCTGGACGACGTTCTGCCCTGACCATTCTTCGCCAGAAACGGGGTAGCCGTAGCCTCTTTCAGAACCATTACGAGTCCAATTCCAGCCGATCCCACCGTTCTCAAAAACGTGGTGGGTACCAGTTGCAGGTGACCACAGAATCTTATTAGTAGTTCCATCGTTCTTACGGAACAATTGATAGGCGCCTCCATCAATAAGCCCACCTACTTCGTTCATAACAGGGTAACCAAGATCCTTTTCAGCCCCGTTATTCAACCAGTATCTACCAATACCGCTGTTTTCACTCAGATAGTGAGCTCCAGTTGAGGGTGACCACACAAAACGAGTCACTCTGCCATTTTTGCTAAAACGCTGGTAAACACCACCCACGCCATTAGGAATTTCGTTAGTGATTGGTTCGCCGAAAGTAGCTACGCCGCCATGTCTGCGGAACAATGAGCCAATAGCTCCACCCACTTCGTAATCGAATGTCGCTGCCGCCTGCACGGTGAGGTCGGCGGGGCCGCGTCCACTCTCGTAACGGTAAATGCCAACGTTACCGAGAACACGCCACGGCAGACCGTTACCGTGACCGTACGCCAAGCCGATGCCCGCAGTATTAGCTTCAGGAGCTAAAACGGCTGCGCGATGCGCAGGTGAGCTCTTCCAGAATGCGAGAAGTTGCCCGAGATCGTCATTGTAAGACAGCGCAATAACCTCGCGAGCAAAAGAATATCCAGCGGCGCGGGAATCGTTAAGGAATGCAGAGCCGTGTGAAACGTAGCCTTGCACGAACTGACGACGAGCCTCAGGCTCCTGAATAGCCGCTAGGGTAGCCGAGTGGCGAAGTGGGCCGAGTCCATTCTCGGCGCGGAAGCGGTTAATCAAGTTAAGCAGGGTCTGTGTGTCCGCTGCGCGCTGCTGGGCTGATACCGAACGCAAATCTGAAGTTGCCGCATTTGCAACGCTGGTTCCAAGTGTTGCGGTTGTTGCAAGCGCGAAGATGCCAATCTGTCGGCGGCTAAGATGTGCTGAAGTGCCACCGGCGAGTGAAAGATTCATGTAAGACTCCATATTGGTACCAGACTCACGTATGGGGAGATTGTGAGCTGGTCATTAATATTTTCTGCTTTTGAAGTTTATAGAATCGTTATCTTTAAAGCGAGCACCTATTTTTTGTTACCAAAATGATATAATAAGCCTGGTTACTTTATTTTCGAGGCGAACACAGCGGTGCGCTCTTTCCAT
>JBHWPN010000073.1:0-6217 GCA_043424895.1 Rothia sp. (in: high G+C Gram-positive bacteria) | reverse complement strand
TCCTTATCTAAAACACTAGCTCAAATCGATATCGTTAATGTTCTTGCTCTTAGAAGCAGCTTTTTGCATATCCATTCCTGAATCGTTGCTCAGGCGGATTTCTTTACCTTCTTCAACGAGCTTATCGAGCTTTTCAAGGTTCTTGACTGCCATGGTGTCATCGCGAGGTTCAATCTGAATGTTTTCTTCAGCTGCAACACCGGCGTGGAGTTCGCGAGCTCGCTGAATTTCAGCATCCAACTGAGCGCCAAACAAGAGAACGTTGTTCATAATCCAAATCAGCATCAGCAAGATGATGACGCCACCGATAGCACCGTAGGTCTTGTTGTAGTTGCCAAAGTTAGAAACATAGAAGGTAAACGCGGCACCTGAAACGCCCATAATAATGAGTGAAAAAACAGCGCCGGGGGAGATCCAGCGGAAGTTAGGCTGCTTAACGTTGGGAGTTGCGTAGTAGAGAATGGCAATCAAAATGATTGCAATGATCAAAATAACTAACCAGCGCACGTAGGTCCATACCGCTGCGAACCCGCTAAGATCCACTCCCGTGAAGTCACCTACCACGTTCAAAACGTTCTCAGAGGTTAGCAACAAGAGCATCATCAAAACCATGATAATTACCATGATTGCGGTAATCACAAGGTTGACCAGGCGAAGTTTCCAGATTGGACGACCTTCAACAACGTCGTAGATGCGGTTCATCGCGCGACCAAAAGCGCCAATGTAGCCTGATGCAGTCCATAAAGAGCCTACGATACCGGTAACAAGCGCCAGACCGGCAGCACTGGACGCGGTGAGTTCGGTGATAGGGCCTTCCACAACAGACAGAACATCTGCGGGCGCGTAATCAGACAAGAAGCTCAAGATAGCATCGGTAGTTTGTTTACCCTGGCCAAACACACCTAACAATGACACCATAGCCAGCAACATCGGGATTGCTGAGAACACGGTGAAATAGGTCAGCGCCGCTGCGAGGTCGGTACATCCGTCTGCAAGAAATTCCCGAAGCGAACGCTTAAAAATATAGATCCAGCTGGGCTTACCCAGCTTGCTCAATTTCTGAGGTTTTTCAGAGGAGTCAGGTTTAGAACCGTGCTCAGCTCTTTGTACTGTCAATTCTTCTAGAGACATGGGTTTCTCACTTATTACGTTGAAGCTGATATAGATGCTTAATTCAAGAATATCCAGTTTACTGTGTATTCAGGAACAAGTCGGTATATGCCCTTTTAAACGCAACAGTGGGACAATCATCATGATGACTGTCCCACTGTTTAAAAACACGAGGTTTTAGTTGTTGATGCCCAATACCTGAGCGGTATGAGCCATCACTTCATCTGCTAATTCGGGCTTATCGTTGAGGGTTACTCCGTAAGCAGGGATCAGCTCTTTCAAGCGAGGTTCCCACTGAGCCTGCTGACCGGGGAAACACTGCTGGAGTAATTTGAGCATAATCGGAGCTGCTGTGGAGGCACCGGGGGATGCGCCGAGCAACGCTGAAATGGAACCGTCCGCACTGCTGATAAGTTCAGTACCAAACTGCAAAACGCCGCCCAGTTTGGCATCCTTTTTCATGACCTGGACGCGTTGACCTGCGGTAATGAGTTCCCACTCATCCCCATTTGCTTCGGGGTAGTATGCGTGCAACGATTCGATATGCTGTTCACGCTTTTTAAGCAACTCGGTAATCAAGTACTTGGTCAATGACATATTTGCTAGACCAGCTCGCGCCATGGGGTAGATATTGTCAGGGCGAAGCGAGAGAGGCAAGTCCAGAAGTGAGCCCTGTTTGAGGAAGTTGGTCTTGAAGCCTGCATACGGGCCAAACAAGAGCGAACGCTGACCATTGACATAGCGGGTGTCAAGGTGGGGAACTGACATGGGAGGAGCACCTACCGATGCCTGACCGTATACCTTAGCGTTGTGCTGCTGGGCGGTTTCTTGGTTGGTGTTGCGCAGGAACAAACCTGAAACGGGGAAGCCACCGTAGCCCTTGCCCTCGGGGATACCTGACTTTTGGAGAAGTGACAGTGCACCGCCACCGGCACCCAAGAACACGAACTTAGCGCGGATAATCTTGTTGTGCTCTGAATTCAGGCGGTTCTTTACTTTGAGCGTCCAGGTTTTATCTGATTCTTGGCTCAGGTTAGTGACCTGCTGACCGTATTCGACGTTGACGCCGTTAGCCTGCAGATAATCAATCATCTGCAAAGTCAAATTACCAAAGTCGACGTCGGTGCCTTCGGGGGAATAAGTTGCTGCTACGCGTCCATCTGCGCGACCGTTCATGGTGAGCGGTGCCCACTGTGCAATTTGATCGCGGTCTTCGCTGAACTGCATCCGCTCGAACAACTTATTTGCGGAAAGGGCTTCGTAGCGCTTTGCCATGTAATCGCTATGTGCATCCCCGAATACTAGTGACATATGGGGGACGGGGTTGATGAAGGATGCGTTTGAAAGCTTGCCTTCTTCAACGAGCGAGGCCCATAGCTGACGGGTTACCTGAAACTGTTCGTTGATTCCCAGCGCCTTTGCGGGATTCACCGTGCCGTCTTTACCCAGCGGAGCGTAGTTCAGCTCGCACAGAGCTGAGTGTCCGGTGCCGGCGTTATTCCAAGGATTTGAAGACTCTTGAGCTGCTTCATCAAGACGCTCAAGAATGGTGATGTTCCACGATGGCTCTAATTCCTTCAAAAGAACACCGAGGGTGGCGCTCATGATGCCCGCGCCAACGAGGACTACGTCTGTATTTTCAGTCCGTGTCACTGTGAGAACTCCATTTGTTGTGGCAGTAAAACCATAGTGCGACCGGTTTTACCGCAATTAATAAAATTACCGTTCTTATTTACAGTAGCGCGTCAGCATGCGATGTGCCTAACACTGATCGGTGAGATAAATAAAGATGACATAAAAAATAAGTAATCTTTGGGAAACCGATTATCTGTGAACATCGGCATGCGCGATATCATCCACTCCTGTGGAGGTGACGGAGTAAGCTGTTACTTTTTTGCCAAGTGCCACTGAGCTCACTGCGTAGGCGATAGGAACAGCAACGGTGTGTTCCATCAGGTGGTAGCTAGCCTCTTTGAAAGCCTCGCGTCTTTCATCGAGCTCTTCGATGGCATCTGCTTTTTGCATGAGTTGAATTACTTCTGTAAAAGGAAGAATGGTGCGGTCTTTTACGTTGGGAGAGGAATCTAAAACTGAGGTCGCCGTTTCTGAGATAAGAGTGGGTGCGAGAACTCGCCACATAAAAGCGTTAGGGTCTCTGTATGAACCCGTGAAACCATGCAGTGATAAACCGCGTTGTGTGCCGGTGGTATTTACCTTATCTAAATAACCATCAGACCATTTGATGGGTACCGGTTTGATAACGAACCCGGCTCGTGTGAGATCTGCGGCGATACTGGAGTACACAACCTCTGGTTTTTCCATGGAGGTAAGAGAAACATCGGTGGGGTAGTAAAACTCAACCTCTTCACCGGCGTACGAAGACGCTTCGAGCAGTTCTTTCGCTCGATCTCGATCATGTTTGGTGAGCGATTCAATTCCCTCAGCTCGTGACATGAACAGCGGGGGTATATAGTCCACGGCGGTATTGGTGCCTTCGGGGAAGATTGCGTGGACGAGCGCAGAGGCATCTACTGCGTGCGCGACGGCTAATCTTACGTTGGGGTCAGCAAAAACAGGGTGATCGAGGTTGATTCCGACGTAGGTGAGCGCATAAGGATCACGCGTACGGGTTTGATAGCCTGACCGGGCGAGGGGGACATAATCTTCTCGACCCACCTGGTCGTACACGTCTAGCTCATCGGCAGTCAGCTTATAAAAGCGTAATTCTGAACCTTTGATGGTAATGAACTCAACAGAATCTAGTGGTACGTCCCCGCCCCAATAGGAGTCGAAACGAATGAGCTTTACGGTGTCGTTATCAGCAGCTTGTATGCTGAACGGCCCGGTACCCACAGGATTTGAATTGAGTGTTCCATTTGCGCGGATAGTTTGGGCAGAGCAGACCGAAAAGGCTGGTTGCGCGAGAGCTGAGAGAAAGGATGCGCTGGGGCGTGAGAGCTGAATAATAAATGAGTTCTCGCGAGCTTTATATGAGTTAATGAGGGGCTTCAATACTTGAGATTTTTTACCTGTTCCAAAGAACGGCAGATACCAAGCGTGCGATGAAAGATCTGAGGTGTGGGCTAACTTTTCAAAACGTTCGAAATTCTTGCGTATGGTTTCTGCATCTAGCGTTGAACCGTCATGGAACTTTACTCCGCTGCGAAGGGCAAAAGTGTACGTTAGCTGATCGTCCGAAATATTCCAGTCTAAAGCTAGGGCAGGTTCTGGCTGCCCGGTTGAAAGATTGGCTGTAACCAACCCTTCAATAACTTGGGAATTAATGCGCGCGGTTTCAAGGCTAGAGCTGGTGGCTACGTCCAAAGAAGTTACAGCTGCAGCCTGGGCGAATCGTAGCGTCTTGGGGGTTTGGAGGTTATTGGATGTTGAGGCACTGTCAGCATCAGATTTGACGGAGCACGAGGCTAAGGAGACCCCTGAAGCCACAGCCAAAGTGAGTTTTGCAAGGGTGCGACGTGAAAACTGTGAAGAGGTCATGGACAAACCTTCTAATATTCCGAACTCAACTATATCGTCGTTGATACAACTAAAGCCCAGAAAAAATCTGGGCTTTAGTGCGCGAGGAGGGACTTGAACCCTCACGCCGTAAGGCACAGGAACCTAAATCCTGCGTGTCTGCCAATTTCACCACTCGCGCTTGTCGAATATGAAAAACAACGCTTTGAATACTACATTAGTTTGCGCGTTGATGCTAATCGACATCGCGGAGATTATCGGTCAAGACCTAAATCTCGTCGTAATTTTGCGACGTGCCCCGTAGCTCGTACGTTGTATTGCGCTAATACAATCTTTCCCTCTTCATCTATAACAATGGATGAGCGAATGAGGCCAACGTAGGTTTTCCCGTAATTCTTTTTCTCTCCCCAAGCGCCGTATGCTTCTGCAACTTTATGTTCGGGGTCAGAAAGCAAAGGAAAATTAAGAGACTCTTTGTCTTCAAATTTTTGGAGTGCGGGTTGCTCGTCGGGAGAGATGCCTAGAACTACGTAGCCTTCAGCTTTCAGGGAGGAAAGATTGTCCCTAAAATCGCATGCCTGCTTGGTGCAGCCGGGCGTGGATGCTTTGGGGTAAAAATACACAATAGTTTTTTCACCGCGAAAATCACTCAACTGAACAGTTTTACCGCGCGAGTCGATGAGGGAGAATTCTGGAGCGACCTGACCGATTTCTAGTTTTTGTGACACCTTGGTTGTACCTTTCTTTGGTGACAAAGTTAGATGGTCAAACTAATATCACCGCTTATTATCGGCTTTTTCTTCTCACTATGCTACATCGAAGGTAAGGGTTGCCTATTTTTAGGGTTGAGAAATGCCAAAAACACTTATAATAGTTACATGCCTGATATCGGTAAGTGGTCTATTAATCGTTTATTGTCAACCGCCGCTCGAATGCTTGAGCATAGCTGGAACGCTCAGCTCAAGGATTTGGGGCTCACGCACGCGGGTGTAACAGCACTTGGCGTGATCTCTCAAAACGGGGAGATTTCGCAGGTTAAGGTTGCTCAGATTGTTGGTGTTCAAGCACAGACAATGGGCAAAACTTTGGCTCGCTTGGAATCTCACGGTCATATTGCGCGCATTCGCAGCTCCGCAGACCGCCGTAGTTATCTACTGACTATTACGGATGCGGG
This sequence comes from Rothia sp. (in: high G+C Gram-positive bacteria), assembly GCA_043424895.1. GTDB lineage: Bacteria > Actinomycetota > Actinomycetes > Actinomycetales > Micrococcaceae > Rothia. The sequence goes on along the minus strand of JBHWPN010000073.1, from coordinate 456 downwards.
GGAGGATGCCTTAATGCGTGCTCAGCAAGTGGACAAAACTCTCTCGGAGCTTGGTCAGCTTGCTAATCCTCAGTTCCATGAAATGCTCATCGACGTAATTCATGAACTATCCACCCATGAGGGTGGTAAGGAAATCTTCCATTCAGCAGTTGAGGGCAATATGGTTCCCAGCCCTGAAAAAGTTAATACTGTTGAGGTCGATGAAGAGATTGACCAGTCGAGGCCGCTCACGGCTGTTATTGAGGTTCTCTCCCCAGAGGACGCTCGCGAAAACTAAACTCCCCTGTTATTGTATGGGTGCACTGCTTGCCGTGGTGCACCCTTTATTTTTTCTCAATTTATGGGTCTAGAGTGTGCTTGGTTACAAACAGGGATTTCGATTTGCATACATGCGGTATGGGTCCTATAGTTATATATGTCTTCACGGCAAGCATGAAATGTTTTGGGTGTAAGATA
>JBHWPN010000072.1:0-13303 GCA_043424895.1 Rothia sp. (in: high G+C Gram-positive bacteria) | reverse complement strand
CGAGTCCATCGAACCGCTAACCACCAAAAACCGCTAGAAAATAGCAGTATAAGACAGTACAAAACACATAAAAACATACATCCAGAGTTTTCGAGTCCCACCTTGGGCACAACGATTACCCGGTCAGACAAAAGTCTGACCGGGTTTTTTCTTTTCTCTCGGCGGTCATCAAAATTACCCGACTCCGTGGTGAAGATACGACCTTTCAGGTTATGTGCACGGAATCGGGTAATTTCTGCTGTCCTAATCTAACCAGTCATCTTGATGGGCCGCTCAGGGATGTCTACTAGCGGGTGCGGAGCGAACTTTTCGCGGAGCTTGCGGAGAGTGAGAGCATGCTCGGCTAGTGCCTTATCCTCATCGGTTTCAGGAACAAACTGGCGGGCTTTCAACGGAACACCGTCAATATCAACAGCGATATAGGTAAAGGATGCGTGGATCGCCAGCGGCAATTCATCTTGAGGTTTACGCGGATCACCTGCACGTAGATGCACCATCACACTCATTGAACGAGCATCCGTGCGAACTAAGCGAGCGTTAACCTCTACCAAATCTCCAATGTGGATGGGCTGGTAAAAACGAATACCGCCAGCATAGACAGCGACCGTTCGCTCCCCCGGAAAAGACATCGTGACGTTAGTAGCAGCTTCATCGATCCACTCCATAGCGGTGCCACCGTGAACGTTGCCGCCCCAGTTTACATCTGTTGGCTTGGCAAGAAAACGGTGGGTTATCTCTGGAGCTGTGGAATTTTTAGTGTAGTTTTGTCGCAGCATTTCCGCTTCGATTTCTTTACGCAAATCTATGCGAGACAATGCTGCCTGCTCCACTCGCTTTTCTTCGTCAGTCTCAGGCTCAAACGGAGTCACGGGCGTGGGCTTGTGATCGTCTCCCATCGCCACGAAAATAACAAGACAATCGCAGGCCAGCGTAAAGATTCCCTCGCGAGGATCGGTTGAATAGACTTCGTTGACGATATGCATGGTAGAGCGCCCCGTATACACAATGCGGGAACGCACCTCAACAATGTGACCGGAGGGAATGGGACGGGTGAAATGAATGTGCCCCACATAAGCTGTGACACAGTATGTTTTAGCCCATCCAGCTGCGCACGCGTAAGCTGCTTTATCAATCCACTCCAGCACGCGTCCGCCGTGCACGCCCATGGCGCCTGCCATGAGAACGTCTGTCGGCGCGGCTAAGAATCGTAGGGTAACCGACGACTGCGGTTGGACATTTTCTGCGCTCAAAACTGCTCCCCTCTAGCTGCCCAGTACGCAATTGCTAATAAGCCGGTCAATTGCGCGGATATTGAGATCTTTACCAATCAGCAGTTTGAAATGCCCCGCCCGCGTCCACAGCTCTAATTCAGCATTGACGTCCAAGAAACTTCCGGCGTTCTCAGAGGACCACATATTGATGGATGCGTAAGGAATAGAATACATTTCAATCTTTTTACCCGAAATGCCTTGAGCGTCGCGAATAATGAGCCGCTTATTGGTAAACACAGCAGCATCGCGAATGGTACGAAAAGCAACCTGTGGGACTTCTCCGTTCGCAAGCACCTCGTAAATATCCTGAGGTATAGGTGTTTCTGCCACAAGAGTCCACGATGCTATGGCTTGAATACTTTGAGATGCAACCATGATAATTTCTTCCTCACTGACTGGGTATGGCTCAACGGGTATATCAGTTCTCAACTATGCCAAATATCGGTGAAATGATGTGAGGAAATCGGAACAAAATCAAAAAATAATACCCCCGCACGCACCAAAAAGCCCGCCGCACTCCCCTTTTTAGAAGAATACGGCGGGCACATTAGACAACAGTTCTACTATGAACTACTCGGTGAAAGGTCCAACCTTATCGCGCTGCTGAGGCAGAACTGCGCCAGCATCATCAAGATCCCCCACACGGTGAACCTTGACCAGGTTGGTTGAACCTGAGTGCCCGGGAGGTGATCCGGCAGTGATAACTACCAAATCGTTAACCTCTGCACGGTTGGTTTCAAGCAGGTGGCGATCAACGAAAGCGGTAACCTCGTCAGTATTCTTCGCTCGCGGTGCGTCAGCTGCCTGCACACCCCACAGAAGGTTCATAAATGCACGAACTTCGGGGTTGGGCGAATAAGCCACCACAGGCTTGGAAGGACGCAAACGAGCCAGACGGCGGGCAGTATCGCCCGATTCGGTGAACGCGACAATGTGGTCCACGTTCAGCTGGTCTGCAATGTTAACAGCCGCACGAGTAATTGCGCCACCGCGGGTCTTAGGTGAGGTACCCAGCTCGGGCACACGCAACAGACCGCCTTCTTCGGTGGAGCGAATGATGCGCGCCATAGTCTGAATAGTGATAATCGGGTACTTTCCCACTGAGGTCTCACCCGAAAGCATCACTGCATCTGCGCCATCAAGGATAGCGTTTGCGCAGTCAGACGCTTCTGCACGAGTGGGGGTGGGGTTCTGAATCATGGTTTCGAGAACCTGAGTTGCCACGATAACAGGTTTAGCCCAACGGCGAGCCATTTCAATTGCACGCTTCTGAACCAACGGAACTTCTTCAAGCGGGAATTCAACACCGAGGTCACCGCGAGCAACCATGATGCCATCGAACTTATCTACAATGTCCTGCAGGTTCTCAACAGCCTGAGGCTTTTCTACCTTAGCGATGACAGGACGACGAACGCCTTCTTCATCCATGATTTCGTGGACGCGGGTGATATCGTCACCCGAGCGGACGAAGGACAGCGCAATGAGGTCAACACCCAAGCGCAGGGCGAAGCGGAGGTCGTTTTCATCCTTTTCGGACAGGGCAGGAATTGATACTGCAACACCGGGAAGGTTAAGACCTTTGTTATTGGAGACAGGTCCGCCCACGATTACCTTAGTGGTCACGGTGCGATCGTCAACAGCTACTGCCTCAAGGCGAATCTTGCCATCGTCAACGAGAAGTGTGTCACCGGGCTTTACGTCACCGGGCAGCCCTTTGAAGGTGGTTCCTACGATTTCTTTAGTACCAGGAACATCGTCGATAGTAATTTTGAAAGTATCGCCGGACTCTAGAATCTCTGAGCCGTTTTGGAAGGTTGCAAGACGGATTTTAGGACCTTGAAGGTCAGCAAGGATTGCAACATCCTTACCCAGCTTTTCGCTCTGCTCACGGATTGTCTTGTATGAAGTCTCGTGAACTGAGTGGTCGCCATGGCTCATGTTAAGGCGTGATACGTTCATGCCTGCTTCAAGAGCTTCTGCAATCTTCTCGGGTGCCGAGATTGCGGGGCCAATGGTTACAACAATTTTTGCACGTCTCATGTATTCAACCTTAGTAAGTTTGGGTGTTCTACAACAGAGTCAAAGAGGTATTCTGGGGAATTTCAGCCATGGGGTGAAACTGGAAATCCCACCTAATCACATACAGTCAATAATGACCCAACATTGTTATACCTATTATATGTGTATTTGCCGAGGTAAAGCGAGAATATTCGCACCTTTTTTGCGCACTATTCGCAAAAAATCCCACAAAACCAACATCTTTACAACATTTTAGTCAGTTTCGCATGAGATACTGTTTTTATCTAAGCTACCTCTCAGCGGCTTTAGAACCGTTGGGACTTGACCTAACTTTTTTACGAATACTCAAGGAACTCAGATGACTAACTCACCAGTACTTATCGTCTATGGATCCACATACGGCTACACCGAACGGTATACCTCGTGGACAAAAGAGCAGTTAGAAGCTGATGGATACTCGGTTAGCACAGCACCTATCGCTGAGGTAACCGATGAACAGATTGAAGCAGCCCAGACCGTTGTTATTGGTGCTTCATACTACGGTGGACTCTTCCTCACTGGTGCTCCCTCTTTGCGTAAAAAGGCAGAGCTTCTCAAAGACAAAAACCTCGTATTCTTCACGGTTTCATTCAACGGCAATATCGCTAACAACGGCAAGATGCTAGATAGCAAGGTACTCAAGAGCTTTACCGAAGAGCTGGCAGCCAATAAGCCCACCTTCCACTTGCGCGGTGGTATCAATCACGATGTTCTCTCTGCAACCCATAAGACAGTGCTTCAGGGTGTACGCATGGCTATGAAGATGAAGCCCAATAAGAACGAGGCTAACCAGCAGATCCTGGACAGCTACGCTACTCATTCAGCGGACTTTATGGATAAGGCAAATATTGAGCCCATCGTAGAAGCAGTAAAGGCATACGACGCGTAAGGTTTCCCACGCAAACCCACATCCTCTAAAAATCCCGGGTGAATATGTTCATCACATATTCACCCGGGATTCTTTATTTAACCGCTTTTCGCCTCCCTAGACAGCAAGGTCAATAGAATGATCAAACGGTCCCACAGGCTCTGGGAGCTGGGTGTCTCCGGTGAGATAGCGCTCAACGGCTGCTGCACACGCGCGTCCTTCAGCAATTGCCCATACGACAAGTGACTGTCCTCGTCCCGCATCGCCTACCGAGAAAACAGCGGGTACATTTGTCATGTACTGCTCATCGCGTGCCACATTGGTACGAGAATCTAGTTGTGCTCCCAATTGCTCGGTAATGGAGTCGTTTTCCTGGCCTGTGAAACCAAGAGCCAAGAACACCAGATCAGCAGGAATCACGTGTTCGGTACCTTCCTTAGGTACACGGCGCCCGTCTTCCAAATACTCAGTTTCAGCTACCTTCAGCCCGGTCAGTGTACCGTTCTCCCCCACAAATTCCACCGTGGATGCAAGATACTTACGCTCACCGCCCTCTTCATGGGAAGAAGATACTTCAAAAATCTTAGGGTACATTGGCCAGGGCTCATCGTCAGCTCGTTCTAATCCCGGTTTGACGCCAATAGCCAAGGTTGTCACAGACTTAGCTCCTTGACGCAGCGCAGTACCAATACAGTCTGAGCCGGTATCGCCACCGCCAAGAACGATGACGTTCTTACCTTTTGCATTATTCGAGGATGACTCTAAGTCCCCAGCCACTACCCGGTTAGACTCGGTCAAATAGGACATGGCGAAATGAATACCCTCTAGTTCCCGACCCGGAATCTTCAAATCACGCGGCTTTGTTGAACCCGTAGCAACAACTACAGCGTCATAACGCTTAGTCAGGTTATCCCAGCTGATATCTTTACCGATTTCTACACCGGTGCGGAATCGGGTACCTTCTTCTTCCATAATGCGAAGACGGCGGTCAACGATATCCTTCTCCAGCTTGAAATCGGGGATGCCGTAGCGCAACAATCCGCCGATACGGTCATCTCGTTCAAACACCGCCACCGTAAACCCATTTTGAGTCAGTTGCTGAGCTGCAGCTAATCCGGCAGGACCAGAACCTACTACTGCCACAGTTTTATCTAACATGCGAGCAGGCATGATGGGCTTGACCAAATCTTGGTCAAAACCAGCCTCACCAATCGAGTACTCAATCTGCTTAATAGTCACTGCGGGCTGGTTAATACCCAACACACACGATGACTCGCAAGGAGCCGGGCAAACGCGTCCGGTAAATTCAGGAAAATTATTAGTAGCGTGCATACGCTCAACTGCCTGAGCGGTTTGACCGCGCCACGTCAAATCATTCCACTCTGGAATCAAGTTGCCCAACGGGCAACCCACATGACAAAACGGTACCCCGCAATCCATACAGCGAGACGCCTGATTCTTGAGCGTAGCGCTATCTTGCTCTACCTGAACTTCTTTCCAATCCAGAATAAGTACCGGAACCGGACGCTTAGGACGGTCAACGCGTTCAGTTACCTTCAAAAAACCGCGGGGATCAGCCACGAGCGGTCACCTCCAAAATCTGGTTCCAAACCTTAGACGAATCGGGATCAGCACCGGTAGCTTCTGCCTCGGCACGAATCAGTTGCACCGCGGCAAAATCGCGCGGCATGACCTTTGTCAAACGTGCTGCAGTGGCGTCAAAATCCTCAAGCAACTTCTGAGCCCGTTGTGAGCCGGTTTCAGTGATATGCAACTGCAACAAATCGCGAACTTCAGCCTTATCGGCCTTGTTAAGTTCAAGGAAAGTAAGCTCGCCACTTTCACGAGATTGCTTATTAACTTTCAGCTCGTTGAGATCAAGAACATAAGCGTAACCACCAGACATACCGGCACCGAAGTTACGACCAGTATCGCCCAGAATCAAAGCGCGTCCGCCTGTCATGTACTCACAGCCGTGATCGCCAATGCCTTCGACCACTGCCGTGGCGCCGGAGTTACGCACCAAGAAACGCTCGCCTACAATACCGCGGAAGAACATTTCACCGCTGGTAGCACCGTAGCCGATGACGTTACCCGCAACTACGTTGTCCTCTGCAATCAAAGCAGAGTCATCCGTAGGTCGGATAATCAGGCGTCCGCCGGAAAGACCCTTACCGGCGTAGTCATTAGCATCACCTGCAAGACGCAGGGTAACACCTTGCGGCAAGAAGGCACCCAACGACTGACCTGCCTGCCCGTTGAGGGCAACGTCAATCGTGTCATGATCCAGATAATCGATACCGAAAGTCTTCGTGACGGTGTTACCAAGCATGGTGCCCACCGCACGATCAGTATTTACTACAGAGGCAGTAATAGAAACCGGGCGGCGGTTCTGCAAAGCGTCCTGAGCCTGCGCAATCAACTCGTTGTCGATATGCTCTGATAGCTCATGGTCTTGCTCTCGCATATGACGAACATTTTTCTCAGGAAAATCAACCACTGTCGATCGCAAAATACCTGAGAGGTCCAGACCATCTGCCTTCCAATGATCAATTGCTTCTGTAGCATCGAGTACCTCAGCATGACCGATGGCTTCATCTAGCGTGCGGAAACCAAGCTGAGCAAGATATTCTCGGACCTCTTCTGCAATGAACTCGAAGAAATTAATAACGTGCTCAGCTTTACCCGTAAAGCGCTCGCGCAAGGTCGGGTTTTGGGTGGCAACACCCACCGGACATGTATCTAGGTGGCACTTGCGCATCATGATGCAGCCTTCAACCACCAGCGGAGCAGTCGCAAAACCAAATTCCTCAGCACCGAGCAGAGCGGCAATGATGACGTCACGGCCGGTCTTGAGCTGACCATCAGCCTGCACAACCACGCGATCGCGCAGACCGTTAATCATGAGAGTTTGCTGAGCCTCCGCCAAACCAAGCTCCCACGGCGCGCCTGCGTGCTTGAGCGAGTTCAGCGGAGCCGCACCGGTGCCACCGTCGTGACCAGAGACCAGAACAACGTCTGCTTTTGCTTTTGTAACACCGGCTGCAACCGTGCCAATTCCGATTTCAGAAACCAGTTTTACGTGGATGCGAGCACTCGGGTTTGAGCGCTTGAGATCGTAAATGAGCTGAGCTAGATCTTCAATCGAGTAAATGTCGTGATGCGGTGGCGGTGAAATCAATGAGACACCGGGTGTTGAATGGCGAGTACGCGCGACCCAGGGGTACACCTTGGTTGCCATAAGCTGACCGCCTTCACCGGGTTTAGCGCCCTGAGCCATTTTAATCTGGATGTCATCAGCGTTAGAGAGATACAAGGAAGTAACACCAAATCGACCGGATGCCACCTGTTTAATAGCGCTTCGACGCTCAGGATCTAATAGACGGTCGATGTCCTCACCGCCCTCACCGGTATTGGATTTTGCACCCAATTTATTCATGGCAATAGCCAGTGTCTCGTGCGCCTCTTTCGAGATGGAGCCATAAGACATAGCACCGGTTGAGAATCGTTTGACGATTTCAGAAACTGGCTCAACTTCATCGATCGAAATGGGCTGGCGGTCTTCTTGGAATTTAAGTAGTCCGCGCAGAGTCATCAAGTCCTTGGACTGATTATCTACCAATTTGGTGTAGGACTTAAAAATGTCATAGCGGCGGGTCTTGGTGGAGTGCTGTAGGCGGAAGATTGTGGCCGGGTTGAAAAGGTGCGGGGCACCGTCTCGACGCCAGTCGTATTCGCCGCCTGTCTCCAGCTCGCGGTGAGGCACGCCGATGCCACCTTGCGGGTAGGCGCTATCGTGGCGAGCTTTGACTTCTGCTGCAATGACGTTTAACCCAACCCCATCCATCTGCGAATGGGTGCCGGTAAAGAACTCATCGATGAGTGCACGAGATAAACCGAGTGCCTCAAAGGTCTGAGCACCGCAGTATGAGCGTACGGTTGAAATGCCCATCTTAGACATGATCTTCTGCAGACCCTTGCCCAGAGCCTTGATGAGGTTGTGAACAGCTTCTTGTTCACTCACTCCGGTTATTTCTCCTTCACGGACCAGCTGTTCAACCGATTCCATTGCCAGGTACGGGTTGATAGCTGATGCGCCATAGCCGATGAGCGTTGCAATATGGTGCACCTCGCGCACATCGCCAGCTTCAACAATCAGGGACGCCTTGGTGCGGGTTGCGCTACGCAGAAGGTGATGGTGTACCGCGCTGGTGAGCAACAAGGAGGGAATCGGAGCCCACTGGGGATTAGAGTTACGGTCGGAGAGAATAATGTGGTGAACCCCGCGGTTTACTGCGGCAGAAACCTTCTCGCAGATTTCACGGATGCGCGCACGTAGGGCTTCCTCTCCTCCGTTGGGATCATACAACCCGCGTACTTTGAGCGACGTGTCCATGCCGTCTTCATCGTATAGATGGGCAATCTTATCTAGCTCATCGTTATTGATAACGGGAAAGTCCAAAGCTACAAGGGAGGTTCGTACCTGACCCTTACGTAAGAGATTGCCCTCTGGACCAATCGTGGTGCGCAGCGAGGTCACCAGTTCTTCACGGATAGAGTCAAGGGGCGGGTTGGTAACCTGCGCGAAAGACTGAATGAAGTAATCAAAGAGCAAACGATGACGCTTTGCCAACACAGCAATGGGCGTGTCAGTGCCCATCGCATAAATGGGCTCTGCCCCTGTCTTTGCCATAGGACCAAGAATTTTGGTGAGTTCTTCGGTGGTGTAGCCAAAGGTCTGCTGACGCTTGCGGATTGAGACGCGTGAAGGGCGAATATGTTCGCGTTCTGGAAGATCCGACAGATCCACGATGGTGTCCTCTGCCCACTTCTTCCATGGGTTTGAGCGCGCTATATCTCGCTTGACTTCTTCATCAGGCACGATGCGCTGATTTGCTGTATCCACAAAGAACATTTTGCCCGGTGAGACGCGGCCTTTTTCAACAATCTTTGATTCGGGCATATCAACCACGCCAACTTCGGAGGCAAGAATTACCAATCCGTCGTCGGTGACCCAGTAGCGTCCGGGACGCAGACCGTTACGATCAAGAACCGATCCCACGCTATCGCCGTCGGTAAATGCAACGGCAGCAGGGCCGTCCCACGGCTCCATCAAGGTTGAGTTATAGCGGTAGAAATCGCGACGTTCCTCATCCATGGTTTCGTGGTTTTCCCACGCTTCGGGAATCATCATCATCATGGTCTGAGCAGCTGAACGGCCAGAAAGCATCAAAAGTTCTGCGACCTCGTCAAAAGACTGAGAGTCAGATGCGCCGACGCTACAAATCGGGAAGAGCTCTTCGGGGTTACGTCCGAGCACCGGAGATTTAAGTTGCGATTGACGAGCACGCATCCAATTGCGGTTGCCCTTTACAGTGTTAATTTCACCATTGTGCGCAATGGTACGGAAGGGCTGCGCTAGAGGCCACGAAGGGAAAGTGTTCGTGGAAAAACGCGAGTGAACGATAGCGAGCTTGGTCTTAAAGCGCTCATCTTGTAAATCCGGGTAGAAAGGCTCTAGCTGTGCTGTCGTCAGCATCCCCTTATAGACAATGGTTCGTGAGGACAGCGAGGGGAAGTAAACCCCCAACTTGTGCTGGGATCGCTTACGAACGCGGAAAGCCTTTTGATCAAGTTGGCGGCGTTCAGCATCATCCGTCAGATCGATTACCGGAATATGACCGGTGAACGGCTCGGCAACGCGATCAGATTCTTCTGGAAGAGCTTCAGCCAAGAAGACCTGAGAGAAATAAGGCATCACTGCACGCGCGGCAGCACCGACAATATCGGGGTTAACCGGAACATCACGCCAACCCACAACACACAAACCTTCTGCTTGGGCGATTTCTTCAATGGAAGATTTCAGCTCATCAGCGTTCACACCGTGGGTGGGAAGGTAGGCGGTACCAACTGCGTATTTACCGTATTCGGGAAGTTCAAAATCCACCACAGCGCGCAGAAACTCGTCGGGAACCTGAAGCAAAATTCCTGCTCCATCGCCTGTTCCTTCATCAGCGCCTACCGCGCCTCGGTGCTCTAAACGACGCAAAGCCACCAGCGCATGATCTACGATGTCGTGACCGGCAGTACCGCGCAAGGTTGCAATCATTGCAAGACCACACGCGTCCTTTTCCATGTCTGGGTTATAGAGACCTTGTGCTTCTGGAAAATTAGCAAAGGTCTTGAACGGGGACGGTGCGTGCTGCGCACCGAGCATGGTGTTGTCAGTCATGCGAAAGGCTCGTTTCTCTCGACAATCCAAGAAGAGTTAGATGGGGATATCCAACTCTCTTCATCCTTCTTGTGAGATCTCGTCTCAGGCACGCAACCCACCGGTAGCAGGTACGCATGATCGCAAGACGGTGTCTTATCGAGCACTTAGCTTCCCAGCTAGGTGAAGTTGCGCTTTTGCAACGCGGGAGAGGATGCCGGTAACGGGTTCAAGACGTTACCTCGAAAGCCTACGGTGTGTGATGTCGCAGGCTTATCCTCCCCACATGTATTACCGGTTCTGGTTCTGTCATTTCCGGCAAGTAATACTAGTTTGCATGGTGCAGGTTACAGTCGGGTAAAAAATTACTTGTACGTCTTACATATTGAGAAATATGACAATAATAGATAAGACGTTTTCATCGGGTGCCCCGCATAGCTAAAAATGTCTGAGAACAAGAAAAGAACCGTGAGCTTTTCCAAAACTCACGGTTCTTTTCAAAGATGCCGATATTACTTTTTGTTATTAAAAATCGAACCAACGTTACGAGAGCGCTTCAGTTCAAAGAACCCTGGGTAGGACGCTAAAGTTACCGCAGCATCGAATACCTTGCCAGCTTCTTCGCCCTGAGGTGCCGGCGAGAAAACGGGGCCAAAGAAAGCAGTGCCGTTGAACGCTACAATCGGTACGCCAACGTCATCGCCAACTAGCTTCTGCGCATCCTTAATGGATGCCTCTAGCTGTGAATCAAATTCATCGGTTTCCCCAGCTTCAGCAAGTTCTGCAGGCAAATCCACATTCTTCAAGGCAAGAGCAATAGCATCCTTGTACTCATTGTTCTTGTTTTCATTGTGATGGATTTCTTCGCCAATCGCGGTGTAAAAATCCCCGAGCTTCTCAGGATGCTTTTCAGCAACTGCCATTGCTACGCGAGCAGGTGCCCATGACTCGTCCATATGCTTTTGGTAGCTTTCAGAAAGATCTCGACCCTTGTTCAAGATAGACAGGGAAAAAGGACGCCAGTTCACCTGAATTTCGCGAATTTTCTCAACATCGAGAATCCAGCGAGAAGTCATCCAGCACCATGGGCAGGTGGGGTCAAACCAAAAATCTACCGTATTTTTTTCAGTCACTATTTCTCCTTTTAGTCGGTGCAAATCGTTGTTCACACTTAAACTGAAAATCTCTGAGTAAAACGCAAATCCCGGCTTATTTATTTCCAGAAAAAACTGACTTATGCGCTCTTGAGCTGTTTACGTTCGGTGATAAGGGTTGCTTCTTTTTCACCGCGAACTGTCTTTTGGTCAATAATGACGGCAGTTACATCGTCACGACTTGGAATATCGAACATGACCGGTTGCAAGATATTTTCCATGATTGAGCGAAGACCTCGCGCACCGGTATCGCGTTCAATAGCTAATCGTGCAATTTCGGAAATAGCGTCTTGCTCAAAAATGAGTTCAACATCATCGATAGCAAACATGCGCTTATACTGCTTAATCAGCGCGTTCTTGGGTTCTACCAATACTCGTTCAAGATCTTCTTGAGTGAGTTTTTCCAGTGAAGCCACAACGGGAAGGCGCCCAATAAACTCCGGAATCAGACCAAATTTCAAAAGGTCTTCGGGGATAAGTTGAGTGAGAATATCTGCGTTCTGGGAGGCTTGGTCAATAGAAGCGCCGAACCCGATTCCCTTGCGTCCTACGCGGGCACCAATAATCTCTTCTATACCGGCAAAAGCCCCGGCTGCAATGAACAAAATCTTTGATGTATCGATATGCAAGAACTCTGATTGCGGATGCTTACGGCCGCCCTGCGGTGGAACAGCAGCAACGGTACCTTCAAGAATTTTCAATAAAGCTTGCTGCACGCCTTCACCCGATACATCTCGAGTAATAGAAGGATTCTCGGCCTTGCGCGAGATTTTATCAATCTCATCGATATAAATGATGCCGTTCTCGGCTCGTTTAACATCACCATCGGCTGCCTGAATCAACTTGAGCAAGATGTTTTCAACGTCTTCACCCACGTAACCGGCTTCGGTCAACGAGGTAGCATCTGCCACAGCAAACGGAACATTAAGTTTTTTAGCGAGTGTCTGAGCCAGATAGGTTTTGCCTGATCCGGTGGGCCCCACTAACAAAATATTTGACTTGGCAAGCTCCACATCTTCGCCTTCGGTTGCCCGTAAGGTTGCAGCATCGACAATGGGGTTAGTGGCGACTTTAATGCGCTTGTAATGGTTATAAACAGCAACAGCGAGTGCGCGTTTAGAAGCGTCCTGGCCAATCACAAAGTTTTGAAGGTGGGCATAAATTTCTCGAGGCTTAGGTAGATCTTCAAGGACAGGAACCGTATTTTCTTCTAATTCCTCTAGCAAGATTTCGTTGCACAGCTCAATGCACTCGTCGCAAATATAAATATTTGGACCAGCGATCAGCTTACGCACTTGCTTTTGATTTTTACCGCAGAAATTGCACTTCAGTAGATCCGCGCTATCACCGATTCGCGCCATGGATGCCACCTTTCGTTCGCACACTAACCTGTTAACAGGCTACCTGCATTCGGGGTCAGACCCAATTCATTGAGTAACCCGTTCGCTTTGTTGCATCTGTTACGCGCTGTCGTAAAACTTCTACCAACGCACAAGGACGGCGCATTTTAGAAAAATGTGCCGTCCTTATAAAGCGCTAGATAACTAGTTAGCTGTAATCATCAGCCTTGTTGATAACAGGCTGCTTTGCCTTGCGAGATTCAAGGACCTGGTCAACCAAGCCATATTCCAGAGCTTGCTGAGCGGTCATAATCTTGTCGCGTTCAATATCGTTATCGATTTCTTCTGCAGTCTTGCCTGAGTGCAAAGCAAGAGTCTGAGCAGTCCATTCACGCATACTT
>JBHWPN010000071.1:0-5442 GCA_043424895.1 Rothia sp. (in: high G+C Gram-positive bacteria) | reverse complement strand
TGCAGGGTTGATGAGGGAATAGCTTTGCCCAGACCAAACCATTCAAGGGCAGTGCTCATGTCTTTATCACCGCGTCCGGAAAGGCAAACCACCATAATCTTCTCGGCTGCCCCCTCGGGGTCTTTAGCTGCCCACTCGCGTCCTACCCTCAGTGCACCAGCGAGAGCGTGGGCTGACTCAATCGCGGGAATAATGCCTTCTGTCTGGCACAAAAGACGCAACGCATCCATTGCTTCGGTATCAGTCACAGGCTGGTAGCTCACACGACCGATATCAGAAAGGTAGGCGTGCTCGGGACCAACACCCGGGTAATCAAGACCTGCAGAAATGGAGTGAGATTCAATGGTCTGACCGTCTTCATCCTGCATCAGGTAAGTCATTGCACCGTGCAACACTCCTGGACGGCCGAGATTAATGGTGGCCGCATGACGATCAGTTTCAACACCGTCGCCGCCAGCCTCAAAACCATAAATCTCAACGTCTTTATCGTCCAAGAAAGCGTGGAAAATACCGATAGCGTTAGAGCCACCACCAACGCATGCAGCCACGCCGTCAGGCAAACGTCCTGTGCGCTCTAGAAGCTCGTCGCGGGTCTCGGTACCAATAGCATCGTGAAAATAACGCACCATAGCAGGGAAAGGATGTGCGCCGGCAGCAGTACCCAGCAAATAGTGAGTGGTCTCGACATTAGCTACCCAGTCACGCAAAGCCTCATTGATAGCATCTTTGAGAGTGCGGGAGCCGTTTTGCACCGCAATAACTTTAGCCCCCAACAACTGCATACGAGCAACGTTGAGTGCCTGGCGTTCGGTGTCTTCTTCGCCCATGTACACCACGCACTCCATACCAAAAAGAGCTGCGGCAGTAGCGGTAGCGACACCGTGCTGACCGGCACCAGTTTCAGCAATCAATCGGGTCTTACCCATGCGCTTAGCTAACAAAGCCTGCCCCACCACGTTATTGATTTTGTGGCTACCGGTGTGGTTCAGATCCTCACGCTTTAAGAACATACGAATGCCAGCGTGTGCTGCGAAACGGGGTACTTCAGTAAGCAAGGACGGGCGGTTTGAATATTCGCGAGAAAGACGCTGGAACTCATCTAAGAACTCGGGGTCTTCTTTTGCCTTGTTGAAAGTATCTTCAAGTTCATCGATTGCACGCATCAAGGATTCAGGCATCCAACGACCACCGTACTCACCAAAGTAGGGACCGGGGGCATTCTTCAGGGATTTACCCTGGCTCAAAAACTTTTCTGCCAAATTCTCAGTCATCTTCATCCTCGTATCCGTGACTTAGTGAAAATCTATGGGGTGTTATCTAGCAATAGCAGATTTAGGACGCTGCCAAAAATTCTTTTCGCGCTGTGAGACCAGCTGCACGGAAAGATTCCACAGCCTGTGACGGTTCTCCGGACTTCACCAGCGCTTCGCCGACAAGAACGGCATGTGCACCGTGTGATGCATATTCCGCGACATCTTCAGCACCCAAGACTCCTGACTCCGCTACTAAAATGGCGTCCTGGGGAAGGTTCTGGGCTAGCCGAGCAAAGTTCGAGTTATCAACTTCTAGTGTTTTGAGATTACGAACGTTTACGCCGATAATTTTTGCACCCAGCGCAACAGCACGCTCAATTTCTTCTTCGGTATGCGTCTCAACAAGCGCATTCATACCCAGCTCATGAGTGAGGTCAAAGAACCGTTTGAGGGTTGCATCATCCAACGCTGCCACAATGAGCAAAACAAGATCGGCACCGTGCGCGCGAGCCTCCCAGAACTGGTATTCATCAACCATAAAGTCTTTACGAAGCACCGGAATATTGACGGCTGCCCGAACCGCATCCAAATCTTCTAGAGAGCCCTTAAAACGACGCTGTTCGGTGAGAACAGAAATAGCCGCTGCTCCCCCAGCCTCGTAGGCGGCAGCAAGAGTTGCGGGTTCAGGAATCTCTGAAAGAGCACCCTTGGATGGGCTTGCCCGCTTAACTTCAGAAATTACCTCGACAGTTTCTAGACTCGCACCTTTCAACGCCCCAAGTGCATCACGCGCAGGTTCAACCTCAGATACCTTGGCCTTCAACTTCTCCAAAGGCACACGACGCTGGCGTGCTTGTAAATCTTCTCGAACACCAACAATGATTTCATCAAGAACAGTAATTTAAACCATCACCAATTTTATTCAATAATCTTTGCCACTCAGCATACGTATGCCTAAAACATAAGCGTCCCGCACCGGTGCGAGACGCTTATAGAAAAACACTAAAAATTAGTGGTGAGCTCGAGTGGAAGCCTTCGCGCGCTCACGTTCGATAGTGCGATGACCACCTTGACCGTGACCAGACTTCTTCAATGCGAAACCAGCAATAGCACCAATAAGCATCAAAACGATGCCCACAATCAGAAGGAAGGTGTTCGCAATTGAGAAACCAACTGCACCAATAATCATGCCCACGGTCATAAGAACGGTAAGCGTCCATGCTGCGACAGTGTTACCGTGGTTGTTGGGTACAACACCCGGTACCAGGCGGACCTGCTGATCAGACATTATTCTCCTCAAAGTATGTGACAAAGCGTGTGTGTACAACGCAAAGTTATTCATCGTCAATTCTAGTGGGTTAACGGCTGTTCTATGCAACGAAAAGGCACCATGTTACTGCACTTTTTGCTGAAACTCTTTGCGGTCCGTTGGGTCTACTCCCTGCGTCAAAGAATCCCAGGTGTCAATTTCATCGAGGTCTTCGTGAGAACCTCCCGGCACTTTAGATGCGTGGTTACGATCATATTTAGCTTTGCGTTGCTTCCATGAGCGGGAGGCAATACCGGTTAGGACTGCAGAAACAATAATCAATAGAGCCGCGAGCATAGCCACCCATGGCCACGCTGATACCGTGTATTCCGCATCCATACCCACTACACCGGTGGCTTCACCTACATTGGTGCGAGCAGCGCTGGCGGGGTCGGAAGTGGTAGACCAGATAGAGAACATCATTCCAAGACCCGATAAAGCCATGATTGCTGTAATCACGTAACGAATTTTTTGGCTGGCGAGTCGGGCAACAAGCGTTGCTACCAATGCAACCAGGGCTAGTGCGCTGACACCAGGTGCAGCGTCCGAACCTGGCACGTTGACGGTTGCGTGTTGCAAAGCATCTTTGACATTGACTGTAATCCACGGTGGAAGGGTTGTTGCAAACGCTCCTCCAGCCGATGCCAGCCCTAATAGGGTGAGCAGCCCGGGAGATTTCCACGCAGGAAGCTTCGGTTCGGTTGATTTCTCGAGGTGTGCTTTACTCACCGTTACTCCCTAATGCTGTTGATACGACAGTGTTCAAGTTGGATGCTGCGATAACAGCTCGCAAAGGAGCCGCTGACTTGTTCACGGTTTCTAAGGCCTCTGAAGCCGGCACTGAACCCATCACAATGCCCGCGCCTGCTTGCACGTATGCACGATCCCGCTTTAAGACTGCAGTTCTAATGGCGATTGCCATATCCATGTTGCCCGCAAAATCGAAATAACCACATACGCCACCGTATACTCCGCGAGCTACAGGCTCGTATTCATCCAGTAGCTGCATGGCTCGGGGCTTAGGGGCACCCGAGAGCGTTCCGGCGGGAAAAGCTACCCGTAAAACATCGTAAGCCGTAAAGTCTTCGGCAAGTTCAGCATTCACTGTCGATGAGATGTGCATGATGTGGCTGAATCGCTCAATTTCCATAAACTGAGTGACTTCGACGGTGCCAGGCTTAGCAATGCGAGATAAATCGTTGCGCGCCAAATCAATGAGCATGAGGTGCTCTGAGCGCTCTTTCTCATCGGCTAATAGTTCCTCTGCTAATGCGACATCCTCAGTTGCAGTTGCTCCGCGCGGTCGTGAACCAGCAATAGGATGCGTGGTGGCGACGCCGTCTCGCAATGTCACCAGCGCTTCGGGTGAGGAGCCCACAATCTGAAAAGGTGTTCCTTCTGTATCTTCAAAGTTGAAGAGGTACATGTAAGGTGAAGGGTTACTTTGGCGTAAGGTGCGATAGACATCTAATGCGTTAGCGTGGTTCTCAACCTCAAAACGCCGGGAAATAACGATCTGAAAGACATCGCCATCCAGAATGTTTTTCTTCGATTTATCGATAGCATCCAAGAAGCCCTGTTCGTCCCAGGTGTGGGTAACTTCGTTGGCAATGACGCTCTCAACATCGCGTTCACCGTTCATGAAAGACACGGTGGACGCCTGCGGGGGGGCCGCTAGTTTGGCCAGCATCGCCTGCAGTCGGGTGACCGCATCCGCATACGCAGCATCAACGTTTTCATCGGTGCCGTTGAAATTAATAGCGTTTGCTACCAAAAGCACTGAACCGTCTTTGTTATCGTGGATAGCCATGTCAGAGACCAAATTCAAGGCGAATTCGGGTAGGTTGACATCGTCATCGGGGCGATGAGGAAGTTTCTCCCAATGGCGCACAACGTCCCAGCCCATGTACCCCACCAAGCCCGAGGTGAGCGGTGGTAGCCCCTCTAAGGGTTGGGTATGCAACATCTTTAATGTCTTGGCAATGGCCTCAACGGGGTCTCCTTCGGTGGGAGCACCAGATGGAGTAATCCCCTGCCAATGTACCTTGCCCTCACGCGTCGTCAATGTGGATTTTGAGTTCGCGCCAATAAATGAATAACGATCCCAGCGACCGCCTTCATGGGCTGATTCCAGCAAAAAAGTACCCGGTTGCGCAACACCGTTTTCAGTAGCTAATGCGCGAAAAAGCCCAATAGGGGTCAAAGCATCAGCCACCACACGTACGCGAACGGGAACAACCCGGCGAGTACGCGCTAGTTCACGGAATTCCTCCAACGAAGGCGATATCAAGTTCTCAGCAGCTACAACACTCACAAAACTAATCCTCTTCCTTTACACCCATGACAGCATCAACCTCGCCGCCCGCTTCAAAACACGTCTTCGTACCTGTATGGCAGGCAGCTCCAACCTGATCAACGTGAACCAGCAGAGCATCCCCATCGCAATCTATCGCAACACTTTTAACGTATTGACGGTGGCCGCTGGTATCGCCCTTACGCCAATATTCTTGCCGCGAGCGCGACCAAAACGTAACGCGTCCTTCGGTAAGTGTGCGGTATAGAGCCTCATCGTTCATCCACCCCAGCATTAATACTTCGCGGGTATCGAATTGTTGGATAATGGCGGCAAATAGCCCGTGTTCATCTCGTTTTAGGCGAGCCGCCAGAGCAGGGTCTAGCGCATGAGTTTGTGCAGTAGTCATCAAAAGTCATTGTACGCGTCAGTTTTTATGATTACGAAGCCGTGCTCTTTACATGAAACGCTTATTTGTTTATGACAGTGTGTGGCTGAGACCTTCGGAGTGTAGGTGACAAAATAAGAATATGAGTAAAACAAATAACGCGGTTGAGACCCAACCGCTGGATCCTGGCTCAATGGTG
>JBHWPN010000070.1:0-3727 GCA_043424895.1 Rothia sp. (in: high G+C Gram-positive bacteria) | reverse complement strand
TCTGCCTACCAGTGATTCCACTAAGAACGCCTTGGATGCTGACAAGCTGGCAAAGCTGCCCCAGCGTAGCTACGTCATTAACGTAGGACGCGGCACCACGGTTGATGAGGATGCTTTGATCGCTGCTCTCAACGGTGGTGAGATTGCCGGTGCAGCGATTGACGTTGCTGTTACCGAGCCCCTGCCTGAGGATTCACCGCTGTGGGGCGCGAAGAACATTGTGATCACCCCGCACTCAGCGGGTGGTCGTCCGGTGAACCCCGAGGAGCTCATCGCACAGAATTTGCAGGCTGTGCGCGACCTTGAGGCGGGGCAGGAGCCGAACTGGCGTAACAAGATGTAGCAGCTTTCATGCCCTAAAAATTTTGTCGGAGTGCGAATCATTGTTCTTTTTGAACATGATTCATGCTCCGACAATTTTTTTTGAGATGGGGTGCGGGTTAGATGTAGAGGGGATTGTGCCCCGCAGCCACACGTTCGGACGCGCGTACTTCGCCGGGGGCGGTTGCGCCGGCGTCCGCGTCAAAGGGTGAGCCGCCCAGCTTCTCGCGTCCGTGCTCACTCAGCCAACCTGAAAGGTCGGGGCCTGAGGGCACAATGCTGGTGGGGTTAATATCTTCGTGAACGATGTAGTAGTGTTCCTTGATTTGCTGGAAATCAACGGTATCGCCAAAGCCGGGGGTCTGGAAGAGATCGCGCGCGTAACCCCAGAGATTAGGCATGGATGCGATGGTCTGACGGTTGCACTTGAAGTGGCTGTAGTAAACGGCGTCAAAGCGCACCAGAGTGGTGAAAAGTCGCACGTCAGCTTCGGTAATGTGATCGCCCATCAGGTAACGGCGAGTGCTCAGGCGCTCCTCAACCCAGTCCAAGGCATCCCACAGGCGCTTGTACGCTGCCTCGTAGGTTTCTTGTGAACCCGCAAAACCGCAACGGTAAACCCCGTTGTTAATCTCCGTGTAGATGCGCTTCATTACCTGGTTCATCTCGTCCTCAAGCTCGGCAGGCCACAAGTTGGGTGCGCCTTCGCGGTGGAATTTTTTCCACTCTTTTGAGAAGTCTTCGGTGATTTGCGGAAAGTCGTTAGTAACAACAGCTCCTGACTCGATTTCGACGATAGCCGGTACGGTAATGCCGCGCGGGTAGTCGGGGAATCGCTTGAAGTAAGCCTCTTGCAGGCGCTCGATGCCGAGCACTGGGTCCTTGCCGCCCTCGTCTAGGGCGAAGGTCCACGAGCGAATATCGTGGGTGGGGCCGGGCATACCAACTGAGATAGCGTCTTCAAGGCCAAGTAAGCGGCGCACGATTAGAGTGCGGTTTGCCCAAGGGCAGGCGCGGGCAGCAACCAAACGGTACTTACCAGCTTGAACGGGCCAAAAATGGTGGTTCTCATCTTCTGAGCGCGCGGTGGGGTCTGCAACAATTCGGTCTTCGATGTAATTGGTATCGCGGTTGTATTCTTCGCCTTCGTGAACGTAGGCACCGCGGGTGGAGTGTGAGTCAGTCATAGCTTTAACCCTACATAAATTATTTTTGAAGTAAAGTATTGTTTCAGTATTTTTAGGGCAGAAGCCCGCATATTGTCCGTCAAATTAGTTGATAGTGAACGATATGCGGGCCTTGTGCTTACTTATCGATACGGCTTACCAAATCTCCTCCTCCGTCTTCCGCTGCGAATCAGCGTAAGAATACGTGAGGACGCGAGCACCCCCGCAAGTGCCCAAGTGCAGCAGATAGCCAGTTCAGCTTGAGCATGAAAAAGTAACTCGTTTTCTAGCGTGGAACCTGTGACCAAATCACGAAAGACCTCTATTCCGTGAGTGAGCGGTAACCATTGAATCAGCGCGGCTAGCCACGCTGGGTAGGCTGAGACGGGTGCGAGTACTGCAGTCGTCAACGGTAGGGTAGCTGCCACCACGTTTGAAATTAGGTAAGGGTCGTTGAGCGCTACCGAGAGGGTGGCGCACGTGAACCCGAGTAATGCCCCAGCCAGAATGAAGCAGGGTAGCATCGCCAGCGCCACTAGAGCAGGGCTCGCTGAAGAAGCCGGTGCAAAAAGCCAGATTCCACCGATTATCACGCATCCCATTAACGCCGCGTTGAAACACGGGATAGCTAATTTTGAAAACCAAAACACGGGGTTGAAAAAGCGCGTGAGAAGCACATCGTGCAGTACGCCGATATTACGGTCGTAAGTCACGAGTCCAATAGTTTGAGTGAGGACGCCGGTTGCTGAAGCTACCAGCGCACCGCAATACGCGGTAAGTACCAGCTGAGGTGAGTGCATCGCAGAGGCCACCGCTACCAGCATCAGCAACTCTGTTAGCGGTAGCGCCACCAGCGTAGTAAGGGTGGTAGGTACGTTGATAAAGGTTTGTGTTGCGGCAAGTCGCGCCGCCACGGCGTAGCGTGAGGTACTCACTTACATCACCTCCAACGACGCGTCCCGATGTGCCTTGACCAGGGCGCGTTTGAGCAGAACAGTGCTGAGTGTAAACCACGCTAAGCTCACCGCTACCGAAAGAACAATGGTGCCCCAGAAGCTAGGTTCCGGCGTGCCGGCTGACCCCGCGTCCAAGACAGCGCGCACCGCGCTGGATGTAGGTAGCAGAAAGCTCACGGGTACTGCCCAGTGCTCAATGGATGCCGGAATGCCGAAGATGCCACTCACCAAAATCAGGGGAGCAACTAGCAAGCCCTCGTACGTCATGGCGTAGGGCGTGAGCACAAACAAAGCCGCCACCGCACACGAAATGCTGAGGCATGCGAGCCAGAAAACGAACACTGCGGGCACCAGTTGCCAGCTGACCTGCGGGTGCAGTCGCAGGATCCACGCGAGGAGACCAGTCAGCGGAAAAGCCAGCAGACCAAAAGCTGACGCCGAGCCTACCAGCGGAAGTAGTGTAGAACCTGCACGGGTTGGGGTAAACACCAAGTGCACCAGCGTGCCCTGAAACCGTTGAAAACCAATCAGTCCTGCAGCAACCGTGCATACCGTCCAGGTTCCTACCAACCCAGCGCGCAACCAGGCGCTACTGGCTGATTCAGGGGAGTGAGACGCAAACGACGCCACATACTGCATCAGCAAAATCGTCACGGTTGAGGTCACCATCAACTGCACAAAATAACTATTGCCCGCAAACAATCGCGTGTGAAAGGCGAGCATGCGAAGAACTCTCATTACTTGCCCTCCTGCTCAGCATCAATGCCCAAAAGCGAGAAATAGGCATCCTCCAAGGTGGCGTGTTCGGCAAGTGAGCTATGCGCGCGCAGGTCTTTGAGTGAGCCGTGAAAAGCCGTCTTGCCCTCATTGATAATCAGCAGATCATCGGCAAGTGCTTGAGCTTCTGCCAGATAGTGCGTGGTGAGCAGGACGCCCGTACCACCTTGCGCTAGAGTCTTGACGAGTTTGCGCACTTCAAGTGCTAATTCGGGGTCGAGCCCGTTGGTAGGTTCATCGAGAAAAAGCAGGGCAGGATCATTGAGCAACCCGCGCGCAATGTGCAGTCTCTGCTTCATGCCACGCGAAAAATCCTGAACCTTAGAATCTGCCCTGTCAGTAAGCGCTATTGCCGCTAACGCATCTTCGACGCGCGTTTTGCGAAGCTTGCGCGGGACGCCCAGGACGTCTGCAAAAAACAAAAGATTATCGCGGGCTGTAGCGCGCGAATAGAACCCTCTATCACCGCCGAGTACTAACCCGATATGTTGCCTTGCCGCGCGGGGC
>JBHWPN010000069.1:0-8933 GCA_043424895.1 Rothia sp. (in: high G+C Gram-positive bacteria) | reverse complement strand
TCCTTTTTGTTTTGAAATAAGTAATATATTATCAGTATATTTCATTAAAAATTCTTCATGCTAGACCTTTTGGCTACATCTCGGCAAATTTGGTGAGACTTTGCGCGGGAATTTTCTCAATAAGCCGCTTATTGAGAAAATTGCGGTAAATTGTCTCAATAAGAGCGCTGCCGCGTCCTAAATGAGCCCCAATAACTCCTCATGCACTGCCGTCTCGCTGGTCAGCTCCGGGTGGAACGAAATACCAATTATGTTCGCAGCTCGCACACCCACGATCTCATCGCGGTAGCGCGCGGTCACTTCAACATTCTCACCCACTGAAGACACCCGAGGCGCACGAATGAACGCCGTCTTCACGGGCAAAACCTCTCCGGCAGGGGTACTCCACTCCAACAGAGCTTCCGCCGAATCTACCTGCGACCCAAACGCGTTGCGTCCCACCGAAATATCCAACACACCCAGCGACTGCTGCCCCGGCGCGGGGTCATCAATTTCCCGCGCCAACATAATCAACCCCGCGCACGTGCCGAGCGTTGGCAAGCCGCCGGAAATCGCGTCTTTCAACGCGTCGCGGATGCCGAGGACGCGCGTCAGCCTGTCAATCGTTGACGATTCCCCGCCAGGTAGGACGAGCGCATCCAGTCCCTCCAAGTGCTCGGCTTTCTTCATGAGCACAACCTCAGCGCCCAATCCACGCAGCATGTCAGCGTGTTCAGAAACCCCGCCCTGTAGAGCGAGAACGCCGACGGTTTTGCCAGTGCCGGGAAGGTGAGAAACAGACAAGACGCCTCCAAGGGAGAAAGAAAACTTGAAATTACAAAAATTTGGACGGCGCAACATACCCGGCCGGGAGCTAAGTAGGGCGCGCCGTCCTGAACATGAGAAAAGCAGACTAACCAGAGAAAGATGAAGAGACTAGAAACTTTTTCTCTCTTCCTCTACCCAGAGATGTGGCTGATGTGCCGTCCTCCGAGCCGTGACGATAGGGAAAGCAGTCAATGGGGTGGTGACGTGACAAACGAGCGGGCTCCGTCTGCTCAGATTGTCCAAAGGTCGCCCAGCGACCGACGACGACTGAGCAGGGGCACACCCGCGAGTTCTCACGGCGCTATCACCTACCCCACGAAACTAGAACCTTACTTCGTTGCTTGCGCCCACAGTCGAATTCGCTACGCTCATAGCTTCTCGCTTCGCCGCTTCGCTGTGTCTGGCGCTGGTAAAGAATTTTTATTTCCTCGCTAGCTCGGAAAATTCTTTACCAGCCACGTTCCGCCAGGCGGTGCGGGGCAGGAAGATCAGCCACATTGATACCAACCATTGCCTCGCCCAGTCCGCGGGACGCATCCGCCACCGCTACCGGGTCATCAAACTGCGCGGTCGCCTTCACAATAGCTTTCGCACGAGCCTCCGGGTTACCCGATTTAAAAATGCCCGAACCCACGAAAACGCCGTCCGCGCCGAGTTGCATCATCATCGCAGCGTCTGCCGGAGTTGCCACGCCACCAGCGGTAAACAACACCACGGGTAGCTTGCCGGTGCGCGCTACCTCAAGCACGATGTCGTAGGGAGCAGCCAGTTCTTTCGCCTTCACGTAGAGCAAATCCGGCGACACTGCGTACAGTGCCTGCAACTCCGCAATCTGAGTCTTAATCGTGCGAATATGCTTGGTTGCCTCTGAAACATCGCCGGTACCAGCCTCGCCCTTCGAACGGATCATCGCGGCACCTTCAGCAATGCGACGCAGCGCCTCGCCCAGGTTGGTCGCACCGCACACGAACGGCACCTTAAAACCCTGCTTGTCGATGTGGTTCACGTAGTCAGCGGGGGAGAGCACCTCTGACTCATCAATGTAATCGACCTTGAGCGCTTCAAGAATCTGCGCCTCCACAAAGTGGCCAATGCGAGCTTTTGCCATGACGGGAATTGAAACAGCGTCGATGATGCCCTCAATCATGTCGGGGTCGCTCATGCGAGCCACGCCGCCCTGCGCGCGAATATCCGCAGGTACTCGCTCTAGCGCCATCACGGCTACCGCGCCGGCATCCTCAGCAATCTTTGCCTGTTCGGGGGTGACGACGTCCATAATGACGCCGCCCTTGAGCATATCTGCCAAACCGCGCTTGACCAGGGGTGAGCCGGTGATGTTTTCGTTGAAATCTTTAGTCTCAGTCATGGTTTCTATTGTCAGCGCGGCAGATGGTCTAATAATAGAGCCAGAATCACGCAAAAATTTTAGACCAGCTAGGGAGAAGGGGAGCCCCCTAACCTTGGCAGAAAGTACCCATGCCCCGTTCATCCCACCCCGCCGAGTTACCGCTGACCACCTCAAAATCCGCCGCGCTACCGCTGCCTGCTCAGATTGCCGAACAGGTACGCGACCACATTCTCATCGGAACACTCAAACCGGCGGATGCGTTACCCTCTTCGCGCGCACTTGCCGCCAGGCTAGGGATCTCACGCGGAAGCGTTGTGGCAGCTTACGAACAACTTGCCGGTGAGGGGTACCTCAGCACGGATTCTGCTGGAACGTGGGTTGCCCGCTCGCTCCCGGCAGACTTGAGTGCCCGAATCTCCGCACCATTGAACGGGGATGCTAAAAACCCCCATCCAGCCCGAGCAGGTAAGGTAACAACCTTCGCGCCGCACCCCGCGTCCGCAACCTTTGACCTGCGCCCCGGCACCCCCGATACTTCGCTACTGACAACCAGCGCCTGGCGCGCGGCATGGCGAAAAGCCGCCGCTGAGCCGGGGACTTCCTACCCCGCTGAAGGTTCGCCGCACCTTCAAACACAGCTTGCCGATCACCTGCGCGTCATGCGCTCCGTGGCACGCGAACCCCACGAAATCTTGGTAACTGCCGGTGCCCGCGATGCCTTTCGCCTAGTGCTATCGGCACTGCGCCGCCATCGTCATGACCGTCCGCTTCGTATTGCGGTGGAGAACCCGGGTTACCCCTCCCTCCATAAGATTCCTGCGGCTTTTGGTCACGAAATTCTGTCTATCGATGTGGATGAACACGGCCTCAACCCTGCTCGCCTGCCCCAGAATTCGCGCGTCGATATCGTGCTTGTAACCCCCAGCCACCAGTACCCACTCGGGGCATCCATGCCGATTGCTAGACGGCTTGAACTGCTTGAATGGGCAGAGGAAAACGGAGCTTTTATCGTTGAGGACGATTATGATTCTGAGCTGCGCTACGTAGGCGATCCCTTGCCGGCTCTTGCCGCCCTTGATCGTCAAACAGGGCACGATTGCGTGATTACGCTGGGTTCATTCACTAAAACGCTGACGCCGGGGCTCGGGCTGGGGTATCTGCTTGCTCCGAACCCTCTTATGGCTGATATTGCGCAGTTGCGTGAGGTTTTGGGCTCACCGGTTTCGTCTATTACGCAGGATGCGATGGCTCAGTTTCTCGCGGACGGTGGCGCCCGCCGCCACATCGCTAGGATGCGCCGTGTTTACAAGAGACGGCGAGATATCTTGCTCAATGCCCTAACTGACCAGAGCACTCCTGACTGGGTGCAAGTGCTACCTATGGACGGTGGCCTACACGCGGTGCTTGAATTTACCGGGGAATATGCGACGTACGCCGTTGAGCAACAGTTTGTGCAACGCGCCGCAGAAAAGAGCCTTACGGTAGCAACTCTTGGGGATTACTGGGCGCACTCGGGCACGCACTACAGCGCACGAAAATTCGGTGCGGTCATCGGCTTTGGCGGTATCAGCGAACGCCACCTGCCCCGGGCGCTGGAGCTGACAACCGGCGTCCTGCGCTCGCTGTAAAAACTCACCCACCTCACTTTTCGTGGATTTGCGCTGTAAAAACGCTGAAATTCCAGCGTAAATCCACGAAAAGTTACCCCCGAACCACCTTCCAAGGACGCGCCGCCCGCCTAAGTCGCGTGCTCGCATCCTAATCACTAAGCTAGAAGCCGTGACTTCTTCAAATTTTGCTCGTTCCTTATTCGCGCCTACTGCCGCAATGGCACTCGTCTATCTGGTGTTTGGTTTGGTGACTGTCTTTTGGCAGGTACCCACATTGGCAGGGGCTGCTATTGCGCTGGGATTGTTCTTTATTGCACTTGGGGCGGTCAACTTTCTTACGTCAAACACCGTGGGTAATTTCGATGCTGAATTTGCTCCGGTGACTCAGGCGCTGAAATCGGTTGCGCTAGTTCAGTTAGCTGGTGGCGTGCTCACTCTCGTGTTGCCGCATACTTCTTTGACCGTAATTCTTGTGAGCTCACTGGTTTTGGGTATTAGCGGTGTGCTCACTATGCTGCTGGGGTTGCGCGTGAAAAATATGCTGCCCGTTGATAAGGACTGGCGTATCGCTGGTTTTGTTCTTACCGTCGCCGGTGCGCTCATTCCCGTAATCGGTGATCTCGGTGCGAAAGCCACCCTCGGTGTTTCCGGTGGCGGCGCTTTGATTGCGGGGGTTTTCATGATGATTGGCGCTTTTACCGTACGAAGTGGCGCGCAAAAGATTGAGACCCACTAGCTCCGCTTTCACTGTAGAGTAGGTTAAGCACGTTTTGGAGGGATTTTTGTGGTAGAAAAGCAGCGTTCAGGCGGTTTTAAAGAGCAGGTTAAGGGGCCGCTGATTATTGCGGTTGTCCTGGCAGTTGTGGCGTTTTTTGGCGTCTTCATTTTTGCAACAGGCGGCACTCAGAACGCTCCGCAGTATTCGCTGTCATTGTCTGTAGCCGGCGCGGTATTTATCGTAACGCTCGTTTTGTGCGCTACCCTCATGATGATTGAGCGACCCAACGATGAGCACTTGGGACAGGGCACCGGTATCAACCGTTCTTCTGCCAAGCTGTACGCGGAGGCAAAAGCTAAGCGCGAGGCAGAGGCTCGCAAGAAGGCATCCGCTGAGCGCACTACCGGCAATACCGGTTCTGCGACAGGTAAGACTGATGCAAGTGCTTCTACCACTTCGCTGGACGCAACGTCCTCTCAGCCCCCGCGTCAAGGTGACCGTTAGGCTTTCTTCTTAAAGTCATAACCCCCGGTTCTCTCGTCGGTGAGAAAACCGGGGGTTATGTCTTTAATAGTTGACGGCCTCTACATGCACATAGCGTTCATCATCTACGTGTTCACGTACGGCATCTGCCACCGAGCGCACAGTGCGGGGTATATCGGCATCAGTGCTCAATCCCACGCGCACGGCAACGGTAAGGTTTTCTAGTCCGGCGCCGGATGCGCTTTCAGCTGTAGGTGCCTCAATCAGAGATTTGATGGCGTCTTTAGCTTTACCTACCGCTGTTGTGACAGCGTTCTGGCTGGTGCGAAAAAAGTTGCTTTCTTTATTGCCCTTGGCAGTTTCTTGGCCTTCGCGTACCGTCGCTGAAACGGCGCGCACAGTGCCGCCAACCGCTCCTTCTGCGGGGTAGATTTGCTCTACTCCGTCTACCGCAAGAATGGATTCACGAATCTTGACGCGTAGTGAGTCTGGGGTTTCGCTGCCCTTCCCTGCCGGTTCAATATGCAGAATTTCATGGGGCATGGGGGTTGTCCTTGAGGTTCTTTGTTGCTCGTTCAATATCGAAGGAGTGTACGTCTTCGACGGTGATATTAATGTGTTCAACGTTGAGTTCGCTGATGCGCTCTAACTCTTGGGCGACTCGCTGGCGCAGCTGCTCGGTAATCTCGGCTGCAGCGCTACCTTCTTGGACGGAGACAACGAGCTCGACGTCAATGGGAGCACGCGGTGATTCAACGTCACCGTCCAAGCGGCAACGGCTAACAAGGGCACCGTCGAGTGATTCTCCAGCGCGACGGATTGCCGCAATTACCGACCCTTCAGTCTGTGTGAGGGTATCCAGCTCATGGTGAGCGGTCAGCGGAATCGAGCGTCCTGCCCTAGTTTCTAGAAGCAGGTTGCTCAGCATATTATCGAGCCAGCTGTTATCGCTGAGTTGTTGATTTTCTTCTTCGGCTACGAGCTCGTTGGTTATGCGTTCAAGACGTTGCAACGCTTCAAGACGTTGGGTACACGTTGGGCAGTGGTGTATGTGCCTTCCCGTGAGCAAGTGCTGTGGGGAGTGGTTGCCGGAATGTTCATCTTCAAGCCAGTTGCTCAGGGTCTCTAGCGGAATATGGGTGTTCATGAGTCCCACCCCTCCATTTCCTGAACTAGTTTGATGCGTGCGCGGGCTAATTTTCCGCGGACGCTCGCCGGTGAGATGTCTAGTAGCTCGGCAATTTCTTGGTAGGACGAGCCACCCACCTCACGCATCACCCAGATTTCTTGTGACTGTTTGGGCAGGGTTTTCAGGGCTTGCGCTAACGCGCCGATTCCAGAGCCGGTGATGGCACTTTGTTCGGGTGTTTGTTCGGTAGCCTGTGCTTCTGCCACATCGTCGATAGGAACGTTGGGTTTACGAGTACGAATAAGGTCTATAGCTTTTCGGCTGGTAAGGGTCATGAGCCAGCTTCGCACCTTCGTGGGATCTTCGAGGGTGTCGAGTTTACGCCATGCTTGGATGAATGTTTCTTGGAGTACATCATCAGCATCTGTTGCGTTGCCGGTGAGGCGGATAGCGTATGCGCGCATGCCGGGTGCGTAGCGGCGAATAAGAGCCTGGAAGGCGTATTGATCGCCCGCGATGGCGCGTGCACTCAAGAGCGCATCGGGCAGCTCGACGCCCGTCTCTGCGGTAGGTGCAGGGGAAGGTGTCATTGGCGCCCCTTCCTGTGCTGTCCCAGTAACATTGTGATCCGTCCTTACGAGTACATAGTTTAGCTCACGAGGCGGTTTTGGTGTGGGGAGTGTGAGAAAGCACGGTAGAAGTTGCCTAAGGTGTTTTCGGCTGTAACTGCATGAAAATTTAGACGAAAGCTGCGGTATCTTGCGCGGTCTCACCTCCTGGTTCGCCAGAGATGGTTGAAATTTTAAGTTCGACGGTGTTGGTGCCGCGTCCAAAGTGCTGAGCTAGAGCAAGGCGTAGCGGCGTGTGAAGACTCGTTGCGTATTCCACAAGAGAGTGTTCAAGCGCGCGTGTGTGCGAGCCCCGGGTGCGAGCAAATTCTAGGACGCGTTCGTGGGTAGCAGGTGCGGTAATCCGGGCCGATATGGCGTTCGCGGAGTCACTTATTTTTGTCTTCACATCGCTGGCTGAGACACCGAGTAGAGAGGCGGCAAGGTTTGATGCGTAGAAATCTAAAACCTGTTGCGAGTATGAAATGTTCACGCGCCTTGAAAGGTGCGGAGTCTCTGTCTGTGAGCCGTGCTTGGGTGAGTAAATCTCGCAATTGCTGGCATCGGTTGCCGATACCACGTGCACCTCAACAGCGATGGCAGGCAATCCCGTGGTGTATTCAATGGCTTCAAGGACGCTGCACCCGGCGTCCATCGCGACCCCGTACGGCGGGTACGGGAAGACTGTCGAAAGTTCGATATGCACAGTCACTTCGCTATCTTTCGATGTAACGCTGACTTTGGGTGAATCGTGCTCTTCGCGTTTACCGACAAGATTGCGAATACGATCGAAAGTTTTTGCGGTGGGATTGGGGCTACTGCTAATTCCGGGCACATCTAAAAGTGCTAGCTTACCGATTTTTTCTAAAACGGCATCGGGAATGTCAGTGGTTCCGTCTGGGGTGACGAGGGTAGCCATGACACGCTCCTGGGATGGACGGGGGGATTTGGTAAGAAGTGAATATTGTAGAGCGATGACGCCGGGAAAAACGGTAAGTGGAAGTGCCTTTCTCGGCGTCATCTTTTAGTTAGACGCTCTGAGTTATAAGAACGTCACGAGAAAGTTAATAATTTAAATAAGTGAGTCTAGTTACTTCTCGGTTGCTGGTGGGCAGCTTGAGGCTTCCACCACGTCAGACGCAGGGAATTCAGCACAACAAATATAGAACTAAACGCCATTGCAGCACCCGCAATCATGGGGTTGAGTAGCCCCAAAGCAGCCACCGGAATCGCAATCACATTGTAGATAAACGCCCAGAACAAATTGGACTTAATCAGGCTCAACGTAGCGCGTGAGAGCTTGAGCGCCGTAGGTACAGACGTGAGATCGTTGCGCATGAGCGTCATGTCAGCAGCCTCCATGGCAACGTCGGTACCCGAACCCATTGCGATGCCGAGATCAGCTTGAGCCAGGGCAGCCGCATCGTTCACACCGTCACCGACCATTGCAACTGTCTGCCCGGCGTCCTGCAACTGTCGAATCTTAGCGATTTTCTCTTCGGGACTTACCTGTGCAAAGACATCCTGCTCTTCAATTCCCACCTGCTGTGCCACAGCTTGAGCTACCGGCAAAGCATCGCCGGTCAGAAGAACCGGACGCAAGCCCAAGGCCTTGAGCTCTGCAATGGACTGCGCGGCATCCGACTTAGGAGCATCCTGCAAACAGATGATTCCTACAGGTCTACCGTTGACCGCTACAGCAACGGTGGTAAAACCCTCAAACTCTTTAGAAGTAATGAGCTGACGCTGAAAATCGTTGAGAAAAGCTCTGCGTGAGTCCAAGAAATCTGCCTTACCCACCACAACTGTTCGGCCATCGGCAAGAACCGCACGCACACCACCACCGGCATACGACTTGAAGTCCTGCGCCTCTATGAGGGTGGCGCGTGCCGACCCCGCAGCTGCGATAGCTCGAGCAATCGGATGCTCGCTGCGCTGCTCTACCGCAGCGGCGGGGGTAAGAACCTCAAGGTAGGGATCAGCGTCCGAGCTGAAAGCCTCAACCTGCATGACCTCAACATCTCCGGTAGTGACCGTTCCCGTTTTATCAAGGACGATGGTGTCTACCCCGCGAGTATCCTCAAGTACCTGCGCACTTTTAATGAGGATGCCCAGCTGAGAACCGCGTCCTGTACCCGCTAACAAAGCGGTAGGGGTAGCTAAACCCAAAGCGCACGGGCACGCAATAATCAGTACCGAAACACCCGCGATAAAGGCATCCGAAATATCG
>JBHWPN010000068.1:0-18373 GCA_043424895.1 Rothia sp. (in: high G+C Gram-positive bacteria) | reverse complement strand
GCAACGAGTAATAACTATACACAGGTATTTTGACCCTCGCAAATCAAAAAGGAGTTAGGTGCATCACTTTTACTGTGCGGTTAGAACACCACCTTGAGCCCCTAGTCTTGCCCCTCCATAATGCGGCGACGTTGTAACTCTAATTGCATCAGCTGCCGCTGAATCCGCTGAAATTCATCGGGAGAGGCGTCCGCGTTCAAAAGCTGAAGCTGCCTCAGCAAATCTGATTTCTGACGGTTAATCTGTTGCTCAAAGAGCCTGTTCAAAATATCGTGCACATAGCGCGCCAGCTGCTCCCGTGAGGATGCCGGTATCGGCGAGACTGTCAACTCAGCGAGTAGGGCATGAGCCTGAGCGGGGGCAAACGAACGCACCGCATTCACCCAACTCGCACCGGGTTCGGGGCGAATCGTAGAGGCAGCACCAATGAGCCCCTCGGCAAGGGCTCCATGCAAACGATAACGGAACTGCACTCGGGTCAGTTGCTGCCACTGCTCGATGGTAAGCAGTTGAGGAACCTGGATGATGGCTTCAAGTGCCTCACGTTCCATTCGGGCTACAGGGTCACTGAGATCGGGCTGTTCAAAAACATCGGGCGCCGGCGAGGGTAACTGTTGTTCCTGATGTGCTTGAGCGCGTTCTTCCTCAGCGATGCGGGCGCGCTCACGAGCAGAAATCTGCGGATTCTGCACAGCCCACGTCACTGCGCGCTGCACCTCATCCATATCCAAGCCAAGCTGACCAGACACACGACGAATGTAGGCCGGGCGCAACGAAGAATCTTTAATACCGGCGATAATCGGGGCAATAGCCCTCATGCCGCGCACGCGTCCTTCAAGGGTAGTCATATCGTAACCGCGCAACGTTGAGTCAATAGCAAACTCAAATAGCGGACGACGCGAGTTAATCAGCGAGCGCACCGCAGCGTTGCCTTTGGCAAGGCGAAGATCGCAAGGATCCATACCTTCATCCGCCACGGCGACGAAAGTTTGAGCTACAAAACGCTGGTCTTCTTCAAAGGCAGACAGCGCCGCTTTTTGCCCTGCGGCATCTCCATCGAAGGTAAAAATTACTTCGCCGCCAGAACCGTCATCGCCCATCAAACGGCGAATAACCTTAATGTGTCCCTCACCGAAAGCGGTGCCACTGGTTGCTACCGCAGTTTCAATGCCTGCCAAGTGCGCAGCCATCACATCGGTATATCCCTCAACCAAAACAATCTGTTTTTGTTTAGCGATATTGCGTTTTGCAAGATCGATACCGTAAAGCACCTGCGATTTTTTATAAAGCGCTGTCTCGGGAGTATTGAGGTATTTGGGTCCT
This sequence comes from Rothia sp. (in: high G+C Gram-positive bacteria), assembly GCA_043424895.1. Taxonomy (GTDB): domain Bacteria; phylum Actinomycetota; class Actinomycetes; order Actinomycetales; family Micrococcaceae; genus Rothia. The sequence continues at coordinate 17,050 of JBHWPN010000068.1, read as the reverse complement.
TGATCATCGTCATACAAACGACGGGCACCAAAGCCGATAGTTTCCCCACCAAGACCGCGAATTGGCCACATGACTCGTCCGCGGAACCTGTCGTAGAGTCCGCGGTTACCTTCAGAGAACATGCCGGTGCCGCGTAACTCATCATCGGTAAACCCGCGTGAACGCATGAATTTCAGCAGATTATCCCACCCTTTAGGAGCATAACCAACGCCAAATTTTTGGCAGGTAACCGGGTCGAACCCGCGTCCGCCCATAAACTTTTGTGCCTCTGCTGCGGCGGGAGTATAAAGGTTGCGCTGGAAAAACTCAGCGGCGACCTTGTGCGCATCCAGCAGACGCTGACGCTTGCCCACTTGTTCTTTATCAGGACCACTCCCCTGCTCATAGTGCAACTCATAGTTGATGCGAGCTGCCAGCTTTTCCACGGTTTCGGTAAATGAAGTGTGGTCCATTTCCATCACAAAAGAAATGACGTCCCCGGATTCTCCGCAACCAAAACAGTGGTAGGTTCCCATTTGCGGACGCACGTGAAATGAAGGCGTGCGCTCATCATGAAAGGGGCATAGACCCTTGAAGGAGCCTATACCTGCACTTTTGAGGGTTACATACCCCTCAACAATCTCGCGGATATCGGTGCGTGATCGCACCTCATCAATATCTTCACGTCGAATCAAACCAGCCACGAATTCAAGTGTAGTAGACGCGGCAAATTGAAAACGAGGTGTGCGCAATCAGCGCAAACTTCTAAATGAGTCCGGCGGTAATACGCTTGAAAAGATCCGTTGCGGAGCGGTCGGTGAGAGAGGCTACCTGGTCAATGACAAGTCGAAGTTTAGCGGCGTCGTCATTAGGCCCGATTTCTACAAGATCTGCTCTAAAAGTGCGGTCTAAGAGTTTGGGATTCTCATAGAGAGACTCCACAAGGACAGATAAAATCTCACGCTGGTTTTCATAATGTGGTAGGGCATCGCGAGTAGTCATCACGTAGGTGGTTGCGATTCCCTTCATCACGGCTATTTCGTGTTCGGTATCCTCAGGCACTACCAGTTGAGCCGAATAGCGAACCAAAGGTTCATCTCCGTACTTATCGCGCGTTGCCCGAACAGCAGCTGCAGCAAATCTACCAATCACCTCAGAAGTCAACGCTTTAAACCCTGCCATCGAAGCCCGAGAACCGCTCATGTGCGTACCCCAGCGGTCAAGATTTTCTAGACGCATCAAAGCAGCGTTGAGCTGATCATCGGTAGCGTGGGGCAGATACCACTGACGAGTTTTCTCAAAAACTTTTTCACGGGCGTCCGCATCGTTGAGAAAATGTAGCTGCACATGACCACCAAAAACGGCATCTTCAACATCGTGCACCGAGTACGAAATATCGTCGGCAAGATCCATGACCTGGGCTTCCATACACTTTTGATGCGGACTCACTCCGGCTTTACGCGCGCCGCTTCTAAACCAGTCGAATACAGGCATATCATCGGCGTACACACCAAATTTGCGATTTGGTTTGCCGTCGGTGCGCACAGGCGCTTCTGCCTGCGCCCACGGATATTTGCACGAAGCATCCAGTGCAGCTCGCGTGAGGTTGAGCCCGGCACTGCCGCCATCATGGCGCATCACTTTCGGCTCAAGACGCGTGAGCAGACGCAAGGTCTGCGCGTTTCCTTCAAACCCACCGGCATCCTGCGCTAACTCATTGAGGGCGGTCTCCCCATTGTGCCCGAACGGAGGGTGCCCCAAATCGTGCGAAAGGCAGGCAGCATCCACCACATCGGGGTCGCAGCCCAGCATCCGCCCAACCTCACGACCAATCTGAGCAACCTCGAGCGAGTGAGTAAGACGGGTGCGCACAAAGTCATCGGTTCCCGGGTCAAGCACCTGGGTCTTAGCGCCCAGTCGACGCAGTGCCGAAGAATGAAGGATGCGAGCGCGATCGCGTTCAAAGGCTGAGCGGTAGATATTCCTGTGGTGCTCTGGAACCCACCGCTGGGCGTCCTCTTCAGAGTAGGTTCCGCCTACGCTGGTTTCTGGTGAAAAATCATGAGAATACATGGGCTTACCTTAAAAATTGTCGTCGTCTTCGGCGCCAAATTCGGGCGAAAAGATTGCGGTACCCGGAGCTAACTCGAAATCTGGGTTGAGGTTGAGCGCCAAAAAATGACTACACGGAACATCTAACGTAGTTTTGATGCCTTCAAACCGAGCTTGTTCAAAGCCGTACTGTTCAAAAAAGGCAGGTGGGAGGTCTTGGTTCGCGTGTGCTAAAAGACAGGCAGGTGCGGCGCTGTCGGCTGCCTGTTGCTGAGCGATTTCAACCAGTGCATGCATTACCGTGGATGCTGCATCCGGCTCCCCCGCAACAGAGGCAAGAACAAGAGCTGGAAAGGAATCTATCCAACACCGTACCGCCAGAGCATGAGCCATGACCTCGCCGCTGTCCGTGATTGCTACTAACGACATCTCGGGCAGCCACACCGTTTGGTTTTCACGTAAAGACTCAACCAGCTCATAGGTATCTATCCCCCGAACCTGACGGGTATAGAACTCGGCGAGAGACTGGCGGTCTTGCTCCGCTTCTGAACGTACTGCGAAGGATTGCTTCATACTTACAAAGATAGCGTGAGAGGTGTGATACCGAACAATCTAGCCCATAGAAGGACCCGTTATCTCACCTCTAACAGATAGTTTTTAGCCACCTGAAATATCTAATTCAGCATCAACTAGACCTAACCGTTCGGCATCGCCCAAGATGCGAGAGTCCAGCCACCCGTGGGGCAGGTGCGGTTTCTTGGGTGAGCCTGCGCGTCCACGGGGGCCTTCTACAGCCTCACCAGGATATTCAATTGAATGGTCTAATTCTGCAAGATATTCGCGGAATGCCGCCAGATTAGGTACCGTCGCCATCTTGGCACGCAACGAGCCGCCCACCGGGTAACCGTGGAAGTACCACGCCACGTGCTTACGGATTTCGCGCAAACCTTTAGTTTCATCGCCAAAAGTCTCCACCAAAAGCTCGGCGTGACGATAAATCATGTCAGCAACCTCAGAAACTCCCGGACGGTGGCGTTCCTCAGAACCATCAAAAGCGTTCTGCAAATCGCCAAAGAGCCACGGGCGTCCCTGGCAGCCGCGTCCAACCACAATACCGTCGATGCCGGTTTGCTCCACCATTGCAATAGCGTCTTCAGCAGAGAAAATATCACCGTTGCCCAACACAGGAACGTCAGGAATAGCCTCACGCATATCAGCGATTGCGTTCCAGTCTGCCTTGCCGGAGTAGTGTTGCGCCATAGTGCGACCGTGGAGAGCGATTGCAGAGACTCCGAGATCACGCGCCATTTTCGCTGACTCCATGAAAGTCAGGTGATCGTCGTCGATTCCCTTACGCATCTTGATCGTCAGCGGAACGTCGTTGCGAGACGCTTCTTCAACAGCGGTTTTAACGATTGCTTGAAAAAGGTCAGTCTTCCAAGGTAGTGCGGAGCCACCGCCCAGACGAGTTACCTTTGGCGCGGGGCATCCAAAATTCAAATCAATATGATCAGCGCGATCTTCTTCAACGACCATGCGCACCGCTTTGCCCACGTTTACCGCATCCACGCCGTAAATCTGGATCGAACGAATGTTCTCATCTGAATCGTGCTCAATAATGCGCAAAGCTTCTTCGCGGCGCTCTACCAAAGATCGCGCGGTCACCATCTCAGTGACGTAGAGTCCCCCACCGTATTCACGGCATAGGCGACGGAACGCTTTGTTGGTCACGCCAGCCATGGGCGCCAACACCACCGGTACGTCTACCGTATGCTTACCGAGCTGGAGCGGCGGAAGTTTGAGCTGTTTAGAACGAGTTGTTGAAGTTTGAGTCACCTAGCAATTTTCGCACACTCGCGCTGAGGGCGGGAATTGCGATTGCTCACATAAAAACCCTCGCCGTCAGTTCACAACAAACTAACGGCGAGGGTTTATATAACCTTTGCGGCTTACAAAAGGTTACGGAGTGGGGCGACCGCCGGTGAGACCGAGGGTTTCACCGGCAACATATGATGCCTCATCCGATGCCAAGAACACGTATGCACCAGCGATTTCTGCAGGCTGACCAGCACGTCCCAGCGGGGTGTCCTGACCAAACGACTGCAGTTTCTCCTGCGGCTGGCCAAAGCTAGGCTGCAAAGGAGTCCAGAACGGACCGGGAGCAACAGCGTTGACACGAATACCGCGCGGAGCCAGACCCTGCGCAAGACCCTTGCTCAGGTTGTTCATCGCAGCCTTAGTCATCGCATAATCCAACAGAGTCTCTGAAGGCTCGTACGCCTGGATTGATGAGGTAAAGATGATGGATGAACCAGGCTCCATATGCTTAACAGCAGCCTTAGTAACACGGAAGGATGAGTAGATATTTGCCTTCATGGTGTGGTCAAAATCTTCATCGCTAATGTTATCGATGTTGTCGTTCCACAACTGACGGCTAGCATTGTTCACCAGAATATCGAGACCACCAAAAGCCTCTACAGTCTTCTCAACAATTGCTTCACACTGCTCTAGTTCACGAAGGTCACCGGGAAGAGCCAGTGCTTTCACACCTGCCTCTTCGATTGCAGCCATAATCAAGGACGCGTCCGGCTCTTCTTCAGGCAGGTAAGAGATTGCTACGTCTGCACCTTCGCGAGCATAAGCGATAGCTACCGCCGCACCAAGGCCTGAATCGCCGCCGGTAATCAGCGCACGACGTCCCTTCAGACGGCCGTTTCCCTTGTAGCTGTCAAGACCCAAATCCGCCTTGGGTTCCATTTCTTGGTCCAGGCCGGGCTCAGGCTGGTACTGCTCAGGGGGGCTAATGACAGGATATTTTGAACGAGGATCAACTAAGTTACTCATCTTGCTTCCTATTCTGAGAGGAAAAAGAGTCCCGCACTCAATAGTTTGAATGCGGGACTCCTTCTAAATATTTACGCTAGTCGTAAGACTGCAGAAGAAATTAGAACTTCTTGCCGTTGCGAGCGGTTTCGTCACCCTCAACAACGATTTCTTCCTTGCGTACTTCACCTGAAACACGCTCAGTGTCGGTGTGTACTTCCTTGCCTACTGAAACGCGCTCAGTTGCAACGGTTTCAGTTGAAACAACAGGGCGCTCTTCGTGAGCAACAACGGTTACGTCAGCTGCAGCTTCTGCTGAGTCGAAGTCGTAGCCGTCAACAACCTTGCCGTCGTTTACGTTGGTACGCTCAACAACGATTTCTTCACGGCGTACGGGAACCTCAACGGACTCGGTCTCGCTGTGAACAACCTTGCGCAGACGAACCTTGCCGGTCTCGCGTGCTGAGGTGGTGGTTGAAACGTTCAGACGCTCTTCGTGTGCTACAACGTCGCCGTTGTTTGCATCGGTGTGAGCGTGTACGTCACGACGGTCTGCATCTACGCGTGCGTCGCGGTCACGATCCAAGTCGCCTGCAACACCGGTGGTGGTGTTGGTGCGGGTGGTGTCGTTTGCGTAAGTACCGTTGTTCAGTGAGTAGTACTCGTACAGACGCTGCTCTTCAGCAGGTGAAAGTTCGCCGTCTTCAGCGATGTTCGGAGCGTCCTTTACGAAGTCCTTTGAGAAGGGAACAACGATTTCGTCGCCATTGTACTGTGCATCATTCAAAGGAATGAAGGTCTCGTTTGAACCGAAGAGACCGGTTGCAACAGTAACGAAGGTGGGCTGGCTTGAGTCAGCGTCGAGGTAAACCTCGCCGACCTTACCAATCTTCTCACCATCAGTTGCTACAACAACGCTGTTACGCAGGGTTTCGATTGAGTTGTTAGCCATTTTAAATTAGCTCCCTTTCTGTCTCCTCCACATACATGTGAAGAGCATGTTGTGGATTCTCCACGTATAAGAGTTTTTCTTACACCTATCATCTTAGACGGAATTGGCTGTCTATTCATCACGTTACTTATGAAAAATAAGTGAATAAATATTGAACAAAATTGTTTCCCCTAGTCAGAAGGGTTTATTACACTATATTTCACAGGGTTTATTGAGGTTTCTCAAGGCGAGTCGGACGCGACGCAGGGCAAGTTTGCCTTCTTCGTCAAGCATTTTCTCTGCCTTCCAATGCTCTTTAGCCTGGATTTCGTGACCTGCAATTTGTCCTTTTACATTCACCACCCGCCACCACGCGACATTCGAACCGTACTCTGCCATCACGCGTCCTACCCACCGAGGGCTCTCTCCCACCACCGCCGCGATGTCGCCGTAGGTGGCAACGCGTCCTGCAGGGATTTGCTCAACAACGCGCAGTACCCGCTCTACCCGAACATCATCCATCCAGCATCCTTTTATAAAAATAGGCGGCGCACCTTTTTTCGATGCACCGCCTCGCCAACCTCTACACCTGCGCTAAGACGATGGTTTCTTCTTCAACCTCAGCTACGCCAGATTTAATAAGGTGGTCGATCATAACAGTCAGATCTTCCATTGAGTCATCGACTTCTAGCACCACGGGATACTGGTGAACTAGCAAAGACAAAAGCTGCATGATTGCCTCACGCGCACCCGGATAATCAAAATCGTAACCAACAAGAACTTCAGTTGCCGCGTCTTCAGGCATTTCAAAACCGGGCATATCAGCCTCCAACGGACGGTAGCTCACCGCAAATGCCTTAATGTGCGCTTTTCGATCGGTTTTCTTAGCTGCCAACACATCATCGCGCAACACAACTGCCCCATATGCTTCAGCCTCATCGGAAAGAAACAATCTATTGACGCGGGGCAAATCAATATCTGCAGGAGGATCCCATTGGTGCGCTCTCTTGTAGAACTCCCACAGGACGCGCGTTAGTTCCACCGACCCGGTAGCAATGTCTTCGATTTCCTGAGTTGGCCTGCCATCTTCATCTTCACGAAGCGGCACCAGCGGAACAGTTCCCGGATGCACACGCACCATACGCGAGCGCTGAATCGGCGCCAGCCCGTGTTCGACAGCAAATTCAAAACCTACCGAACCGTTTTCAACCTTGGTGCGCAGAGTATGCACGCCTGAAGGCGAGGACTTTGCTACTTCCTGAAGTTGTTTGAGAAGTTCTGACCCTACACCGTTACGTCGGTGTTCAGGCGCTACTTCTACGTAGCTCCATAAATGGCGGTTATGTAAAGAGGTTTCGTAGACAGTGCCTGCGGCAACAGGAATTCCTTGATGCTCTGCCACCAAGGTGCGAGACCATGGCGCGGAGTCAGAATCAACAGTAAATGCGGAACGGAATGCCTGTGCCTGGGTGTTATCAGCGTCGTGCCAAATTTGCAACAGAGCAAGGTCATCGCCGTCTTGCCACGGCCTAAAAGTGTAGTCGTTCATAGAACCTCTTATATAGGGAGAAAATTACGCTGATACTAAGTGTACGAGCCCGGAGTATGCGGGGCTAGTTGTTCATCTACCCGCAAAGTAGTTGTAGGGTAACCGCAATATCCATAGATTAAGCTGACAATCATGACACGTACTCTGTTGCACAAACCCACGCTGACCGGAAAACTTGTTGAGCTGCGCCCCTTTGACCAAGAAGCAACCGATGCCATGCTTGAAATTCTTACAGAGCCCGATGTTCTCAAACGCACCGGCTCGGCAGATTCGACCGCTCAAGCAGAACAGGGTAATCCGCTGTCAGAGGAGAAAACCCGACAATGGTACGCCACGCGTCATCAGCAGACAGACCGCATCGACCTTGCTATCTATTCTTTCGCGCTCCAGGCATATATTGGCGAAGTGGTACTCAACGAATACAACGCTGAGCGACGTTCACTAAATTTTCGCATCGTTATCGGTGCTCGAGGCCAAGGCTCCGGGCACGGCACCGAGGCCACTAAACTCATGATCGATTATGCTTTCGACAATCTTGACATTGATCGAATTGAGCTAGAGGTTTATGAATTTAATGAGCGAGCCCGCCATGTGTACACATCGGTGGGTTTCGTAGAAACCGGACGTATCAAAAACGCCTTCACCTTTGACGGTGTTTCTTACGATGCAATCACTAAGGCCGTCACTCGTAAGAACAGGCATGTACCTTACCAGCTATCAGTAGCTGCAGCATAGAATTAGGTACTTCACCACGCTGATACGAAGGATGCCTGCTCCCCCGGTAGCTCGGGCAAGCAGGCATCCTTGTTTAATACGTCGCTGGTGTTAGCGAACTAATTTACCGGCCAGGTATGACTTCACCTGATCAAGTGAGACTCGTTCCTGAGCCATGGTGTCGCGTTCACGAATAGTCACGGCGTTATCTTCGAGGGTATCGAAATCAACGGTGATGCAGAACGGGGTACCGATTTCGTCCTGTCGACGGTAGCGACGACCGATTGCACCGGCGTCATCGTAATCGATGTTCCAGTTCTTCGACAGATCTTCTTGGAGCTTCTTAGCTGTAGGCACAAGGTCTTCCTTCTTAGACAGGGGAAGAACCGCTGCCTTCACCGGAGCCAGGCGGGGATCAAGCTTAAGCACGGTGCGCTTATCAACGCCGCCCTTAGTATTAGGAGCCTCGTCCTCAACATACGCATCAACCAAGAATGCCATCATAGAGCGGGTCAAACCGAAAGAAGGCTCAATCACGTAAGGAACATAGCGTTCGCCGGATGCCTGGTCGAAGTACTCGAGCTTGGCGTTGGAGTGCGCATTGTGCACGCCGAGGTCGTAATCGGTACGGTTAGCAACACCCATCAACTCGCCCCACGGATTGCCCTGGAAGCCAAAGTTGTATTCGAGGTCGATAGTGCCTGCCGAGTAATGTGCGCGGTCATCCTCGGGAACATCGAACTTGCGCATGTTATCGGGGTTAATGCCGAGATCCACAAACCAGTTCCAGCAATCCTCAACCCACTGTTCAAAGTACTTGGGAGCGTCTTCAGGGTGGGTGAAGAACTCGATTTCCATCTGCTCAAATTCGCGGGTGCGGAAGATGAAGTTACCCGGAGTGATTTCGTTACGGAATGCCTTACCAATTTGGCCAATACCAAAGGGAGGACGCTTGCGGGCAGCGGTGACTACGTTGTTGAAGTTCACGAAAATACCCTGAGCGGTTTCAGGACGCAAGAAGTGCAGGCCTTCTTCGTTATCAACGGGACCAAGGAAGGTCTTCATCAGACCTGAGAAGTTCTGAGGCTCAGTCCACTGTCCCTTAGTGCCACACTTGGGGCAATTGATATCGCCCATCCCGTTCTCAGGTGACTTACCGTGCTTAGCTTCATAAGCCTCAATCAGGTGATCCTGACGCAGACGGGTGTGGCACGACAGGCACTCCACTAGTGGATCGGTGAAAGTAGCAACGTGACCCGATGCTTCCCATACGGCTTTAGGCAAGATAATTGAAGAATCCAAGCCCACCATATCTGAACGCGAACGAACAAAAGTCTGCCACCACTGCTGGCGAATGTTCTCTTTCAACTCAGCACCGAGGGGGCCGTAGTCCCATGCAGAGCGGGTACCGCCGTAAATTTCACCCGCCTGAAAAACGAATCCGCGGCGCTTTGCCAGCGTAATGACGTTATCCAGCTTTGACTTCGGGGCCATGTATTTCACTCCTTCTCGCGCCACCACTGGATGTGGCGTGCGAGTCTCATATTGATGTCTTTAGGCGCATAGTTCCCACCCTAATCTAGTACAGACGGGGATTTATGCGTGCCACCAGATTACCAGTGATTAGCGTATTAGGTAGTGGGCTAGAGTAGTGGCATGAGCAATATCGAAGAAGTTTTTATTCGTGATGAGATGATTCGTCTGGGTCAATTTTTGAAGCTTGCGAACCTCGTAGAAAACGGTGTGCACGCCCGCGAAGTTATCCAAGACGGACTAGTTCAAGTAAACGGTCAGATTGAGGAAGCTCGCGGTAAGCAGTTGCACGCGGGAGACACCATTAGCCTCAACGGGATGACCGTGAAAGTAGTGCAGGAGACGTTCTAAAATACCCAAGAACTCAAGTATTTATATTTACTCACCAAACGGGCTAGGTAGCCGGGACATTACCTCTTTAATGTTTCGCTTACCTAGCCTTTTGCACATCCACCCCTTAATTGTGTGACACAAAGCACTGTTATGTGTAATCTAGAACAACATCTGCTCGCACAGTTAGCAGATACTCCTCACACTCGTTCCTAGGAGCTCACATGACACTTTCAGAGCCACCGCAAACGACGTCGCCAGCAACTCAAGGCATCCGCATCACAAAACCCCAGTCGAAAATCTTAAAAGTACTCGGCGGGGTTGTGGCAGTAGCATCCATTGGCACCGCATCCTTTGCGTCCATCCAATCCGCAGGTGAAGGCACAGACCTCAGCTCATCGGTAACCATTATCGCCCCGGCAGCAGCTGGCGGCGGATGGGACACCGTTGCTCGCGAAATGCAACAGGCACAGCGAGCCCACAGCATCGTCAACAACACTCAAGTAGTGAATATGCCTGGGGCAGGTGGCACTATTGCCCTGAGTAACCTTGCGTCAATGGATGGTGATCCCACAAACCTCATGGTCGGTGGCACCGGTCAGTTAGCAGCAACGCTACAGTTTGACACAGAAGCTACCTATAAAGACATCACTCCGCTTGCTATCACTGTTGAGGAACTAGATGTCATCGTTGTTCCCGGCGATTCTCCCTACAACTCCCTTGAAGAACTCATGGATGCGTGGCGCAAAGACCCCGGCAAGGTGCCGTGGACCGGCGGAGGTTCCTTTGACCGCCTGGTAGTAACTGAAATGGCAATTTCTGCTGGAATCCAACCGTCGGACATGATTTATGTGAACTCTGACGGTGGCGGTGAAGCCACTGCAGCTCTTCTCAACGGAACTGCTTCCGCCTCTGCAAGCGGTTATCCCGATTCAATTGATCAGATTGAATCGGGCCGCCTTAAAGCTCTCGCTCTTGTGTCGAAACAACCCGTAGAAGGTGTTGATATTCCCACTACTGTCGAACAGGGTTATGACGTCACTATGACTAACTGGCGACTCATTGCGGCTCCGGGCGGTATCACAGCAGAAGAAAAAACCCAGCTCGAACAAATCGTTAGGGAAACAATTGAGACCCCCGAATGGGATGAGGCGGTCGGCCGCTATAACTGGAACGAGAATTATATGACGGGTGAAGAGCTCCAGGATTTTCTTGACTCCGAAGAACAGCGTATTAGCAAGCTATACGAGGAGTTAGGTCTATGAGCGCACCAGCATTACCGCATCAACCGCACCCTGTAGTGTTATGGCGCGAGCTATTAATGCCCGCAGTGTTTTTAGCCTTTGCGGCCTACCTTATTTTTGGGATGCTCAGCATGGAGGTCCCCGATTCGGTTGATTTTCCCGGACCGCGATTCTTTCCCACTATCATCGCTGTCGCCCTCGTTTTCTTTGCGCTGATTGATATCGCCGATATTTTTAGGCGCAATCACCTCTATAAAAAACACGCGAATGATGCCCCCGATGTAGATCTGATGTACACCGCACCCATCATGGTTTCGGCATCTGAGCCCACCCAAAAAATTGACCTCAAGTCGTTAGCTTGGGTTGTCGGCGGCTTTCTCTTCTTTGCGCTAACGCTCCAGTTTTTGGGTTGGGTAATAGGAGCCGGTCTACTCTTTTGGTGCGTTGCCAAAGGGTTTGGCGCCAAACATCAGCTCTCTGCCCTGATTGTGGGACTCACGGTGAGCTCACTTGCCTACATTTTCTTTGACATAATCCTCGGCCTGAACCTCCCCTCAGGCATTTTGGGAGGTGGCTTCTAATGGATTCTCTGCAGCTTCTTATGGACGGCTTTGCGCAAGCATTCACTGTCCAGAACCTCTTTTGGGTAGTACTTGGTTGCCTCCTCGGTACTGCAGTGGGCGTGATGCCCGGCTTGGGATCGTCGATGGCAGTGGCGTTACTGCTACCCGTTACTTTCGCGCTAGAGCCCACCGCTGCTTTCATCATGTTCTCGGGTGTTTATTTTGGTGGTTTGTTTGGCGATTCCACCATGGGCATTTTGATGAATACCCCGGGTCAAGCATCCGCCATTGCATCAACGTTTGAAGGCCACCGCATGGCTAAAAACGGTCGAGCAGCGCAAGCACTTGCTATTGCGGCTATCGGTGCGTTTATCGGCGGCTTCACCTCATCCGTAGTAGTGGTATTCGCCGCTCCCCTACTCGCTGATTTTTCCACCAGCTTTGGCCCCGCAGAATACTTTGCTTTGGCGCTTTTTGCCTTTATCGCAACGTCCTCTGTTGTCACTGATTCAGCAGTCAAAGGACTACTGTCTTTGCTCTTCGGACTAGGTATCGCTGTTATTGGTATCGACGGAGTAAGCGGCATCCCCCGTTTCACCGCCGGATCAACCCACCTGTTTGATGGCGTATCTCTTGTTACCGTTACCGTGGCAACCCTTGCCCTCGGTGAAGTCATCCATCAGGCAGTAGTGGCTCGTCACCATGCAGCCGGACGCATGATTCGCCCTAAAGGACGCCCGTGGTTGAGCAAAGCGGAGGTCAAAGAAGCAGCTCCGGCATGGGTTCGCGGAACCCTTATCGGTCTTCCCTTTGGTGTTATTCCCGCCGGCGGTGCTGATATTCCTACTTTCTTGGCTTACGGCACCGAGAGAACCTTGGACGCACGACGCAAGAATCCACAGTTCGGTAAAGGCGCTATCCGCGGTCTTGCAGCGCCTGAAGCTGCCGGTAACTCGACAACCGGCATGGCAATGGGAGCTTTGCTTGCACTGGGTTTGCCTATCTCAGCCACCGCCGCAATTATGTTGGGAGCCTTCCGCCAGTACGGACTGCAGCCCGGACCGCTTCTTTTCGAACGTGCCCCTGAGCTCGTCTGGTCACTCTTAGCAAGCTTCTTCATCGCAATGATTGTTCTGCTTGTCATCAACCTGCCTTTTGCGATGGTGTGGGCAAAGTTGCTTTTAATTCCAGCTCACTATTTGTACGCAGGAATTACTGTGTTCTGCGGACTCGGTATTTATGCGGTCTCCAATTCCACGTTTGATTTACTCATGGTTTTGGGTATAGGCATCGTTGGTTTTTTGATGCGCATGAACGACTACCCATTGGCACCGTTGATTATCGGCATGGTGCTGGGTCCGCTTGCTGAAACCAGCCTCCGCGATGCCCTGGCATCTGCAAACGGCGACTACGCAGTTTTGTTCCAAGGCCCCATTGTGCTGACTCTCTACACGGTGCTGGCATTGACTTTGCTCTGGACGATTATCAAAAGATTCAAGTCTCGCAACAAGTTATAAAACAAAACGCTAAAAGCGGGGTGGGAAAGTAACATTTTCCCACCCCACTTTTTACGCACAACAATTATTGCAACACATGAAGCTGCATAAATTCACTCACATGTGCAATTTCTGAAGCATTTATTCCGTGTCCCATACCGGTATAAATCATCGAGGTGGTGTCAAAATGCTCCCGAGTAAAGTCCAGGGTGAATTCCACCTTTTCTTGAGGGATGACGGGATCTTGCTGGTCTCGTCCGTAGAACAGCGGGATGGGCGACTGCTCAAGCTCAGCGTCCTTAAAATAGTTGCTTTCTTGCTCGACGACAAAGCCTGATAATCCAATGATTGCTTTCACCAGCTCTGGTTTATGGCGTGCAACGGACGTTGCAACTGCCATGCCCTGAGAAAAGCCGAGCAGCGTGATGTCTTTGTACTGGTCTTGGTGCTCCTCTAACCACTGGATGACGTAATCGCTGGCGAGTTCAATAGCACGCACATTCGTGTTCAGACTCTGATTAAGCGCCCACCATTGGTACCCCAGAGCAGCTCCGGGCAGATAGGCGCCCTCTTGATCGGGGTCGTAGGCAGCACCTACAGGCTGGGGCGCACGCATAGCCACATAGGTAAGATTCTCCTGAGGCAGATGAGGAACCAGCCCCAGCAAGTCCTGTTCATGAGATCCATAACCGTGCAACAAAAGAACTAGATGGGTTCCTTCGCGCTGTTCTGGACGGTTTGAATATTCAACGGTATATGTCATCGCCTAATCCTTTCAAAGACTTTTACCCACCTTAACTTTACTTTTTCACACAAATATTTCGAGGTATAGCTCACACCTAAAATTTGGAGCTATAAAAGCCAGCATATAGCCAGTAAACTTCTTATTCTTTATACTATTTTGAGGTCATCGCTCGTAACTGATACCCCATTCATTTACTCTTAGCGCTACCTTCTGAACGAACTTAAGAAATCAAAGTACAGTTTCTTTTTCTTAGTCGTTGAGATGTCCATTGTTCCCCTCCCCCGGCGAAAGTTCACTCGCACTATGCATCGTCCCCTGAAAACCTCTTTGCTATCACTGCTTGTAGCCACATGCACCATCTCATCATTTGCCGGTGCTACAGCTGAGCCAACCAGCGCTCAAACTACAGACATTACCGACGCTCCGCAGAGGCTCTCCGCTCCGCCCCGTGCAGGCGATAACAACCCAGGTGCAACTATGGGTCAAAGCCAGAAAAAACTAGAGGACACCAACCACCTCTCACCCGGCTCTGCTGAGCCCACTGCAAAACTTGCTCAGGCAGCCGCAGTCTCTCCGACCGGTACCGGCATCTTAGGTATGGATGTCTCAGGTTGGCAGCCCAAGGTTAACTGGCAGGCTGAATACGATCAAGGTGCACGTTTTGCCTACATCAAAGCTACCGAGGGTACCTTCTATCGATCTTCAGTCTTTAATACCCAGTACTCGGGGGCTTCGAATCAGGGCATGTACCGCGGTGCATACCACTTTGCGATTCCAACTGACAGCTCCGGTGCTACACAGGCTCGTTACTTCGTCGCAAATGGCGGAAGCTGGAGCAACGACGGCAAGACTCTGCCGGGGCTTCTCGATATCGAACACAACCCCTACAGCGACTTGGGCAATATGTGTTATGACATGAGCCCCACTGAAATGGTGAGCTGGATTAGCTCATTCATCAATGAATACCGCAATCTCACCGGCCGTTACCCCGCCATATACACCACCACCAGCTGGTGGACGGAATGCACTAACAACACCTCGGCATTCTCACACCTTCCCCTACATATCGCGTCGTATTCAGGCACTTCGTCCCCCGGCAAGATGCCTGCTGGCTACAGCACCTATGACATCTGGCAGTACAGCGCTTCGGGCCCGTTCTCCGGTGACTCTAACGTCTTCAACGGAGACCTCAAGCAACTAGCTGATTTCGCATCCAACGCTTCATACAAAAACATCAGCACTCAGCGCCTTCAGGCAACTACCCCAACCCAACCTATTTACTCCGTCGCCGGAGCTATCGGGGACCACTACCGTACAACTGGGTCCCAAAATATCTATGGTTCTCCCACCAGCGCTGAATATAAGACCGCTAATAACGGCGTAGCTCAGGATTTCTCAAAGAATAAATCAATTTATTGGCATCCTTCATACGGTGCGTACAGCGTAGATTGGGCGACTGCTATCGGACAACGTTTCCGTGCGGTCGGTGCCGAAAAGACCTGGGGCTACCCTACGATGGATGAGGTCCCTTTCACCAACGGTGGTAAAAAAGCTTGGTTCGTACAGCCAACCACCGGTAAGCACACCGCTGTCTACTCTAACTCGGCATTCGGTGCACATTCACTCAATGGTCGCGGCGCCATCTTCAACAAATGGGCTGACGAAGGTGGTCTGTTGATCTATGGCTACCCAACCACCGATGAGGTTGGGTTCAACGATGGTGCAGTTGCTAGTTTCTCTATCAACGGCCGTGAAACTGCCTTTTACTGGAGCTCACGATACGGTGCGCACACTATGGTCAAGCGCGGTGCTATTCACGCTAAGTGGATGAGCTCAGGAAACTTTAGCGGTTATGGCAAGCCAATTACCGATGAGTTCCAGGTGGGTTCTGGCGCAGCAGTTTATTTCGGTAACGATAACGGACGCGAAACGGGCGTCTACTGGTCAGAGCAAGGCGGTGCCCACGCACTCAATTCTCGTGGCGCACTGTACTACTACTGGGTGCGCAACGGTTACATCAATACGTTGGGCTTCCCGACTACCGATGAGTACCGAGGTGCTGATGGCAAGACCCATCTGAAGTTCACTTCCGGTGCTGAGCTCACTTGGACTGAATCCCAGGGTGTTCGCCGGGTCAAATAATCCCTGACGGTTATGCCTTCCTAAGTAGGGTAGAGAACAAACAAGGACGCGAGATGCAGTAGCACCTCGCGTCCTTGAAGTTTTTACAGGTAGAAGTTAGGCTGCCGTTTCCACCGACTCCGTAGTTTCTAATTCCTTTTCAAGTAATTCTGATTGTTCTTGAGCATCTAGTGCTAGACGCAATATTCTCTCGACCTGTTTAGTTTCAATGAGGAACCCGTCGTGTCCCGAAGGAGAGTGAATAACATATGGCTCAACAGGTTTCGGTACCGCTGCAGCCAGGATGAGTGAGTCACTTGGCGTAAATAACCTATCTGAGTCAACATATGCAATAAGCCAGGAACACCGGGTGTTCGCTAATGCCTCTTTCAGGCTCCCGCGGTCTCTTGCAACATCGTGACTCATCATCGCCTCGTTAATAACAAGATAAGAGTTCGCATCAAAACGCCGAGTAATTTTATAACCGTGGTAATCAAGATAGCTCTCTACCTGGTATCTACCACGGGGGCCAGACCCGGGGGCAAAGGGATCCTCTTGCGGTTGGGGCTCTCTACCAAACCTAAAGTCAAGCTCAGCCGCTGACCGGTAGGTTGTATGAGCGACACGACGGGCTAAGCCCAGTCCCGTTTCAGGTGGTTGCCCGCCATAATAGTCTCCGCCGTTAAAGTCAGGGTCTTGTCGGATTGCAAGGTTTTGAATATGCCCCCAGGCAAGAACGTCGGCAGTTGCGCTCGGCGCCGAGGCAATCACGGCGCACCCGCGAACACGCTCGGGAAAACACGCCGCCCATTCCAAAGAGCGAGTACCGCCCAAAGAGGCACCAATAACGTACTTAAAAGAGTCGATTCCGAGCTGATCCGCCAGCACAGCTTCTGCTCGCACCGTATCGCGGATTGTCAGCCGTGGAAAGCGCGAT
The DNA here is from genome assembly GCA_043424895.1 of Rothia sp. (in: high G+C Gram-positive bacteria). Taxonomy (GTDB): domain Bacteria; phylum Actinomycetota; class Actinomycetes; order Actinomycetales; family Micrococcaceae; genus Rothia. The sequence goes on along the minus strand of JBHWPN010000068.1, from coordinate 33 downwards.
CCCCAGGGGCGACGCTGGGGATCCACTTGAGCA
>JBHWPN010000067.1:0-33420 GCA_043424895.1 Rothia sp. (in: high G+C Gram-positive bacteria) | reverse complement strand
GAGTATGGCGATGTACATCTATTACTAACGGTAAGACAATAGGTATAGAAATATTGAAAACGACACTTTTTAAAAAAGAAATTTAACAACAAATAGTTAATATTCTGATTTATTATTTTAAATTCGAATTGAATTTACTTTCATTGTTAACTTTTCCACATGAAAAGGGAGCGTCCGCTCACAAAGGTGAGCGTCGAAATCGTGCTAACCTACTGACTCAGCTTCCCGCCAGATTCCTCCAAGTAGCAGGTCGCGCACAGCGACTCGTAGCCCACGTGCACACCATCGATAGCCACCTGGTCGCCGTCAAAGATGAAGGTGCCGTCCACCGTGCGTCCGTTAAAGAGAGCCTTGCGCCCGCACCGGCAAATCGTTTTCAGCTCTTCCAGGGTGTGCGCGATTTCCAGCAGACGCGACGAGCCAGGAAAAGCAATCGTCTTGAAGTCCGTGCGAATGCCGTACGCCATTACCGGGATGTCCTCCACCACAGCGATGCGCATGAGGTCATCAATTTGCTCGGCAGTCAGAAACTGAGCCTCATCCACGAGCAGACACGAAACCGGCAGATGCCAGTGCATGCGTCCGTCGTTCTCGTCCTGGGCAGCTGCGGCATGAAAAAGGTCTAGCGCGCTATCGGTAGGACCAATCAGAAAGTCCGCCTGACGCGTCACCCCCAAACGCGACACAATCTCAGTATCACCCTTGGTATCAACACGCGGCTTAGCGAGCAAGACGCGCTGACCCCGCTCCTCATAGTTATAAGCAGCCTGCAACAGCGCAGTCGATTTACCCGAGTTCATCGCGCCATAACGGAAATAAAGCTTAGCCACGAGACAGACCACCTTCGCACAAATAACCAAAACTGCAGATAATTCTAGCCCACTCCCCTGCCCGCCGGTTGCCAGAGACGGCTATCGAGCGGTCTCTGTGCGAATGTTCTCACCGGTCAACCAGGCACCAAAGAGGTCACCCTCGGGCTCAAATAGCTCAGCTACTTCAGGTGAAACAACCACCGGTTCAAAGCCCAGCGAGCGCACCAGCTCAACAGCGGTTTCAGTGCCGGGGCCAGCGTCCACCACAGCAACCGCGCGGGAAAGCGCGTTGGGGTTCAGAGCCTGCGAGTCTGAGGTTAATTCCTCATAAGAAATATGGTTGAGCGTGCGAACCACGGGCACATTCAAACCTTTCAGCGCAGTATGCTCGCCAACGGTACCTGTAGCAGCCCACGGATTAGTCGCATCGATGATGACGCCGGTAACCTGCGTAAAATCGAAATCGACGAGCGCGGTGCGAGGCAGCGCAAGAATGACCACATCAGCCGTAGCCGCCTCTTCAAAACTCACCAGCTGAGCCTCGGGCACCACGGTTGAGAGAATGAGTTCGAGCATGGGTTTAGGACGCGCGTGAATGAGCGTCTGATGCCCGACCGCAACAGATAGACGGGCAAGAGCCGTACCGAGCTTGCCCGCACCAATAATAGAAACCTTCATGCTCACCAGAACATGATGCGGGCGAAAAATATTCCGGGGAAAGTTTTTGATTGTTGCACGACTCTTTTCAAGCACCCGCGTCCGCGCCTACTGAGCCACCCGCGTCCACCCGTCACAAACCCCGTTCAGTTACACCCTGTCCGGTGCAACCGGTTACTGTTAAGTAAAAGCATTTTTGCGCGTAAAAACCGATGTGAGGAAGGCTCCCACCGTGCTCTCAAAATCCGATATCGCCGCTCTTTCAGAACCGATTAAGCGTGAGCGCGAGCCGCTGGACATCCTCATGGAACAAAACCAGACGCGTCTGGCGCATCTAGTTCCGGTGCGTATGGGGCGCATGCTCGAATCACCTTTCGCTTACTACCGCGGCACCGCCGGCGTCATGGCAGCTGATTTGGCAACGGTTCCTAACTCGGCCGTTCACATGCTCATTTGCGGAGACGCGCACATCTCTAACTTCGGTTTTTACGCATCGCCCGAACGTAAGCTCCTGTTCGATCTCAACGACTTCGACGAGTCAGGTTATGGCCCCTGGGAATGGGACCTCAAACGCCTGATGGCATCTGTCTACCTGGCAGCTCTCGATAACAAAGAGAGCGAAGAAACCGCGTTCGAGCTTACCCGCAAGACCTCCAAGTACTACCGCGAGACCCTGCTCGAGATGCTGGAGCTTGATACGCTTGAGCGCTTCTACTACTCCGTGAATGCAGACAACATTTTGCCCACGCTCACCCACGGCAAAATGCGCAAACAGTTCGAGAAAATCACCAATAAGGCGCGTACTCGCAACTCAGCGCAGGCGCTTGCCAAGTTTGCCGTGCGCGAGGAAAACGGTAGCCACCGCATCGTTGACCAGCCACCGCTGACCATGCACTCCGATGCCCTGCCCAAGGAAGTCCAAGAGACCCTGTGGGGCAAGTACATCAACAGCGCATCCAGCGAAATTCGCTACCTGCTGCAGAGCTTTGAGGTTGTTGACCAGGTGCTTCGCGTGGTCGGCGTAGGGTCGGTGGGCACGCGCTGCTATATTTCTCTGCTCGAGGATGTCAACCGTGCTCCCCTGTTCCTGCAGATCAAAGAGGCACAGACATCCGTTCTCTACCAGTACGGCAAGATGGGCTCCCAGGCGCACATTCCCGGCGGTAACGAGATCCGCGGCAACGGTTACCGCGTGGTGGCATCGCAAAAGGTTCTACAAGCGCAGTCCGATATGTTCTTAGGTTGGGTTGACCGCATCCCCGGCCACGACGGGCTCCCCCGCGACTACTATGTGCGTCAGTTCCGCGATATGAAGGGTTCTATCAATCTCGCCGCGCTGGACGCCGACAGTCTCAAAGGCACCGCCAAGCTGTGCGCATCCCTGCTGGCGCGCGCACACGCGCAGTCACACCGCATCGGCGATATCGCGATCTTTGCCGAGGGCGGTAAGCCTCTTGACGTCGCACTTGCCCAGTGGTCCAAGGGTTACGCACAGCAGTGCATGAAGGACTTTGAAAACCTCAAGTACGTGGCTGAAAAGGGCGTAGTGCCTGTGCAGTACGGCCTGTAGGCGGCGTCTTTTGATCAGTAAACAGCTAACGGTTTAGGACGCTTGAGCAGGACGCCTTTGGTCAACTTCCCTTAAACGCCAGCCCCGAGCCAGTTGGCCATAGGCGTCCTGCTATCGCTTTAGTAACAACTTACCGGAGAGTCTTTTGCTGTTTAGCAATGTGCAAAAAGATCGCGTCTGTCATTGCCGCGTTATGAAAGCGAGAAAACATAGCACGTCCTTTACGCATCTGACCTAAAGCTAAGGAACGAGCCGCTTGCAGAATCTCAGGCTTTTCAAAAAAATCTTGGATGCCATAGATTCCCTGATAAAAGATTTGGTTTACTTCACCCGCTGTGCGGTATGAACCATGAACGTCCATATAGCCTTCAAATTCTGACGGTATATTTTCAATCACTGCAGTATTGATAGCTGTGTACGGTAACCATTCATCATTTTCGAGTTCTTCGAAAATATACAACATTTCAACATTCTGGATACTCAAAGTAGCAAGCCTTTGATGGTTTTTACGCTTGTTAGTGCTTGGCATCGCAGTCACTGTCCAAAGATAGTGTTCTGTCTGTTCTGGGGAAAGGAATAACCTGATGCACGTACTCAGCCACGGTCTCAATCACAGCTTCACCAAATGGGTGTTCAGCTAAAGCCTGAAATTTTTCATTCTTTGTCTCTCGAGACTTAGCAATTTCAACTCTTTTATTCGAAATTTGTGAAGGTTGAAAGTCTTCTCGAGCTTCTAACCATTGCTGTTGAATTTGAGGATCAATGGTCAGATCTAGAGGCGATGAACCAAGTGGATGGGATGTTAGCATCAGATTCCGAAGACGGTATTCTAAACCTCTTTAGGCTATCAAGGTTGCTTCAGCTTCGTCTAAGTATTTCTTTGCTACCGAGGCAAAACGCACCTTTACGATATCGTCCCAACGATGCCGATGTTGTGTAAAACGCTTCATGAAGTTAATAGTCTGCCCCACATATTCCTCGCCATTAGCAAAAACCAGGACATAGATACCGGTACCAAGCGGTTCACGGAACAGGGCTGACCCGCTAACTCCAACAGGTGTATCCCACTCGCGAAATTCTAGATTGTAAAGAGCCATATACATATTCTGCCGGAGAGTTCTTCCTGTAACTCGGCTATTCTCTCACCAATTGAAGAGGAAGCTACGCATGGTCGCCAGCTGGCATCGGGTCTGGCGTGAATCACTTCCGAGCGCCCCGCGCGAGTGAAGTGAGAGGGACTGCTGGCGACCATGCGTAGCTTGGCTCTCCACAACCACACTCAAATAAACACTGATTGGAATACAAAATTCCCGAGTTACCTATGAAAAACATATGTAGCTCGGGAATTTCGTATGTAGTTACGGTTCAAACAGCTCTAGCGCTGCGGAACGTCCAGACCTGAGACGTCCATGGTTTCCAGCGGGACAGTCTTGGACTTGGTGACAGCCTTGTGAATCAGCCATACCGCGATGAACACGGGCAAGCCGATGTAGGCGCTCAGTACTTCCATGCCGCGTCCTGCAAACACTGCTTCATAGTTCTGACCGAGAATCACGATGAGGCACATAGCGAACGCGAGAATCGGGCCGAAGGGGAAGAAGGGCGCTACGTAGGGCAGGTCTTTCACATCGTGCCCCTGTTTTACGTATGCGCGGCGGAAACGGTAGTGGCACATTGCCACGCCTACCCATACGATAAAGCCGGAAAGTCCGGAGATATTGATGAGCCAAGTATATGCACCGTGTTCAGAAATCAGACCGGCGATGAAGCCTACCAAGCCAACGGCAGCGGTTGCGATGAGGGCGGGCATCGGCACACCGTTCTTGGTGACTTTCTGGAAAATCTTGGGCGCCTTGCCCTCTTGAGCCAGACCGTAGAGCATACGGGATGAGATGTAGAGACCGGAGTTACCTGCAGAGAGAATCGCCGTCAAGATAACTGCGTTCATTGCGGAGGCTGCAAAAGCGATACCGGCGCGTTCAAAGACCAAGGTGAAGGGTGAGTACGCAATATCGGTGGTATCGGTCTTGAGCAAGTTGGGGTCAGTCCACACAATCAGGGTGCCGATAACAAAAATTGCACCGATGTAGAAGAGCATGATGCGCCAGAAAACGGTCTTAATAGCTTTGGGAACGTCACGACGCGGGTTCTCAGCTTCACCAGCGGCAACACCAATCATTTCGGTTCCCTGGAAGGAGAAGCCGGCAACCATAAAGATTGCCAGGATTGATACAAAACCGCCTTGGAAAGGTCCGCCGTCTGCGGTCCAGTTTGAAAAGCCAGCGGTGTGTCCACCGATGATACCGAAAATCATGAGGGTACCAAAGATGAGGAAGAGAATTACGGCGGTAACTTTGATGGCAGCTAGCCAGAATTCAGATTCGCCGAAGCCTTTGACGGAAAGGGCGTTGATCGCAAAGAGAACCACGAGGAAAGCTATTGCCCATACCCAGCCTGGGGTGTTGGGTAGCCAGTAGGCCATGATGATGCCGGCCGCTACAAGTTCGGCTGCGAGGGTGATAGCCCAGTTGAACCAGTAGTTCCAGCCCATTGCGAAACCGAATGAAGGTGAAACGTAGCGGGTGGCAAAGGTCTGGAATGAGCCCGCTACCGGCAGGTTTGCTGCCATTTCGCCTAGGGACTGCATGAGAAGCAGAACCATAATGCCGATGAGGGCGTAGGCGAGGATTGCGCCGCCGGGACCTGCTATAGCAATGGTCTCGCCGGATGCCACGAAGAGGCCAGTACCGATGGCACCGCCGATTGCGATCATTTGAAGGTGACGGTTGGTGAGTCCGCGCTTAAGCTTGGGGTCGTCGGGTGTAGCGTTAGTGTGCTCTAAATCCGACCCGGCTGAGTGTGAAGCCATGGGAGTGTTTTTCCGTAACGTTGGTGAACGGGCATCTTAATGTTTTCTTATGCCCCTTAAGACTTTCTTTAGATTACCATTGCGCGGCGTTCTTTCTAAGTTTGTTCACCGGGTCATCTCACGCGTTTACTCGATAGTTCCTGACATGGGCCTGTATAACCTTCAAGTTTTCGACGCTTTAAAACCTACAGGGCATCTGTTATCTCAACAGATGCCCTTGCCATAGCTCTTTAGTCGGTACTAACTATGCATTTTCATTGATGAACGTGACGGACGCGCCGTGTTCTACGGTGCGAGAGACCGTGCAGTCTTTTTCTGCAGAAAGTTTAATGAGGCGATCCACCATACCCTGGGCTTTTTCGCCGTCCGCTGTGGCCGGGAACTTGACGTTGAAGCTAACTTCAATATCGTCCAGGCTCACTGCCCCGTTTTCGTCCTGACGGATGCCCGAGGCGAGAACCTCGAACTTTTCGGGTTCGCTTCTGCGCGAGGTCACCACATCAAGGTCTACCGACGAGCATCCTGCGATTGCGGCGAGCAAAAGTTCCACGGGAGTGAGCAGACCTTCGCCCTGCCCAAATTCCAGGGTGTCGCCGTTTTTATTGGTAGCGCGGTAGTGCTTTGATCCCACGCGTTCCACTGTTACCGCACGATAGTTGGGGTCTTGCGTGCGTTCTACATTTTCGCTCATTGAAAGCATCCTTTACTTTGGGTTTTCTTACACCAGTATAAGGACGCGTGCGCCCAAGATATTCCCTCTTGCTTCACTTCTACGCAGTTCTTATCTAGTAGGTAGACCCCATAAAATCGGCCCCGTTGCTTGGTGCAACGGGGCCGATAAAAGTTGTGTTGAGGCACTAACGCTACTTCTTGAGCGCGTCCAAAGCTGCCTGGTAGTTAGGTTCTTCTGAGATTTCAGGAACGAGCTCAGTGTAGATAACTTCACCTTCGGTGTTGATAATAACTACCGCGCGAGCGAGCAAGCCAGCTAGCGGTCCGTCTTCCATCTTCACACCGTAGTCATCGCCAAATGATGATCGGAAAGCTGAGGTAGCCTCTACGTTTTCGATACCTTCAGCTGCACAGAAGCGTCCTAGCGCAAAAGGAAGGTCCTGTGAGACGCCCACTACTACGGTGTTCTCGAGCTTGGTGGCGTCCTTGTTGAACTGGCGTACTGACTGAGCGCAGACGCCGGTATCGATGGACGGGAAAATGTTGAGAACAATGTTCTTCCCTGAGTACTTATCCGCGCTGACGTCTTCTAGGTCGGTGTTGACGGTCAAAAACGCCGGTGCGAGCGCGCCTACTGCGGGTAGCTCGCCTACGGTGTGTACTTCGGTTCCTTGGAATTTAGTTTCAGCCATGGTTTTATTGTGGGTCACATATCCGTGGTTTGTACAGATAAAACCGGTAATTAAGCTGATTGCCAATTCGGTCTACCGGTTGAGATTGGCCGGTTGCGAACTTCCTATACATGCCAGTAGCGCTGGCATAGACTCTGGACATGAGCACTACTTCCTATCATTTTGAGTACAAGGTTCCCGGCGGCAAGCTACTGGTGGCTGATGTTGCCGTTGAGGATGAGATCATTACCTCCACACAAATTTCTGGCGACTATTTTCTAGAGCCTGAGGGGGCTTTCGATAACTTAACGCAGGCATTAGTTGGAGCTTCTGTTAAGGATTCAGCTGAAGAGCTCAAGAACCGTCTGGATGCGTCATTAGCTCGGTACGGTGAAAACCTTGCGCTGCACGGTTTTTCGACGGCGGATGTAGCGCTTGTGGTCAAGCGGGCAGTTTCGGGTGCCAAAGATTTTACCGATTATGAATGGGAAGTTCTGAACCCCGGCCCGCTCCCCTCGCCGCTGAACGTGGCTCTCGATCAGTATTTACTTGAAGAAGTACAGGCAGGACGCCGCGGCCCCACCATGCGTATTTGGGATTGGGAGGATCGCGCGGTGGTCTTTGGTTCTTACCAGTCCTATCAGAACGAGATTAATCAGGAGGGCGTCGACAAGTACGGTATTCAGGCTGTCCGACGGATTTCTGGGGGCGGTGCCATGTTTATGGAGGCCGGCAACTGCGTCACGTATTCAATCTATGTGCCCGAAGAATTGGTGGCGGGTCTTAGTTACGAGCAATCCTATGAATATCTTGATCAGTGGGTTTTAGCCGCGCTCAAAAAGCTAGGAGTTAATGCTTGGTACCAGCCCATTAACGACATTACGTCTGATCACGGCAAGATTGGTGGAGCTGCGCAAAAACGCATCAACGGCGCGGTACTTCACCATGTCACGATGTCGTACGATATCGACGCCGACAAAATGATGGAGGTGCTTCGCATCGGCAAGGTCAAAATAGTGGATAAGGGCATTCGTTCCGCGAAAAAACGCGTTGATCCGTTACGCCGACAAACCGGAGCCACTCGGGAAGAAGTAGTTCAGACCCTCATCGATACTTTCACCTCGCGCTACGCATCCCACATGGGTGAACTCAGCCAAGCTGATTTGGATGCGGGGCAAAAGCTGGTAGATGAGAAATTCTCCACCGATCAGTGGCGCTTGCGAGTACCGTAAAGGTACCGAAATCAGAGTACGAAAAAGGACGCGTGCCCCTGCAATAGGGGCCCGCGTCCTCTACTGTGTCTCAAGACTTAGGCGGTAATCTCTACCTGATTGCCTTCAACATCTAAGAAAGCGGTTTCGTAGTAGCCATCGCCTGTGGTGCGAGGGCCAGCCGTCGGCTTCTATGCGGGCGCTCAGCTCGTCCACAGCCTCTTTAGAACCGAGGGAAAATGCCAGGTGGTTCCAGCCAAAAGCAAGGTGGCCGGCTACCTCTGCTAACGCGGGGGCGGGTCATAATCTCAAGACGGGCAGAACCTTCAAAAGTCAAGAAATAGGTCTGCAGACCGGTCTTAGGGTTATGGTATTTTTCGTTTGACGTTGCACCAAAATACTCGATGTAGAACTGGCGGGTAGCCTCTCAGTCTTTTACGTAAATTGCTGTGTGGTCGATAGTTGCCATGATGCCTTCCTAAAGTGAGATGTTTTTCGTCTACGGACTTTTCAGTCCCCGCAGAATATGTGGGTATTTTTATGTCAAACGAACCATAGCAATGCCAACCACCATGACGCCCAGGCTGAGCACCTGCGTCAGCGTCACCGTCCGCTTAGGTGCCTGCAACAGCCCAAATTTATCCACCAGCAACGAACCGGCAATCATGCCGACAAGCGCTGCCATAACCGTCAGCCCTGTGCCAAGAATCGGCACTAGCAAAGCGCTACCGGATACATACAGCGCGCCGAGTACACCGCCAAAATACATCCACCAGGGGTTCTTGCTCTTTCCCGCTGGTACGCGAATGCGAATTTTCAGCCTCAGCACAAAGGCGATGATTGCAAGTACAACGGTGCCGATTACGAACGAGATAAAGGCGGATTTAACGCTAGAGCCAAGAACCACACCTAAGTGACCGTTAATCGCTGATTGCGCGGCCATCAAAAAACCGGTTCCCAGAGCCAGCGCACGCCAGCCCCACAGTCCCGCGTTCTGGGCATCGGTGGGTGAAACTTTAACCTCCACGGTCTTTTCAAGGTGCGAGCGTTTTTGCCCCAGAACAACCGCTCCAACTACGCCAGCAATAACGAGTGAGACACCCAAAACACGAGCGATGCTTAAAGCCTGTTGAGCCGAGAAAAACAGACCGAAAGTATCGATAATCAGCCCCATAATAATCTGGCCGGTAATAGGTAGGATAGCCGTTTGCACGCCGCCAAGTTTAGGGAAAATAAAGATATTAGTGGTTAGGCCAATCACGCCGAAGAAGCCACCGAGCCAGAGCCAGGCGGGGTTCTCTGTAAAAGTCTTTAGTGGAAAGAGCACAGAACCGTTGACCACCAAAGTCACGATAAAAAGAAAAATTGTACCGCCGATAAACGATATTAAAGACGAGAGAAATGGCGAGCCAACCGACTCACGCAGGCGGGAGTTTAAACATGTTTGAATGGGAAGCATCAAACCGGCTAAGACGCCAACCCCTACCCCGAATGTTTCTAACCCCTGCATGGTCTTACTCTTTCTCTCACCGCTTCTATTTTATTGTTAGGGAAAGTATTTTTACTTGAGTTCCCCCTTATTCAACAGTACCCTCATCCAGCATGAACTACGGAAACTACTGTTACCGCAAAATTTCTCAGCTAAACTTTTGCCAACCGTCGCAACTTTGAAATGAGCTCTATATGACAGAACACCACATTGCGGATTCCCACCAGTACATCGAGATACACGGAGCCCGGCACAACAACCTACGCAATGTTTCTTTAGTCATTCCCAAGCGCCGTTTGACCGTTTTTACGGGTGTCTCAGGCTCCGGTAAAAGCTCCTTAGTTTTTGGCACAATTGCTGCTGAATCTCAGCGTTTGATTAACGAAACGTACTCCACCTTTGTGCAGGGATTCATGCCCTCTCAAGACCGGCCCGAGGTCGATGCGTTAGAGGGTCTGACAACCGCAATCATCGTTGACCAAGAACGCATCGGCGGAAACCCCCGTTCAACGGTTGGTACTGCCACTGATGCCACGGCTATGTTGCGTACTTTATTCTCCCGTGTAGCTCAGCCCAACTTGGGCTCACCCGGGGCTTATTCTTTCAACGTCCCCTCGGTAACTGCTACCGGCGCTCGCAAGGTCGAAAAAGGCGGGGACGCCAAGGTTGAGCACGTGACTTTTAAACGCACCGGCGGCATGTGCCCGCGATGCGAAGGTTTGGGACGCATCAGCGATATTGACCTGACTCAGCTCTACGATGAGACGAAATCGTTAGAAGATGGCCCGTTCACGATTCCCGGCTACAATCCCGGCGGTTGGAACGAGCGCCTATTTCGCGGTTCTGGTTTCTACCCTTCTGATGTTCCTATCAAAGACTTTACCGAGCAGCAGCTTCAGGATTTCCTCTATAAAGAGCCTGTTCGCATCAAGGTTGAGGGTATCAACATGACCTACGAGGGCTTGGTTCCCCGCCTGCAAAAGTCGATGTTCTCTAAAGATCAGGACGCAGTTCAACCGCACGTACGAGCGTTTGTGAACCGCGCAGTTACATTTGTTGCCTGCCCCGAATGTCAGGGCACCCGGCTGAGCGGACCTGCCCGAAACTCTTTCGTTGAGGGTAAGAACATCGCTGATTTGTGCTCCATGCAGGTCAGCGATCTTGCGCAGTGGGTCAAGAATCTTGACTACCCCGAAGTCACGCCTCTGCTCAATAATTTGGTGCACACTCTTGAATCGTTTGTGCACATTGGGCTGGGGTATCTATCGCTTGATCGTCCCGCGTCCACTCTTTCAGGTGGTGAGGCACAGCGAGCCAAGATGATTCGCCACCTGGGATCAGCACTCACCGATGTCACCTACGTGTTCGATGAACCAACTGTCGGTTTGCATCCGCACGATATTGAACGGATGAACCAGCTACTGCTCTCGCTGAGAGATAAGGGCAACACGGTGTTGGTTGTTGAGCACAAGCCAGAGACTATCGCTATCGCCGATCACGTGGTTGATATGGGCCCGGCAGCTGGTTCTCACGGCGGTCAAATCTGTTACGAAGGTGATATCGAGGGTTTGAGGACATCCGGCACAGTCACGGGAATCCATCTGGGTGATAAAGCCCAGCTCAAGGACGCGGTACGCCAGCCAACCGGTCATCTTCAGGTGCGCGGGGCTTCAGCTAACAACCTAAAAAATGTAGACGTTGATATTCCCTTAGGCGTTCTTACCGCTGTTACGGGGGTAGCTGGATCCGGCAAAAGTTCGCTCATACACGGTGCCCTGGTTGACGGTGAAACTCAAGAGATTGACGGGACAAAATACCCTGTAGTGGTAGTTGATCAAACCCCTATTAAGGGATCGCGCCGCTTAAACCCGGGTACTTACACGGGCGTCCTTGAACCCATTCGCAAAGCGTTCGCTAAAGCAAACGGAGTAAAGCCTGCTTTGTTTAGTGCGAACTCTGAAGGTGCCTGCCCTACCTGTAAGGGCTCTGGCACCATCGACACCGACCTTGGCATGATGGCGACCGTCTCAACCGTCTGTGAAACCTGCGAAGGTAAGCGCTTTGATACCTCGGTTCTCGAGTACACCTTGGGTGGGGTGAATATTTCGGATGTACTTGAAATGTCAGCTGAACAGGCTTTTGAGTTTTTCAGTGCCAAAGAAACTAAAGTGGCAGCAGCCGCCAAAATTCTCAAGCGATTTGTTGAAGTCGGTCTGGGGTATATCAAGTTAGGTCAGCCGCTCAATACGCTCTCTGGCGGTGAGCGCCAGCGTATGAAGCTGGTGACCAAGATGGATGAGGCAGCGGGTATCTTTGTGCTGGATGAACCCACCACGGGTCTACACCTAGCAGATGTAGAGCAAATGCTAACTTTGCTTGATCATCTGGTAGATTCTGGCAAGACCGTGATTGTTATTGAGCACCATCAGGCTGTTATGGCTCACGCCGATTTCATCATCGATCTTGGCCCGGGAGCCGGTCACGACGGTGGTTCGGTAGTCTTTACCGGCACGCCAGCAGAACTGGTTGAGCAGGGTTCAACGCTGACCTCCCAGCATCTCACGCGGTATATCCACGGCTAAGTTGTTGCCTGCGCGAGTACCCTCTACACTTTGCGTGCCGGTGGATATTTTGAGAGAAGATATCGCTTGGCTTTGGGGTACTCGCGCAGAATCATACATATTCCTAGTGCTCCCACTACCAGCTGCGATGCCATTGCCCATTTGAAGGGTTGCATGGCATAAGTGCTCGGGGAGCCTGCACCTTGGGCGTCCAAAAGCAGGCCGACAATGAGCATCATGCTGAAAGCGCCTACGTAACCACCCATATTGGCGATGCCTGTGGCGACACCACGCTGTGCCAGCGGGGCGTGGGCGCGCACGAGTTCGAAGGCGACCATCGAAATTGGCCCGCTCATCCCCAGCACGATCACTAAGGTGAACAGCAACCAGAGGGGCGGTTGTCCGGGCATAAAGAGAATGACAGCCCACAGAATCTGTGTGCACACTACTATGGCTAGAACCATGGGCACACGAAAACGGGCAAACTTTGTAAGCATTCCCCCGGCAAATACGCCAAATAACAAGGTGGTCACAATGATGGTGGTTATCAAGGTGGCAGCGATACCCTGCGAGTAGCCTAACCCACCCGTTATAAACGGTGTTCCCCACAAAAGGGTGAAGTTAAAAATGGTGAATGAGGTGCTCAGATGTACCCAAAATGCCATGCGGATTCCCGGTCGTTTGAGCAAAGATTTAAGGGCGGGAAAGATTCCGCTGGAATTAGGGCCGGTGATTGGTAGCGCCTCGGTAATAGGTGATGCTTGATGCGCTTGGGCAAGGTTAGCTTCTTCAAACTCTTGCACTGCTTTTTTGCCGCGCAAGCGCTGAAGCACCGTATTCTGACGCGGGTTGTCTCGCAGTATTGCACCTGCAGCTAGAGCGACGAGAACACACAAAACCGCAAGGACGCTAAAGCCTCCCTGCCAACCGGCAACAGCAACCAGCGTCACCAGCGGAGCCACCGCAATGATTTGACCAATCTGGCCAATGTTTCCGCTGAGCTGGTTCATCACGGGTATCTGTTTGAAACCAAACCACTCAGAAATTAGCCGTACCATCGAGGTGAAGATGCAGGCATCCCCCGCCCCTACCAAAATACGAGCGATAATTGCTACGGGGATTGAGTTCGAGGCACCCAGTAACAGTTGACCTGCCGCCATACCGGTGAGACCGCTGGTGATGAGTGTTGGCGCGCCCCACCTGTCCAAAGCGATTCCAACCGGGATTTGAGCTACCGCATAGACTACTAGCTGAACGGTGACGAACGTTGATAGTGCGGTTGCCTCAGCACTAAAATGCTCCTGGGCAACCGGTCCCAACGCAGAAAATGAGCTGCGATTGATAATAGCTAATACGTATGCGCAGACACTCACAGCCCATATTAGCCACTTCATTCACGCCCTACTTTCTGCTGGTAAATAATTCCAAGGTATTAGTGTACTGCTCTCTAAGGCGCAGCTCTAACCGGCGATCATTGGCGAATTAGCCGTTAGCGTTCAGTGAGGTTCAGCGGAGCAAGTGCCGCCTGCATAGCTGTCTTTCCGATTTCTACCGCACGCTTGAGAGTTTCTGTATTGCTATTGACCATAGAAATTTTTGGTGCGGTAGCCGGTGGCGCTACCTGTAGCACGTAATCAGCGGTATCTCGCATCAAAATTTCGATTTCTTGTTTGCGCTGGTTTCGTTCTTCCCAGGTATGTGCTGAACCTGGGGTGTGTTTTTGCATCCAGCGAGTCACCGCGCGCTGCTTGTATTTGTTAGTAGATGCAAGTTCAACGCTCGGAGCTTTAGTACGAATAACCAACACATGGGTCGCACCATCTGCCAAAGCAGTCTCTACCGGCACGTTCTCTGTCATACCACCGTCTATAAAGCGGCGGCCCGCCAGTTCAACGGGTTGTCCCGATAAGACGGGGATGCGGGCGGTTGCTTTCATTGCCTTTTTGAGGCTGGGAACATCGGTGATGAAAGGATGAAGGTCAACGTTTTCACCGGTATCAGCGTCGGTGGCTATAGCGTGGTATTCAACGTCTGAGGCGATGATATCGTCAAAGCCCATGTGCGTAATGTTCTGGTAGACATAGTCGATGAGATAGTCTCCATCCACAATAGGTTTACGCACTAACACGTTGCGGAAGTTAATAATGGACTTCATGGACTCTGGTTCCCACCAGCCGTACATGTTCGCGTTCGCCCGCTGGCACACAAACCAGGCAGCGTTCAAGGCACCGGCTGAGGTGCCATAGACGGCGTCAAAGGCATCCACCAAACCATAGTCTTCAAGCACACCGATCATGCCACCCCCGTAAGCCGCCCGCGAACTGCCGCCTTCTAAAACGAGAGCTAATCGGGCGTTATCCTCACGGTGAAGAGGCAAAGAGCCCGTTTCGTGGCGGTGTTTAATGATTTCTAAAGTGGGGTGCATAAAAACTAACTTTACTGCACACTTTTTCTAGTTGCTGTTCAGTGTAAGACTACAAAAAGTTAATGCATTAGCTTGAGGTATTTCATCAATAAGGCTAATGACGCACTAAGCTATCAATATGTTGTTTCATCTTGCCTTACCAGAAGATTTTGCTCTCGCCCAAGACACCGGCGTGTATTCTATTTCCACGCGAGGCCGTTCCGTTGAAGAAACCGGTTTTATTCATTGCTCCGCGTCCGTAGAACAGGTACGCGAGGTCTGGCAGGCGTTTTATAGCGATCGCGAAGATATTTTGTTGCTGGCTATCAATGAGGAGGCGGTAGAGGCAGCTGGTCTGACTATCAAATTTGAAAACAGCGACCCTCAGGACGCTCATTCCGAGATTTTCCCTCACATTTATGGTGGTGCGCTCCCCCTATCTACCCTCAAAATCCAATCATCGGGACTTCCCCTCAACTAATAACCCCAGCGAAAGCATCCTCACTATGGCAACTGGCCGGCAGATTAAATCCATCGAAAAAGGCTCGGGTATTTCGTGGAATGATTGGCTAAAATTTTTAGCTCCCCACAAAGATCTAGACCACACCAATATGGCGGCAAAGGCTTTAGAGCATATTCGTGAGGCGGGCAATTCAACCAGCCCGGAGTGGTGGGCTCAGGGTGTAACGGTTGCCTATGAGCAACACATCGGCAGACGACAAACGGGTGAGCGGTGCGATGGTTCCTTCAGCGCAACCGTATCTAAAACCTTGCCCATTGATAAGGATGCGGCGCTAAAGTTACTACGAAGCCAAGCCGATCAAGCCCTTGAATTTGCCGGGGTTCCTCGAGATGGTCAGCCACGCGTGAGTAGCACCGAAAAATGGCGGTACTGGCGGATTAATCTTGCTGATGAGTCAAAAGTTTCAATTAATATTCAAGATAAACCTGGCGGAAAGTCAGCGGTGGCTATCAACCACGACGGGTTGACCACCAACGAGAATCTTTCCGAGCTCAAACAGTGGTGGAAGATGTTTCTCGATAAACTGGCAAACAACACACGCGCCTAGCAGCTAAAAAGCCGGCAACTTACAAGAAGTTGCCAGCTTTTTAATTGGGGATTAATCAATCTTGTATGAGAGATGATCGTAAGAGCTTTTTGCCCGATCGAAAGGCATGCTTTCTGCCAAAAGGTAAATATCACCTGAGTTACGATCAAAGGCAATAACAGGCCATTCACCGGAAGGAGTTTCTGACAGCTCTACTTCTTGACGAGGTGCGCAGAAAGTTACTACCCAGCGGGGATCGTCCTCGGGGTTACCGTCGAACAAGGTGATGCCGAGAGGGCATTTACCGGGATACTCCTGAAGGTTCCAGCCTTCGCCAGTTTCAGGGAATTTATCGTAGAAGGACTGCTTGTCTTCAAAGACTCCAAGAGTCTTGCCAAAAGGTGTTTCCATGTAACCCATACTACAACTTACCCCGAGTAAATAAGCAACATTAGCAATGTGTTGTGGTGGTAGATACTGCTGAAAAATCTTGGTCTCAGCTCGCCCACTCACCACTCTTTCCCCCCTGCTTTATAGAGCTGGCAACAAGAGCTAGTTAGCTTTTTTCACCACGGAAGATTTGAGGAACATCTGACCGGCACCTGGAACTTTTGCCTCAATATCATGACCGTTTACGGGAGATTCCAGCAAACGGATACCGCGCACCTTCGTGCCAGCTTTGATATCGGCACCGCCTTTGACTTTCAAACCCTTGGCGATAGTCACGGTATCACCGTCTTGTAGCTCATTCCCTACCGCGTCCTTCACTACAGAAGAGGTTGCCTCATCGCTTCCCTCAGTGCTCTCGCCTTCAGCTGACCATTCATGGCCACACATAGGGCAGACCAACAAGGCTCCGTTTTCATAGGTATAGTCTTCTGAACATTCGGGGCAAGCGGGCAAAGTATCGGCCATCGTGAGTCCTTACATCTGTGTGAGTTTTGAACGCGCTGATAACACGCGCATCCGTCTTGAATTAAATAGTAGACGGTGACGTGGGAGGCTTCGCGGAGCCAGCAAAGGTGAGCATCGAGCTTTTTATCACCATTGATAGCCAAAAGAACACCAATAGTTATATAAATAAACTTTGCCCACTCCTATGATTCAAGACAGGACAGATGCGTACTCCTATCCCCGATTATCTGACGGAAATCCTCGAGTCAGTTCGCGAGACCAAGAGCGGCGATGTTGCCGACTACATTCCCGCGCTCAAAGATGCCGACCCCGACCTATTGGCCATTGCAATGACAACGGCTGAGGGACGCACGTATTCCGCAGGCGACGTTGAAGCTGAGTTTTCTATTCAGTCCATGTCTAAGCCGTTTACCTACGCCGCTACTTTGACAGATCGCGGTATCGATTTTGTTGAAACAAAAATCGATGTTGAACCTTCGGGTGATGCTTTTAATGACTTGTCGATTGAAGAAGGAACCAAGCGTCCTAAAAACGCAATGATTAATGCTGGCGCTATCTTGGCTCATCAAATGCTGATAAGTAAAGACGCCACCATGCAGGAGCGGGTGGATCGCCTCATTGATTTTTATTCCACTTTGGCTGGGCGCAAGCTCACCATGAATAAAGAGATTTTCCAGTCTGAAATGGATCACGCGCACCGCAACCTCGCGTTCGCGCACATGCTCACCAGCTACGGCATGATGGAGGGCAAAGCCCACGAAGCTGTTGCCGGCTATACCGCTCAGTGCTCGATTATGGTCAATGTTCAAGACATTGCAATGATGAGTGCAACCCTCGCAACAGGTGGTGTGCATCCGGTTTCTGGCGAGCGCCTCATTAAACGTAGCGTGGTGCGCCATGTCCTTTCGGTCATGGCATCTTCTGGCATGTACGATTCCGCCGGTGAATGGTTTACCGATGTTGGAATTCCCGCTAAGTCGGGGGTAGCTGGCGGTATTCTCGGTGCAATTCCGGGACAGCTTGGCGTGGGCGCGTACTCCCCTCCTCTTGATTCGCACGGTAACAGTGTTCGCGGAGTCGAGCTTTTCAAGCGCATGTCATCGGATATGTCCATGCACATGATGGAAGTGGACGGCGTGGTTTCACGTTCTGTTCGCACAGTCACTACCGATGATGGAACAAGCATCATCACCTTGCAGGGTAGCTTTACGTTCAACGCAGCAGAGAGCCTGCTCTATCGTTTAGAAACTGAGAAGCTCGGTCAGCGCGTTGTATTTGATGTAAGCCGTGTAGAGCGTTTTACCGACGTTGGCCGCCGCATGACGCTTGAAGGCATGCGTCGGCTGAGTTTAGAGGGTAAGAAAGTAGGGCTTGCCGACCCCGAAGGTGTACTGCCCAAACCCGATATGGGCGATGGTACGTTCCCCTTTGAATACCAGAACTAGCTCTCTTTCATTATAGAGATTTTAGGGACGCGCGTTGCTCAGGGCAGCGCGCGTCCCTTCAGTTTTATGTACGAATATTAGGCTGGTGCAAGCGGTACTTCTTCGCCCAGTTGAGGACGCCAGTAGACCGCTTGCTCAGCTGTCAGATCTTTGAAGTGGGGCGAAGTAATCTCATCAAGCGCACGAATATAATCGGGCACAATCTCACGCGGCAGACGAAGCCCGAGTGTTAGATGCGGGATCCATCGCGGGCCGCGTCCCTCAGGGTTCAAGGCGCTCAGCTCCCGCGCCGCAGTTTCTAACTCGTCACTTGCTTCAAGTAGCCACGCCACCGTTTGTTTCCGTTTAACGCCAAAAGTGACTACCCCGGCACGTCGCAAAGTTGCAGGTACGCATCCGGGTAAAATCTCTTTCGCTCGCTCGATTATCTGCGGTTGCATCTGCCGGGCAAACGTCACACTAATATGAGGACTTTGGTTTTGCTTCGGAAGCCCCATGCCTTCTAGCTGTTCAAAGAGCTCACGCACGTAGGCATCATCGCGCGGTGATAAACGTAAGAGGATATTTTCAGGTGAAGTCATGGCTCTCCTGTCTTGGGTGTATCGCTGTCACCTGTCATGAGTTTAAGCAACTTAGATCAACAGTTCACCTTCTCGTGCCACTACGTGCCCACCTGCAATCACAAGTTCACGGCGCGGTGCGCGCACCAGCGCATCCATCGGGTGTAAAGCATCAACCAAAACGATGTCTGCCCGAGAACCCACAGTGAAATCATTGCGGTCGTTGCCCACAAACCAACTAGCATCCTGAGTAATAAGATCTACTGCCCCAGCAAGTTCTTCATCCCGTTTGAAGCCATGCAATCGCGCAAATTGTTGAGCAACCCGCAACATATCGCCGTCCCCATAGGGCGACCATAGATCACGAATGCCGTCAGTGCCCAACCCCAACCGCACGCTGTTTTGTTTCATCAGCTCTAACGGTAGACGCGTTGAACCAATGGGAGCCACGGTAGACCACGAGACCCCGGCCTCCCCCAGTTCTTTCATCAAAGATTCTTGACGCGATGAAGGCACAGTACTCAACGCAAAACCGTGAGCAATATTCACTTTGCCCTGACGTCCATAACTGTGGATGCGCTCAAGAATCATTTCGTACTCGAAATGGCCCAGGGTTCCAGCATCGTGCAGGTGAATATCCAACCCGCAATCGTATTCCGATGCAATCTCAAAGAGCTGATCAAGTTGCCCTGCGGGGTCGCGGTCAATCGAGCAGGGATCAAGACCACCGATGTGGCCAACACCTGAGCTCGCAGCTTTTTCTAGTAAATCTCTAACGCCCGGGCGGCGAATTACACCGTCTTGTGGGAAAGCTACAACCTCGACTTCAACCGCTCCGTTGAGATTATCTACCGCCTCGGCAACGGTCTCAAGACCGCGAAGGCCAACCCCTAGATCGACATCGATATGCGAGCGGATACGGGTAGTTCCGAAAGCTAACATCTGCCGCAAAATAGTTTCAGTTACTTCAACGCTTGGAATATTGAGCTCATCGCGCTTCTCACGCTCAAAAGCAATGCACCCCTGTGTGCTGGGCTCAGCGTGATTAGATACCCAGTCGCGATGCAACCAGCTTTTATCGATATGCGCGTGTGCATTCACAAACCCCGGCAGAGCTAAGAGACCTTGTCCGTCAATCACGGTAGCATCAGACGGTGCCGATAACGACGGTTCGTTGCCCGAAATTTTGCCGTCCTCGATCAAAAAATCTGTAAGCTCAGCGCCGTTGCTGGCAGACCATACACGAACGTTTTTAAGTACAAGAGTCATAGATTCAGCCTACCAATTGCGGTTATTGATTCACCTGGTAGATCAGCAAAAACAGCTTGCTCCGTGTGTTACTGCAGCCCCTTTTGAGCATACAAAAGGACGCCCGCCCTGCTAATCGAGGGCGAGCGTCCTTTCACACGAATTCTGGGATAAAGCTATCCGTAACTAGCTAACCTATCCGTTCACGCAAACTATACGGTTGCGGGACCTTCATCGTTAGGGTCAGTTACGGGGTCTGAGATAACGTCAGCAGGAGCCTTGTCAGCGATCTTCTGAGCCTTCTTGTCAGCCTTTTCGGCTTCCTTTTCTGCCTTCTTTTCCACCTTAGCTGCATCCTTTTCTGCCTGAGCAAGCTCTTTGTCAGCCTGCTTCTCTGCCTTAGCGAGATCTTTTTCTACCTGCTTTTCAGCCTTAGCTTCAGCGCGGTTTTCCTTGACCTCTTCGGTCTTAGCCTTTGCCTTGTCAGCGCCTGCTGCTGCGGCTTCTTTAGCCTTATCAGCTACGATAGGAGCCTTTTCGCTAATGGTCTCCTGCGCGGACTTTACGGTTTCCTGAACCTTGGGGTCATTCCACACGTTGTTAGCCTGAGTCTTGAGTTTTTCGTAGCTACCGCGACCTGCGCGTGCACCAAGTACGTAGCCAACGCCTGCTCCAGCTACAAATGCCAAACGAGTTTTCATAGTAAATACCTCTTTCTCAAATGAGCGGTTACTGTTTGTCATTATGCCAAATAACCTAAAGTGGTCCGCCTCATAACACACCAAGTTCACCGAACTTTTATCAAGTGGGCTGATTATCTCGGAGGGGAAACCAAAAACCCCTGGTGTTTCGCTCATTCACTGGGTCTTTAACACCAGCTAATGAGCGAAACGCCAGGGGTTCGCGGTCACACCTACTTTATTTGGCCGCTAAATGAAGAGTCGGGTACGGGCGGCCCTGATCATCAAGAGCGTCGCGTCCTACGATGATAAACCCTCGACGGCGGTAGAACTCAACTGTCTGCGTATTTTGTTCATTGACATCTACCGTTGTAACCCCATTTTTAGTCATTACATAGTCCAGCAAAGCTGTACCTATTTTTTGACCGCGATAGCACGCATCCACAAAGAGCATCTCAAGGTTCTGTCCCGCTACCCCAGCAAAACCCACAGGGTTGCCGCGGAGTTCGGCTACTACCAGCACAACGTGCGGAAAATAGCTCGTGATAAGTTTTTCTTGAATTTCATCACGATATTCGTCTGCGAGAAAGTCATGGGTCGCATCCACAGAGCTGCGCCAAATACGCACCAGCTCTGGGTACTTTTCAGTCCCTTTCACCGGCTGAATAGTAATATCTAGATATTCTTCGTGTGTTTGCATCGGATGCTTTAGACGTTGAAGCGGAACTCTACAACATCGCCGTCTGCCATGATGTAGTCCTTACCTTCAATACGCACCTTGCCCTTTGATTTTGCTTCCTGCATGGAGCCAGCCTCATCTAGGTCAGCGAAAGAAACAACCTCAGCCTTAATGAAGCCGCGCTCAAAGTCAGTGTGAATAACGCCAGCGGCCTGAGGTGCGGTATCACCCTGTGAGATAGTCCAGGCGCGTGATTCCTTGGGACCTGCGGTGAGGTAGGTCTGCAGCCCAAGGGTTGAGAAGCCAACACGTGCGAGCTTATCCAGGCCGGACTCGTCCTGACCACTCATTTCAAGCATCTCGCGTGCTTCTTCCTCGTCGAGCTCCACCATGTCAGCTTCGAGTTTCGCATCCAAGAAAACAGCCTCGGCAGGTGCTACAAGATCGCGCAACTCTTTTTGCTTTTCTTCAGAAGCCAGGACGCCTTCGTCTGAGTTGAAAACGTAGATGAAGGGTTTAGTAGTGAGCAAGTTCAGTTCGCGCAACAAAGCAAAGTCGAGCTTGGCTTCGTCCTTCTTAGAGATCAGGGTGTCGCCCGCTTCAAGAACGGTCTGTGCCTTCTTGTACTCTTCGAGCTGAGCGGCATCACCCTTCTTGATTTTCACTGCTTTTTCAAGGCGCGGGATAGCTTTTTCAAGGGTTTGCAGATCAGCAAGAACCAGCTCGGTGTTGATGGTTTCCATGTCGGATGCGGGATCAACCTTGCCATCTACGTGGATAACGTCGGGATCATCGAATGCGCGAACAACCTGTGCAATTGCGTGCGCCTCGCGAATGTTAGCTAGGAACTGGTTACCCAGACCTTCACCTTCAGATGCGCCGCGAACGATGCCCGCGATATCAACGAATGAAACGGTTGCAGGCAGAATGCGCTCTGAACCGAAAATCTCAGCCAAGCGGTTCAGACGCTCGTCGGGAAGATTCACTACACCGATGTTGGGTTCAATGGTTGCAAAGGGGTAGTTTGCCGCCAGAATATTGTTCTTGGTAAGTGCGTTGAAGAGGGTTGATTTGCCAACGTTGGGCAGACCAACAATACCGATAGTAAGAGCCACGGAAAAAATAACCTTTGTTTGTGGACGTTCTTTTGCCTCTAGTCTACTAGGCGCGGTGAGGTAAGCGCTTGTTCCGTTACAGACAAGGCAGGTGAGTTTGGTTCTACTTTGCTGCTATCCCGTTAATAGAAAGTCTTTTGACTATGACAAATGTCAGGCAAACATCATGACATTATTTATATTCAGGGTCACTTCTTTTACGAAAGACTAAAAACATGGCATAAGCCATCTAATGATTTGATAGATCTTCCCTGAAGGAGTCACCGTGAAACGTCCACCCAGCACAAAACTCGCCCTCGATTGGCTATCCATGGGATACGCCGGCGTCTGGTTAATTTTCCTAGTCTTTCCCGCCCTTAGTCTGTGGAGTGCGCCCCAGTTTTCTCAAGGTCAAAAAATATTTGCTACAGGCCTATTTGTATTTTTTTGTCTGCTCTATCTAGCTTCCTACGGTATCAACACAATTCTTCCGGCGCCTAGTCAAACTGTACGCACATTGTGGTGGAGTCTGATAGTTGCTCTTCCGGTACTTGCTTTATCGTTCTTTATCGGAGCGTAGGCCATATGTTTTGTCGTATATTTTGTCTCTATGTGGGCTTTTCAGAATGCCTCAGAGAAAGGTATTTGGATTGGCTTTTTCATCTCTTTCTTTTCTTCAATCTCTATGTGGTTCATCGCTCCCGATACCTTTAAAAATGGTGGCTATGGATTCATAATTGGTTCTATCTTTGTCTTGGTTATGAGCACATTCGTCTATGCTTCAGAGCAGAAACAAGAATTCAACCAAAATCTCCTGCAGGCTGAATTGAGTGAACGCATCGCCCGGGATGTCCACGATATTCTGGGACATACTTTGACGGTTATTAACTTGAAAGCAGAGTTAGCAACAGCGTTAGCAGCATCTTCACCTGAGAAGGCCTCAGATGAGATGCGCCAGGTCGCTGATCTTTCCAGAACAGCTCTCGCAGAAGTACGAGCCACGGTCACTCGTATGAAATCTCCTGATCTTGAAGGTGAAGTGGAAGCTGCCCGTCGAGCTCTTGAGACAAGCCAAATCAAAGCTCATTTACCCAGCAGAGAACAGGTCAAGACACAAAATAGCAATACAGTGTTGTTCAGCTGGGTTTTGCGCGAAGCAGTCACCAACGTCGTCCGTCATGCTGGAGCGAAAAACTGTTGGGTCGTGATTGAGCCGGACCGTATTGAGATTGTTGACGACGGATTAAAGGCAGTTATTACCCCCGGGGATGGTCTTTCCGGGCTCAAAACCAGGGTTGAAGAATCTGGCGGAAAGCTACATATCAATACCGGAAACTTTACCCGTCTGCTAGTCACCATGAACGGTGACGCCACGCCGCTCTTTATCCCAGAAAGCTAACGATGCCCACTATCAAGATTCTGATTGCCGATGATCAACAGTTGGTACGAGAAGCGTTAGGAACCTTGCTCTCACTACAACCTGATATCGAACTAGTGGGCATCTGCGGCCGCGGGGATGAAGTTCTGCCACTTGTTCAAGAAACAAAGCCCGATGTTGTTTTACTTGATATTGAGATGCCTGGATTATCGGGAATTGAAGTGGCTCATCTGCTGAAAATACATAAGCTCGCCAGCCGTTCGCTCATTGTTACTACTTTTGGACGCCCGGGATATCTTTCTCGCGCTTTGGAAGCAGGAGCTAGTGGGTTTGTTGTCAAAGATACGCCGGCTGCCCAGTTGGCAGAAACTATTCGCAAAGTACATGCGGGGTTGCGGGTGGTTGATCCCGCACTTGTAGCAGAGAGTTTCTCGATCGGTACGTCACCGTTGAGTACACGCGAGCGCGAAGTTCTCGAAGCCTCCAAAGGAGGCGCCTCTGTTTTGATAGTAGCTAAAAATCTTCATCTTTCTCAGGGCACTGTTCGCAATCACCTGTCAAATTCCATTGCAAAACTAAATGCTGAGAACCGTTTTGATGCCGCGCATAGAGCAGAACAAAATGGATGGTTGTAACGCTTCCCTTAGTGGCTCGCTCCCCCGAGGTTCAGCAGGACCACGCCAGCAATAATCAGTCCTACCCCTACGACTTTTATAAGGCTCAACGGCTCACCCAAAAATACAGCGCCGATAGCCACGATCGCGGCAGTGCCAAGTCCCGACCACATTGCATAGGCCACACCTACGGGGATTACTTTGACCGCTTGCGCGAGCCCAAAAAAAGATACACCGTAGAGAGCTAAGCAGCTAAGAGTCGGCACCAAACGTGTGAATCCTTCGGTTGTCTTTAGAAGGGATGTTGCTAGCAATTCGGCGCCAATTGCTAGCAACAAAAAGAGGTAGGGCACTGGTTTTCCTCTGAACTATTGGTGGGGT
This sequence comes from Rothia sp. (in: high G+C Gram-positive bacteria), assembly GCA_043424895.1. GTDB lineage: Bacteria > Actinomycetota > Actinomycetes > Actinomycetales > Micrococcaceae > Rothia. The sequence goes on along the minus strand of JBHWPN010000067.1, from coordinate 8,461 downwards.
ACGTATTACCCATTTTATAGAGCATTTATGAAAAAATCTGGGTCGGCTAGAGCACATAGCGCAAATACTAACTCCTACTGACTATAGGTTATGTAAATCACAAAATCTGATGTAGGCTCGGTTATGGTTCCACAGGGAAATCCCCTTCGGCACACAAACAAGAGAAAGACTCGTATGCGCTCCTCGAACGCAACTTCTGAATATTCAGACACAACAACAGCTGCAATCGAAATGGATCCCAACGCACCCACAAAACCCAAGTGGAATGCCGGTGATACGACCTGGACTATTAGCCTCTTTGGTACAGCAATTGGTGCTGGTATCTTGTTTCTTCCTATCAACGCCGGTTCCGGTGGTGTTTGGCCGCTACTGCTAGCCACCATCGTCATCTGGCCCATGATTTATTTTTCTCACCGTGCTCTTTCGCGCATGGTGTGCGCCTCTCAGCACCCCGATAGCGATATCACAAACCTCACCGAGCAGTATTTCGGCACGGGTGTTGGACGCGTATTCACTATTTTGTACTTCTGCTCAATTTTCCCGGTTCTTTTGATTTACGGGGTGGGCATTACAAACACCGTAGATTCGCTCATGGTCAATCAGCTGGGGATGTCTCCCTGGCCACGCTGGTTGCTCTCTGGCATCCTTGTTGCATTGCTGACCGGTGTCATGCTGATGAGCCGAAAAATAATGCTAGCTATAACCAATGCGCTAGTTTATCCCTTGATTTTGGTGCTACTTGCGGTATCGGTCTACCTTATTCCGCAGTGGTCATTTGAGAGTTTCTCTCAGGCACCGAGCTTCGGTGATTTCACCTTAACTTTCTGGCTTATGTTGCCGGTACTAGTGTTCAGCTTCTACCACGCCCCCGCAATTTCACAGTTCTCAGTTTCTATGCGCGAGCGCTACGGCATTCAATCAGCGGCAAAGGCGTCGCAGATTCTCCGCGCTACCTCAACCATTTTGGTTGTATTTACCATGGTTTTTGTGTGGTCGTGTGTTCTTGCTCTGGGTACCGATGGTTTGCAAGAAGCTCGCGAATCTAACCTTCCCGTTCTGTCTTTTCTTGCAAATAGGCTACAGGCGCCATTTATTGAGGTTCTTGGACCAATTGTTGCCATTACTGCAATCTCATCTTCGTACTTTGGTCATTGGCTGGGTGCGCATGAAGGTGCGATGGGGATCATTCGTTCTAATTTCAAGACCGATGAAAAAGGCATCTCTAAGCAGAAGGTCAGCTTGGGTGTCTCCGTTGTCTTGTTCTTCTGTGTTTGGATTGCAGCTATTCTCAACCCCAGCATCCTTGGTCTGATTGAGACCCTGGTTGGTCCGATTATGGCTGTTGTACTGTTCTTGATGCCGATGTACGCCATCCACAAGGTAAAAGTTCTTGAACCGTACCGCGGCAAGTTCACCAATATCTTTGTGGTGATTGCAGGTTTGGCTGCTTTCAGTGCGATTGTCTACAAGCTCGGTGATCTTTTCTAAGATTTCTCAGTGCGAAGTTGATACAACAAAAGTGCCGCTCTCAATGGTGAGAGCGGCACTTTTATCTGGGAGGTATAACCTATCTGGTCTTAGCGGGTCGGTTTCGAACCGCGTCCACCTAGTTGGCGACCTTCAGAGTCGGTGCCTTTCAAAGCTGAGCGGAGTTCTTTAGGAAGTGAGAAGAGAATGTCTTCTTTGGCGGTTTCTACTTCTTGAACATTTGAGTAGCCGTAGTCAGATAGCAGACGCAAAACGTCCTGCACCAAAACATCAGGTACGGACGCGCCAGAGGTCACGCCGACGGTAGCAACGCCTTCGAACCATGACTCATCAACTTCATGGGCAAAGTCCACTAGGTAGGCTTGTTTTGCACCGTATTCGAGGGCTACTTCTTTAAGACGCACGGAGTTTGATGAGTTGGTCGAGCCTACAACAATCACCAAGTCAGCGTTAGGAGCAATTTCTTTGATAGCACCCTGGCGGTTGGATGTTGCGTAGCAGATATCATCTGACGGCGGGTTCTGCAGGGAGGGGAAGCGCTCTTTAAGGCGCTCCACGGTTTCCAGAGTCTCGTCAACAGACAAAGTAGTCTGCGATAGCCACACAACCTTTTCGGGATCGCGAACGGTTACCTGGTCAACTTCATCGGGTGAATTGACGATTTGGATGTGAACGGGGGCTTCGCCAGCGGTACCCTCAACTTCTTCGTGTCCGGTGTGACCAATCAGCAAAATATCGTAGTCCTGCTTAGCAAAGCGCACAGCTTCGCGGTGAACCTTGTTTACGAGGGGGCAGGTAGCGTCAATGGTATTGAGCTGACGTTCAGCAGCTGAATCTACAACAGCGGGTGAAACACCGTGGGCAGAGAACACAGTGACGGAGCCTTCAGGTACTTCTTCAACCTCGTCCACAAAAATTGCGCCCTGTGCTTCTAGGGTTTCAACAACGTGGCGGTTATGCACAATCTGCTTACGCACATAAACGGGAGCACCGTAGTGTTCTAACGCTTTTTCAACGGCAATAACCGCGCGATCCACGCCGGCGCAATAACCGCGAGGAGCAGCCAGAAGAACTTTCTTCTCGCCATTAACAGGAGCGGCAGCCTCAACTTCTTCGCGAGTACGGCGCACGCGCGGTACATGAGGCAGACCAAGGGAAACAGAATTGTTTTCTACTGAAAGTGCAGACATAGTCTCTATCCTAATAGGAATTATTAGCGAGCGCGTGCGGTTGTGGTGGCTCTGACACCGTAAGATACAACGCTTATTGCGATAGCAAGTAGCAAGCAGACAGCTGATACCAGGGCAATATCTGTGGCAAGCATCCTAGAAAATTCTGCAACCGACCCTGAGAGGGTTTGCACCAGCTGGTTCATAAAAGTTTTGCCTGTATCAGTTGGTATGTTGAGCGAGTTTAAACCCCATGTGGATCCCACTGCAATCATGGAAAAAATCCAGAAAAGTGCAGCACCGATAAAACCAATAACGGCAGAGAATAAGAAGCGGTTACGGGGCCACAGGGCAAACATCACCACGCCTATTGCAGCGGTAATTCCCGTCAACGTTTTCCAGCTCGCTGCAAAGGTGACTAGTCGTTGAGCAAAGGAATTAATGGGGTATCCACCGTCCGAGCCATCAAGTAGAACAAACTTTTGATCAGCATCTGCATTGATATCAATCCCCAGCGGCTGACCGATTGTTTGATCCACCTGATCGTACAGGTAGTTGAGATCAAGCGCAGCAGGTTTTACCTCGCCATTAAACAGATAGTTGTGGGTATCGTTCATGACGGTTTCCCAGGTCTGCGGGTAGTTTTCATTGGTCACTACGGCTTGCGCAGAGTTATGCACGGTTGTGTTCACTTGATCGTGCAACCAGTTCTGAGCACCGCCGTACCAAGCAGTTGAATTACCGTCGCCCAGTACCCCTTGAACACTCGATGAGTTCATGACATCGTCTGCCACAGAGTTTGCCAACGAACTTTGAAATTCAGCATCGTGCGCCATCGACGAGCTGATTTGGCTAAAACCTTGGGGGTCGATAACGGTCTGCTGGGTCCAGTAGGCAAGTGCGCTGGCGGCTCCTGTCAATAAGAAAAAGGGAGCCAATAAAATACACAGTGCCCGACGCGTTTTCGCTAAGATTGGCTCTCGTCGCACCCGCTGTTTTGGTGCGTAGGCAGCTACTTCTTGTGGATTTGCCGAAACCTGCTGGTTTGCTGCGTAGTTCTGAGCTGGTAGATTTTGCGCGGAGCCATAAGCATAAGGATGCGCCTGTTGCGCTGCAACCGAAGGTGCAGCGTATGCCGCAATACGCTCGGGTTGGCGAGCATAGTTACTGCTCGGTGTATAAGCGGCAACCTCTGGGTTTTCCCAGTTGCCATCCCCGTAATAATCTTCATTGAACGGAGTCACTTTAGGAAGCGGCTGATCCGCGGTAGATAAAGGACGCGTGTGGTCATCGACCGCGGCAGAAAAGACTTCTGTGGCATCCGGATCGTCGAATCGATTCTGGTGTGATGGCATGTTTTTAAAGTACAGGTTGTTTCTGTACGAAAGCTAGGGGTGAGCGGTGAGCTGATTTTTATGCAAATTTTTTCTGCTCAACCCTTTTCAACGCGCTTATATTGTCAGTGGTTGGCTTTAGGGTTATAGACATGTCCGAATCATTTGAACCAGCTCCCGGTGAGGTACCGGTGCCAGATGCCCAACGTATTTTGGCTCCTACCGCCGGATCAACCACGCCTGAGAATCCTTGGCCGTTGCGTGTACTTTCTACTAAGTTGCACGAGTATATTGCGAGGTCTTCTCCCACGTGGGTTGAAGGTCAAATTATTGAGCTCAACAAGCGAGCGCGAGTCACCTATCTGACCTTGCGAGATGTAGATGAAGAAATCTCGGTCTCTGTCACTTTGTTCGGTCAAGAAATGGCTAAAGTTCAGGGAAATCTTGAACGCGGTCAGCGCGTTGTTATTCAGCTCAAGCCCGATTTTTGGGTAAAGACCGGCCGGTTGTCAATGTTAGGACGCGATGTCCGCCCGGTGGGCACGGGGTCGATGCTAGAGCGTATTGAAAAGCTCAAGCAGTCGTTAGCGCAAGAAGGTCTCTTCGCTGATCATCTGAAAAAACCTTTGCCGCTACTTCCCCACCGCATCGGGCTGATTACTGGTCGAGATTCCGATGCGATGAAAGATGTTATTCGCAATGCCTCCTTGCGGTGGCCTGCCGCTCACTTTGAGGTGCGTGAGGTAGCTGTACAGGGCGTACATGCCGTACCCGAGGTGACAGCAGCTCTCAGCGAGCTTGATGCTCACCCCGAGGTCGATGTCATTGTTATCGCCCGCGGTGGCGGCTCACTCGAGGATCTCTTGCCCTTTAGCGAAGAAGCAATGGTACGAGCAGTTGCAGCTGCCCGCACCCCCGTGGTGTCAGCTATCGGTCACGAGGCCGATAACCCCATCCTTGACCACGTTGCCGATCTTCGCGCGTCCACCCCCACCGACGCCGGTAAACGTATTGTGCCCGATGTTGCCGATGAGAAACAGCGCATTATCCAAGCCCGCACCTTTATTGAACGCTCCGTGCAACAATTTATTGAAAATGAACGGTACGGGTTGGTGCAGGTACGTTCGCGTCCTGTTCTTGCGGCACCAGACTCAACGCTTTTAGCGCGCGAAGAAGATCTAGAGCGGTTACGGTCGCGACTTCATATGTCAGCGCAGTCCCAGGTCTTGCGTTCTCGAGAGAACGTTATGCAGTTGCGGGCACGTGTCACCGCTTTATCACCGCAGCGCACGCTTGAGCGCGGGTACTCGGTAGTGCAGATGCAAACCGGTGAGCTAGTACGCGATACCGCAACTTTGACTGAAGGTACCGAAGTGATAATCCGCGCTGCCAAGGGTTCAGCCCGAGCTAACATCACCCAAATTTTTGACTCAAATATTTAGTAACCACCCAGAACTTCGAGAAAGGCACACTATGAGCGAGAACAATATTAGTTTCACCGATTCCACCGGCGGCACTCCGGTAGAAGAACTTACCTATGAGCAGGCGCGTACCGAGTTAATGCAGGTGGTTACCCGCATGGAATCGGGGGCATCATCTTTAGAAGAATCTATTGCGCTGTGGGAGCGCGGCGAAGCCCTAGCTACCCGTTGTGAGGCGTGGCTTGACGGTGCGCAGGCTCGCCTAGCCGTGGCGAAATCTGAGCCTGCCCAGGCTGAATAACACCATCGCTTTGCTAGATTCGAACATAGCAATGGGGCGAACACAATATGTGTTCGCCCCATTGTTATCTCGGGTAACTAGTTCTGTTTGTATTCAGAGAGGAAGTTGCCCAGTCGTTCCAAAGCCGAGTGCAGAGTCTGCGTATCGGGTAAGAAAACCAGCCTGAAGTGATCCGGGGCGTCCCAGTTGAAGGCGCTACCTGTACTGATCAGAATCTTCTGATCGTGTAGAAGGTCAAGCGCGAACTGATCATCAGAGGTGATATTGAATTTATCGGTGTCCAGCTTGGGGAACAGGTAGAGAGCGCCTTCAGCTTGATTGACGGTAATACCATCCATTTCGCTCAGCATCTTATAGCTCAAATCGCGCTGTTCTTTAAGACGCCCACCTGGCACAAGAAGCTCGTTGATGGACTGGTAACCACCCAGTGCTGTCTGGATAGCGTGCTGGGCAGGAACGTTTGCGCACAGACGCATGGATGCGAGTAGCTGGATGCCTTCAAGGTAGTCGGTTGCCTGCCACTTTGGTCCTGTAATTGCCACCCATCCTGCGCGGTAACCACAGACGCGGTAGGCCTTTGATAATCCAGAGAACGTCAGGCAGAGAACATCGTCCTCACACACCGATGCCGCGTGCACCATTTCAGCGCCGTCGTAGGTAATTTTTTCGTAAATCTCATCGGCAAAAACAATGAGGTCGTGCTCGCGGGCAACATCAACAATCTCCTGCAGAATCTCCTGAGAGTAGACCGCACCGGTGGGATTGTTGGGGTTGATGATAACGATTCCCTTAGTCTTAGACGTAATCTTTGACTTGATGTCTTCAACATCGGGGAACCAGTTGTTTTCTTCATCGCATCGGTAGTGTACGGGCACACCGCCAGCGAGTGCGGTGGATGCGGTCCACAGCGGGTAATCCGGCATGGGCACAAGAATCTCATCGCCCTGATCGCACAATGCTTGCAAGGTCATGGGAATAAGCTCTGAGACGCCGTTGCCCAAGTAGACATCGTTCGGTTCGATGTCCATGATGCCCTTGTTCTGGTAGTACTGAATAATGGCAGTACGCGCGGTGTAAAGACCGCGAGAGTCTGAATACCCTTGGGTCTGCGGAAGGTGACGGATGATATCCATCATGATGGCGTCTGGGGCCTCAAAACCGAAAGGTGCGGGGTTACCAATATTCAGTTTCAGGATGCGCTGCCCCAGTGATTCCATGCGCTCGGCTTCTTCAAGAAGCGGGCCGCGAATATCGTACAAAACGTTCTGGAGCTTTTTCGACTGCTTATATACTGCCATGAGACCTAGGTTACTCTGTTAGGTGGTCTAACCAGAAGTTTGCGGCTTCCTGTGTCGTAATAGAGTGTTCGCCGGTGGTAAGTCGGTTGAGTTGTACAAGGTCGGTTGTTTTCAGATTTGCTGAGACGGTGTTAATGGCGTCTTTAGCGGTATTGGGCAGTTCGTCTTCCCGCACAACAGGCACAATATTTTGGGCAATAAAGTTGTTTTGAGTATCTTCAAGCACAACGAATTTGTTATCAACAATATCGGGCGAGCTCGTGTAGATATCGGCTACTTGTACGGTGTCATCTGCTAGGTGATCGGCTAGTTTCTGTTGAGAGTCTTCGCCAATGAACTTAGCGGGTTTACAGGAATAATTTTTGCTAAGACCTGGCAGTCCGTAGCTTCGAGTGTTAAAGCTTTCAGGACCGCCGAACGTGAGTTTTCCGCAGTACTGCGCGAGATCGCTGATAGTGCTAATACCGTATCTAGCGGCTGTTACTCGAGTGACGACAAGGGCGTCCTTGTTCTCGGCGCTCGAGGCATCAAGCAGACTAAGCCCTGTGGGTAGCACCCTGTCAAGCGTTGAAATAATGTCGTTACCGTTCATACCCCGCACGTTCAAAGGACTACCGGTAGCAGAGGGTGTAGGCGTAGGTGTGAAACCGGGATAAGTCTCGGTCGGTTCAGGCGTTGGACTTTCTGTTTCTTTCTGCCGCTCTTGTTCGATATCAGACGGGCTAATTTCACCGTCGTTAGTGAGTTTGAGCAGAAGATTACCGCTGTAATCGGGGGTAATATCGACGGTCGAGGGGTCATTGACCACGGTATCGTCAGAAGTCGATGCTGAAGCGCTATTCTGATCCTCACTGACAGATTTTTCGGGATTTTCCATCGATGCCAAGTAGTCATCGCGGCTATCACCGGTGTCGATTACTTCTACGGTATATCCCGCCCGCTCCAGCGCCTGAGCATAAATATTGGCAACGATCTCCGTTTCAGAGGAAATTCCGGAGGAAATAGTGATGGTTCCTAAGTCCGATCCCTTGGGGTCGGTTGGAATCGTGGGAGCTGACTGACTACACGCGCTCAACAGTAAAAGAACAGCCAGTGCGCTGCTGGTAAGAACACGGGCTCGACGCATTTTCTTCACTCCACATATTCCTTGGTTTCATACGCTACTTAGCAAGTTTACGTTCTCTAAAACGACGTGCCCAGTCTGTGCTGTTCGCATAACCCATCATTGTTGCCGCAGCGTCCACCAAGTGCACTTTTTGAATCTTATCGAGTTCAGAAATCGGCACCCACTTGGCTTGATCAGAAGAACCACCAATTTCGTGGCGCAAGGTTCCACCCTCAATATGGGCACGATAAACAATGCGCAAAGCACAAAAGATGCGATCAGAACCCGCATTTGGGTCAAAGTAACCAGCGTCTACGCCGAGCAAATCTTCGGGTGCGGCAACAA
>JBHWPN010000066.1:0-5055 GCA_043424895.1 Rothia sp. (in: high G+C Gram-positive bacteria) | reverse complement strand
TGTTCAACAGGTGGCGCAACCGGAATAAACTTGCTGTTTGCCGCTTGAGTTTTATCGCTGATTCGATGGAGAAGTTCTAACGACTCATCCAACTGCGCAGCTTCTTCAGCAGTAAATTCTTGTTCGATAGTTTCAGTGAGCCACCGTGATCGTTGCTCGCTTATTGAATTCACTAATGCCCTCCCCTGAGCGGTAAGAAAGAGTTCTTTGCGTCGTTTATCGCGGGCGTTTTTACCCGCATCCAAAACACCGTGTTGCATCATGGTGGCTGTAATTTTATTCATCGACTGGGCAGTGATGTGTTCATGACGCGCCAACTCGGCATTGGTAAGCCGCGGAGTCCTTGACAGGGCAAAGAGCACGCTCTCCTCTGTTGCACTCAAAGAGGTGATGCTGGCAGTTTCATTCCTCAGGCGTCGTTGTAATTTAAACACCGCAAAATGGAGGTTATCCGATTGTTCTTTAGGAAATTTTTTCATAACACTCACCCGAACATAATCAGTTTAACTTGTCAGTTATCTCTATATTATATTACATAAAATGAAGGGGCTGAGTCTTCACACTTGAAGACTCAGCCCCTCTTATTACTGAGCTGTCAGCTATGCCTTACAGCATGCAGCTAACGCAGCCCTCAACCTCGGTACCCTCTAGTGCCATCTGGCGAATACGCGAGTAGTAGATGGTCTTGATACCCTTGCGCCATGCGTAAATCTGAGCCTTATTCACATCGCGAGTAGTTGCGGTGTCCTTGAAGAACAGGGTCAAAGACAGACCCTGGTCGACGTGCTGAGTTGCAACAGCGTAGGTGTCGATAATCTTCTCGTACCCGATTTCATACGCGTCTTCGTAGTACTCAAGGTTCTCGTTGGTCAAGTAAGGCGCCGGGTAGTACACGCGTCCGAGCTTGCCTTCTTTACGGATCTCAATCTTCGATGCAATGGGGTGAATCGAGGACGTTGAACCGTTGATGTATGAAATAGAGCCGGTGGGCGGAACAGCCTGCAAGTTCTGGTTGTACATACCGTACTCAGCAACATCAGCCGCCAACTGCTTCCAGTCCTCAGCACTGGGCACAAAGTGACCTGCAAAGAGTTCACGGGCACGAGCGGTCTCAAAATCCCAGGTGCCGTTGATGTACTTATCGAAGTACTCCCCCGTTGCATACTTTGAGTTTTCAAAGTTTACGAAGGTCTGCTTGCGTTCTTTAGCAATCAGCATGGACGCGCGGATAGCGTGGTAAGTCACGGTGTAGAAATACATGTTGGTGAAGTCCAACGCTTCTTCGCTACCGTAGTGAACGTGCTCGCGCGCTAGGTAACCGTGCAAGTTCATCTGACCCAGACCAACAGCATGGCTCATAGAGTTACCGCGCTCGATGGAAGGAACAGAAGAAATATCAGACTGATCTGAAACAGCGGTCAAAGAACGGATAGCGGTCTCAACGGTCTTACCCAAATCATCGCCATCCATAGTGGTTGCAATGTTGAGGGAGCCGAGGTTACACGAAATATCCTTACCCACTGTCTCGTATTCAAGACCGGGCTTGTAGTGCGAAGGCTCTGAAACCTGAAGGATCTCTGAGCAGAGGTTCGACATGATGATCTTACCCTCGATGGGGTTAGCCTTGTTCACGGTATCTTCGAACATCACGTAGGGGTAACCCGACTCGAACTGGATTTCAGCCAAGGTCTGGAAGAACTCGCGAGCGTTAATCTTCGATTTGCGGATGCGCGCATCATCAACCATCTCGTAGTACTTCTCAGAGACGTTAATATCCGAGAACGGAACGCCGTAGATTCGCTCTACGTCGTAGGGCGAGAAGAGGTACATATCTTCGTTGCGCTTAGCCAGCTCGAAGGTGATATCAGGAATAACAACACCCAAAGACAGGGTTTTAATACGGATTTTCTCGTCAGCATTTTCGCGCTTGGTATCCAAGAAGGAGTAAATATCGGGGTGATGCGCGTGCAGGTACACCGCACCTGCACCCTGACGCGCGCCCAACTGGTTAGCGTAGGAGAATGAGTCTTCAAGAAGCTTCATCACGGGAATGACGCCTGAGGACTGGTTCTCAATCTTCTTGATGGGCGCACCGGATTCGCGCAGGTTAGTGAGCGCGAACGCAACACCGCCACCACGCTTAGAAAGTTGCAGAGCCGAGTTAATGGAACGACCAATGGATTCCATGTTGTCTTCGATGCGGAGCAAGAAGCATGAAACCAGCTCGCCACGCTGCATCTTACCTGCGTTAAGGAAGGTGGGAGTAGCCGGCTGGAAGCGTCCTGAAATAACTTCTTCAACAATTTCACGAGCCAACTGCTCATTGCCTTCAGCCAAAAGCAGAGCAACCATCACCACGCGGTCTTCGAAGCGCTCAAGGTAGCGCTGACCATCAAAAGTTTTCAAAGCATAGGAAGTGTAGAACTTGAACGCGCCGAGGAAGGTTGGGAAACGGAACTTCTTGGAGTAAGCCAGCTTTGACAAAGACTTAATGAAGTCGAAGGAGTACTGATCCAGCACGTGCTTCTCGTAATACTGGTGCTTTACCAGGTAATCGAGCTTTTCTTCTAGGTCATGGAAGAAGACAGTGTTGTTGTTAACGTGCTGCAAGAAGTACTGGCGTGCTGCCTGACGGTCAGCATCGAACTGAATCATGCCGTTTTCATCGTACAGATTCAGCATTGCGTTGAGCTCATGGTAGCCCATGCCCTGGAATTTTTCAGGCGTCGTAGGGTCTTCGTGGCCCGGTTCAGCGCTTAGAGTCGGTGCAGGGAGTTTTGCTTCCAAAATTCTTCCAATCCATCTTTTACTTTGCTTACATCTTCGGCTGTGCCCATGAGCTCAAATTTATAGAGCACCGGCACATTACACTTTGCGGCTACTTTGTCTGCTGCGATGCAGTACAACTCGCCAAAATTCGTGTTTCCCGCTCCGATAACACCGGCTAGGTGCTCACGGTTGACGGGGTTGTTCAAAAATTTCACAGCCTGGGGCGGGATAGATCCGCTTCCCCCAGGACGCCCGTAGCTGGGCACACACAGCACAAATGGTTGATCGACCTGCGGTGCCTCATCGGTAGTTTTGAGGGGCAGACGTATATTTCTCACCCCTGTTTTACGAACGAACTTATGCGTGTTCTCAGAAACAGATGAAAAATATACGATCATCGGGCCATCGGCGCGAAGGTTACGGTCGGTGGTCTCTTCTGCAAATTTCTCCACAGTAGAAAACTTTCTTTGTGCTGGTGTGGTTTGTATAGCAACTCCCCCGCCCGTTATATTCCCGGTATCACCGCGTTCGTTGGATGACAGGTCAACAGTCTTACAGGAGCGCATATAAAAACCCGGCTTACGAGCAGATACAGCTCGTAAGTTCTCCGGGTTAATGGGCAACAGAATATTTACTGTGCCAAGGCGTTGATTTTATCGGGCTGAAAACCTGACCAGTGGTCTTCGCCTGCAACAACAACAGGTGCCTGCATGTAGCCCAAGCCCTTGATGTGTTCGAGCGCTGCCGCATCCTCGGTGACATCAACAACGTTGTACTCGATGCCATTTTTATCCAGCGCACGGTAAGTCATATTGCACTGAACGCATGCGGGCTTGGTGTACACCGTAACTGACATGTTGTCTCTCTCCTCATCAGCCGGCTCAACGCGAGCGCAGCTGTGCGTAATTCTTGGTAGTTGAAAATGGTGTGTGATAACCGGGGTAACTGCCGTTGTTGGTTTGTTTTGAGCTTTGCTGGTTGGTTTTTAGCGTTTTGCTCTTGGGTTATCTCAACAGGTATCAATACTACATCTAGTGTCGTGGTTCGGGTAGAGACCCTAGATGGTGTGGTTTGTCGCTTAAGTTTTTGTGTGAATTTGAGTATCCACATCTTGTGGCGCGTGTTTTCGGGGTTTATGTGTTTGGTGGTGGGAGTTATCCACATGTTGGGGTACAGGGTTGTGTGTGGGGTGGTTGTCGGTCTGGTTAATCACATGTTTTGGGTGTGGGTTGGGGTTGGTGAAAACGTGCCTTGTGTTTTCGCGGTTTGGAGGTTCAAGCATCACGTTAACCTTGAAGTTTTGTGGTGGTTGGGAAGAATTTTTTTAAGGTTTTTTGGGGGTTGGCGTGTCGGGTTGGGGAGGTTGACAAATTGTTTGAACGGTCTTAAAAGGGGTGAGGGCTGGGCTACCGCCTACGGTAGTCCAGCCCTGTGGTGGGTGGGTGTGGTTTTTTAGAGTAGTCCGTCTTTTTCGAGTTCGTGGCGGAAGGTGGTTCCGTCGTTTGCTTCGTTCCAGAATTCTTCGCGTGTGATTTGTTTGGAGCGGTTGTCTGCCCATACGCGGGTGGGGTTGGCGAGGACGCTTTCGCCGACGGTGAGGTTGCGGATGAGGATGGATGCTACGTTTTGGGGGTAGCGTACGGCGAAGCCGCTGTAGACGTCGGGGTCGCGTTGGCCGTCGTCGCCGATGAGGATCCATTTGATGTTGGGGAATTCTTCGGCGAGGCGTTTGAGGGAGTTGACTTTGTGTTGGGCGCCGGAGCGGAACCAGCGGTCGGCGGTGGGTCCCCAGTCGGTGAGTAGGAATGTGCCTTTGGGGTAGCCGTTGCGTGAGAGGAAGCGGGTGAGTGTGGGGGTGATGTTCCATGCTCCGGTGGAGAGGTACATGATGGGTGCCTGGGGGTATTTTTGGTGTAGGCGGTCCATGAGTACTGACATGCCTGGGGTGGGGATGCGGGCGTGTTCGTCGACAACGAAGGAGTTCCAGGCTGCGAGGAGGGGGCGTGGGAGGGCGGTGACCATGACGGTGTCGTCGATATCTGAGAGGATGCCGATTTGTTGGTCGTCAGGTACGACGAAGACTTCTGTTTGGGAGCTGTCGCCGTCTTCGAGATCGAGTACGACTTTGTGCATTCCGGGTTCGAGGTTGACTGCTAGTTTGACGTCGATGACTCCGCCTTCGTCGGCGTGGATGGAGTATTCGTGTTGGTCATCGATGATTACTTTTACTGCTGCGTGGCGGATGGCGATGGAGGTGAAGGAGCGCCATCCGCGCAGTCCTTAGCT
>JBHWPN010000065.1:0-5683 GCA_043424895.1 Rothia sp. (in: high G+C Gram-positive bacteria) | reverse complement strand
ACCTCGTCAGTGGATTATTGACCCCATTGACGGTACTAAGAACTTTGTGCGCGGGGTACCTGTGTGGGCCACGCTCATTGCTTTAGTTGATAACGGAAAGCCTGTAGCTGGGGTTGTCTCAGCGCCTGCTCTTCAACGACGATGGTGGGCCGCTGAAGGAACGGGTGCTTATACCGGGCGCTCTCTTGCGAATGCTAAACGTATTTCGGTTTCTGAAGTGAATAGTCTGAGCGATGCTTCGTTCTCTTACTCTTCGCTCTCGGGCTGGAAAGCCCTCGGCAAACGCGATGAGTTTATTCAGCTCACCGATGATGTATGGCGCACTCGCGCTTACGGTGATTTTTGGTCATATTGTATGGTCGCTGAGGGAGCTGTAGATTTCGCTGCGGAACCCGAGTTAGCTCTTCACGATATGGCTGCGCTGGTACCCATCGTCACCGAGGCAGGTGGCCGCTTCACATCGCTTGCCGGTGAAGAAGGCCCCTTTGGGGCTAATGCTTTGGCCTCTAACGGTCATTTGCACGCGGCTGTTCTACGACGCATCGGTACGGCTGCTAACAGCTAGCCTCGATGCGAAAACTGAACACAATGGCGGGTGTACTCCCAGTGGGTACACCCGCCATTTTCTCTTAGAAATCCATGGTTATAAAAACTACTGCTAAAGCCAGAGCAATAATAGTTCCTAAAACTCCACCGATAATCCCAATCCACGCACAGATTTTGGTTTTGCTTGCGTACATCGTCTGTGGGTAGCGACCGAGTTTCACCAGGGCTACGATACCGAGAACCACGGCAGCCACCGATGGTATGACGGTGAGCCCAAAAATACTGCTGAGTCCGGTCAAAGGCATAAAGAGCGTCAAGATCAAAGCCGTTACGGATGCAAACGCGTAAAACCAGCCCGCTCCTCGTTTGTCACGAGGAAACTCGCCCATGGGGCGTCTGTACTGCGCCGGTATGCGATATCCCGCAGGTTCACCCGGAGTAGTCATATCGTAGGGATACTGGATGGGAGCCATCTGCTGTCTAAATTGTGGCTGAGTCGACATCTTTATTCCTTTTTCTGCGCGAGCATACCTGATGTTCACTAGATTACACGGCAACATCTGCACGACGCGATGAACAGCAAGTATTTTGTGGTTCTATGGGCCGGTTCTATCAACAGTTTGGCATATTATTCTTTTACCGATTTGACGGCTCGTAAAACTGTAAATTTTGAGTTCCTGGCCAATTGTTCAACCTGTGCAAAGGTATTCTCAAGCACCCCTCGATAGCGCAGGTGAGAGTTATGAACGAGAAAGAGTTCTCCCCCAGGAGTAAGCACGCGATAAGCGGCTCTCACCAGCTTCTCGTACATGGACGCGTCCACCCGGGTGCCTTCGTGAAACGGGGGGTTGAGCATTACAGCATCTATTGAGGCATCATCTACAGAACCAGCGGCATCGTCCCACACTACCTGTGCGGTACCGCGGGAAATATACTCGTTCAACGTCATCCTCGCTGAGACAACTGCGTCCGCCGAAATATCAGTAGCAATACACGTTATTTCCGGTTGTTCTTTGAGTAGTAGATCTAGCGATACTTGGCCATTCCCACAACCCAAGTCTAAAATTCGAGTGCCTTGTCTCAGATAAGGTTTGGCAACATCCGTCAATAAAGTTCCACCGTGGTCTCTATGTGCAGAACCGAAAACACCCCCAACTCCAAAGCGGCTTTCACTCTGAGCCGCAGAATACGGTGTGCTTACTGACGCTGTAGAACCAGAGCTTTGAGCGATGAGACAGCGAAACTTACCCTGGCCTCGACTGGCATAGACCTTTTCAAAATACTTTTTCAGCACTTGATTTTGAGATTTAGTCATATGCTTGGTATTGCCCACTACAACCAATGTGGTAGGGACTTTCACCTGGCTCAGACAATACGCAAGATAATCTAACTCGGCCAGGGATTTTGGTAAGCGTCCGAGCGCAACTACAGAGTGTGCTCGACCTTCAAAGCTGTCTTCAAAGAAGTCCTGCAGATTCAAAGGGCTATTCAACCCCGCTATGACTACGGCGGAGTCAGCGTTAGCCCCTGTTACTTCTTGCGCCGCCTCAGCCTGAGAGAAATCACGAGAAGCTACATACACACGGTTTTCAGTGCCTTGAACTGATTCAAGGCTAGAACTCAACAAAGCTCCGTCTGGATCCCCAAACACCACGACATCGCTCTGAAGGATAGTTACTTCCTGGTTGAGCACAGACAACAAAACTTCATCAATTCGAGCAGTCATAACCTCAGCCTATCGTCATACGCCACCCTCAGATGGCTGATTAATTCATGGATTTTACATACAAAAACACCTCGGTATAGTTCAGTTGAACCACACCGAGGTGACAAAGTGGAGATGCGGGGAATCGAACCCCGGTCCGATGCGACATCGTCAGGTCTTCTCCGTGCGCAGTTTGCGTAACGGTAATTTTCGGCTCCAGCATTTGCACAAACACACATGCTGCCAAACCTATTCGTATAAGTGTTCTTTCTACCCCTACGACAAAGATAGAAAGCAGTGGCCTTTTAAACTGATACTGGTAACTGAGCTAAAGGCGAGCTCAGGCCAGCAGATTCGCTAGTCGCGCTTAGGCAGCGAGAGCGAAGTCAGTGCGCTTAGATTCTGCACTTATTTTTTTACAGAGAGCGTTTACGAGATAACTCTGCATCCTCGGCACGCTTCCCCTGTCTCAACTCGCATCGTCGAAACCGATCATCCCCAATATTTAGTTCTCAAAGAACATACGCCAAAAAGTTATCAGCTGTCTCCCCCTAAGTTAGAGCGCCGGACCATTAAGGCGTAGAGATATAAATATACCCTCGCCTCCCCTATTTTTCAAGAGGAGGCGAGGGGGTAAGTATTGTAGCGTCCCTAGAGACTACTTGCCCATGTTGTTGTTGACATGGTCAGTCACGCACTGCTGAAGTTTTGCTTCGTCGTTCTGGTACTGCTTGCAAGCCTCAGCTGCATCAAGACCCAAACCACCGGCAAAGATGGTGAAAACGAGCATACCTGCACCGAGCAGGGTTGCAAGAATGCTGGTGATAATACCGGCGATAGCCAAGCCCTTTGAGCCGTGGGACTTCTTGAGCTTAACGATTGCAACGATACCCAGAATCAAACCAATGAGACCGAGCAAGCCACCGAAACCAAACAACCAGAAGGTCAGCAGACCAAGGATGCCAAGAACCAGCGACGCGATAGCCAAGCCGCGACCTGCAGGCTTACGGTTGTGCATCACATACTGGTCGTTGGGGTTGCCACCGTACGCAGGTGCCTGAGCGTACTGGTTGTTGTAACCGTCATTGGTGTAAGCAGTATTGCTCTGCCCGTAGTGGTTCTGATTGGTGTACGCAGAATTCTGTGAACCAGCTGCAACGGAGCTACCGCTATTGTTGCTGTAACCCGCGTTGTTGTATGACGCTGAATCTGCGTTTGCGGACGAATCACCGTATGAGCCATAGGGTGAGTTTGAGTTGCTGTTCGGGGTGTTATCTTGAGACATTATTCTCTCCTTAGTTTCGCCTCGGACTAGCCCAGGTTTTTGTACCGCATTGCCCTACGCGCCTCAAGGTTATCTTGGCGCTCGCGCAATGCTTGGCGCTTGTCGTAGTCACGCTTACCGGTTGCAAGCGCGATCTCAACTTTTGCTCGACCATTTGAAAAATAGAGTTTAAGCGGCACCACAGTGTAACCACTTTCCCTAAGCTTCTGGTCAATCTTATTAATTTGAGTGCGGTGCATCAACAGTTTTCGACGCCTGCGAGCTGCATGATTTGTCCATGAGCCGCGCCCGTACTCAGCAATATGAATACCTTCAAGCCACAGTTCACCGTTGTAAATCTGACAAAAACCGTCGGTAATAGAGGCACCGCCATCGCGTAACGATTTAACCTCAGTACCCATCAAGACTAAGCCAGCTTCCCAAGTCTCCACGATATTGTAATTGTGGCGTGCCTTTTTATTTTGAGCAATGATGTGATTATTAGGGTCTTTCGTACCCGCTTTTTTCTTAGTAGCCATCTTTCCTTCTAAAATCTGTTTCTAAGCTTCGTTGCGAGATGCCGCTCGCCAACGAATCCCCGCATCGATAAAACCATCTAGAGCCCCGTCAAACACCGATTGTGGGTTGCCTTCTTCGTAATTGGTTCTAAGATCCTTCACCATTTGATACGGGTTGAGGACGTAGGAGCGCATTTGGTCCCCCCACGACGCCTTCACGTCGCCCGCGAGTTCCTTCTTCTTCGCGTCCTCTTGCTCTTGGCGCAACAACAACAAACGCGACTGCAACACGCGCAATGCGGCTGCGCGGTTTTGAATCTGCGATTTCTCATTCTGCATGGAGACAACAATGCCCGTTGGAATGTGAGTCATACGCACAGCCGAATCGGTGGTATTCACAGACTGGCCGCCGGGACCGGATGAGCGGAAAACGTCCACTTTCAACTCTGAATCGGGAATTTCAATTGCTTCGGTTCCCTCGATAAGAGGAATAACCTCAACAGCCGCAAAGGACGTCATACGTTTGCTCTGACTGTTGAAGGGCGAAATACGCACCAAGCGATGGGTGCCGGCTTCAATCGAAAGTCGTCCAAATGCGTAAGGCGCTTTTACCTCAAACGTTGCTGATTTAATACCAGCTTCTTCTGCATAGGATGTGTCAAGAACCTGGGTGGGATAGTTATGTTTCTCAGCCCATCGCAAGTACATGCGCAATAACATTTCAGCGAAATCAGCAGCGTCCACACCGCCTGCACCAGAACGGATGGTCACCACGGCTTCGCGCTGATCGTATTCGCCCGAGAGCAGAGTAACGACCTCAAGCTCAGCTAATACTTTGCTGATATCACGCAACTCATCTTCTGCTTCTTTCAGCATTTCAAAAGCGTCCTCAGAATCAGCGAGCTCTACCATTACCTCAAGATCATCAATGCGAGATTTGAGTGTTTCTAAACGATCAAGCTCACTCTGCTGGCGGGATAGCTGCGAGGTAATTTTCTGGGCTTCATCAGGGTTATCCCACAGATCGGGAGCATTAGCGGCTTCAGAAAGTTCAGTAATAGATGATTTGATGGCATCAACATTAGACACCTCTTCAATGGATGAATAGGTGGAACGTAATGTCTTAATTTCAGCGGAAAAGTCGATAGATGCCATGACTATTAACCCTATCGGATAAACGCAGGCCTATGCGAGCTTTTGCAAGTGACTACCCTCAAACTAGCTGGTTTTATGCTCTGAGCGCGATAAATAGAGACTTACTGGTTGACAGTGATGCGAGCGCTACTTTCCACGGTGATAGGCACTCCGTTGGGCACAATAAAAGATACCAATGGTGGATGAGCAACTGCAGCTAGTCCAACTTGAGCTGTTGAAGTATCAGAAATACCTGTGGGCGCAACCAGCTGGAGCCCGTCAAATTCGGCGTACGCACCGGTTTGCGTCAGAAAATCCTGCGAGGTGGCAGAAACCTTTTCACCGGTAAGCACAGGGGTAGGACGCTTGCCCCGTTCCCCCTTCAAACCGGCAAAGTTATGCACAGCCGAGGACGCTGTTTGATCGGCTAACGCCTGCAACTTCTGTTTTTCAAGATAGACGCCGGTAACGCCTGTGACAACGGAGGCAACCAGTAACAAAATCGCACATAGACCA
>JBHWPN010000064.1:0-12763 GCA_043424895.1 Rothia sp. (in: high G+C Gram-positive bacteria) | reverse complement strand
TCCGAGATAGAAACTAAAGTGCGCAACTACCCGAGGCACCGGGCATCCGGTACCTGTTACGGCTTACCCAATCATAAATACGCTCGGCGACAGGACGCACCGGTTTAGAAACCAGTATGGCACCTGCCCAGCGCACCGGGCGTCGGTGGCTGGTTTTCAACGCTAGCCCGATGGCGAGCGCCCCGTAGGCAACCTGCCGTTCTTCGGTAACGAACGGGATGGCTCGAGCAAAGCGTGCCCGGTCAATACGGTAAGCCACAAGATCATCGGGGTAGGCGGGTGCGATCTCTGCTTTCAGTGCGAAGTAGCGCTGGGCAAAAGACGCGCATTTTTGGCAAAACCCGCAGTCTGGGTCATAGAGTAGGGCTCCTGTAAATGCCGGTCTCATGAGGCGTCCTTGTGTGTGCGAACCATGGTTGCGAACTGGGTGGCACCGCGCGTAATGCGACGTTCCAAGGTTGCCTGGTTGGTTCCCGTGACTTCTTCGGGGGTTGCGTATATACCGGTCGGGGCAACCTGGGCGCCCATAAAGCCAAAGAGCGGTCGCATGGTGTGATCGAGCATCAGAGAATGACGCGGTGAACCACCAGTTGCGCCGATGAAAGTTGGGGTATCCGTAAGGTCGTTTTCATCGGTCATATCCCAAAAGAGCTTATAAAGACCGGAGTAGCTTGCTTTAAAAACCGGGGAGACCGTGATGATGCCGTCAGCCGAAAAGATTTTCTCGTAGGTTTCTTGAAGTTCCGGGTCTTCATCGTCACCCGAGAGTTTTTCTGCAATTTCGTAAGCGAACTTGCCGATGTGCAGGGTGTGCACGTGTACGTCCCCGTATTTTTCGAGCTCTCGAACTGTTGCCTCGCGCATTTTCTCGGCAAGCATGGCGGAGACTGACTGGCGGGTAGCTCCACCGGTGACCACAACAAGTGAATATGCCATAACTTCCTTACCTCGTACTCGTCACGAACATTGTGCGTCCCGCCTCATGGTGAGGTGGTGAAACAACACCCGAGATTTAAGCATAGAACGACTGGGGCCTGCGCCTAAAACGGCAACAAGCCCCGCGAAGTTTAGCGATCTATTGCATCGAGCTCTACTGCACCGTTCGAGTAGACCAGGTTCTTTGCCAACGGAATCTGGTGGGAAGCGGATTCGAGAATATGCATAAAGTAACCGGCGGTGTTGGGGAAGGCGATGAAGTCCCCCACGCTAACCCCGTGCGGGAAATAGATGGGGCGGCGCATGATGACTTCGTCCTCGATGCAGTAAGCTCCCACCAGGTAACCTTCGTAGGGTTCAGATTGATCGGATACAGCACCACGGATATGCAGTGGATCCACCAGGTAGTCATCCGAAGTGGTGCGTAGCTGGGTGCGGTTCATTGCCAGACCAATCAGGGGTACGCCGTCGCTGCGCTTTTTGATAAAGGCAACTTGCGCAACGATCAGACCGCATCCATCAAGGATGCTGCGCCCCGGTTCAAGGTGTAAGCGCACTCCGAGCTTACGAATAGCATCCCCTGCCTGAGACGTTAAAATCTCATCCAGCCACTCACCGCGTACGGGGCTTTGGTGGAAGGGGTAGAAGTTTTTAAGCGGGTCTGCTTTCCAGGTGAAGGGAGCGATTGCGCCCTTGTTCTGCGCGGCCAGGGCCTGCTTGAAGTTGTTCCACTGCCCGGCATCATCCAGATAAGTCATGGGCACACCACCGCCGATATCGATGAACTTCAGGTTGTGCCCGTTCGCTTTCAACCGGTGAATAAGGTCGGTGGCCTCAAGTAGGGCATCGATGCGATCCTGGGCACTGTAACCGTGCAAGTGCAGGTGCACTCCAGCGACTTTGACGAGCCGATGCGGGGTAGAGAGAAAGTTCGCCCACACCCCGGTAAGCTCACCAAAGCGGGTGGGCATAAAGCGTGCAGGGTCAGGGGCGATGCGCGGCGCTACCCGAACAACGTCGCTACCGGCAAGCGCGATAATGCGGTCAAACTCTGCGCAGGTATCTACCGAAATCGTCACATTATTATCGATAGCAAGTTTCAACAGCTCATCGGTCTTAATAGCAGCGGAGAGAATGATGCGTTCACCGGGCATCCCGGCAGCCAACGTCTGACTGAGTTCGCGGTAGCTGGCAACGTCCACACCGTGCCCGGCATCGCGGGCGCCTTCCACAAAGGTAAGGGCTTTATTAGCTTTGCGAGCAAAGAAAACACGCACGTCAACACCGTGTTTTTTGCCCCTACCGGTAAGCTCTGCACAGTTACGCTGCATAGCGGTCGACTGCACGAGGTTAATCGGGCTCCCGTATTCTTTCACCGCATCCTGCAGGAGGTCGGTGTTATCCGCAGCCTCGCGCATCCACGGTTCTAGTCTGCCGGTCAGCGGGGGCAAAGCGTAGGTCTGCGAGGGGGCGTGAAGCTCAGCGATAGTTTGTGCCCACTGCGGAATTACAGTGTGCAGCGTACGAGAGAGGGAATCGTTGCCCAAAACGTAAGGCTCAGTCATGCGACCAGCAAAAGCAAAGCGGTTTTGCCCTGGCAACATTCCGTTGGGTTGAGTGCGAACGGTCACTGCGAAGTGGGACGGTGCCTGTTCAGGTGCTACTTTTTCTAAAACCTGTGCACACAGAGTTTCAGGATGCGCACCGGTAGCTGCTAACACCGCGTCCACCGTAAAATCAACGTCCAGACCGCTCGCATCTGCAAGATATGAGAAATCAAGGATGCCCGCTTCTGCTACCGCAATAAGGCGCTCTACCTGATCAACCGGAGCGCCGTAGGCGTAGGTTTCAAGCAGGCGAGCAAGGTCTTTAAACTCGTCAGTTAACACCAGCTCGTCGAAAGAAAAACGCTCAATAATCGCGGTGTAGAGCTCGCGCCAGACCAGCCCTATTACCTGTTGCGAACGACGCGGGTGAGCAAGAGACTCCCGGAATTCACTCAGGGCATCGGGTGCCGGTTTCAGCACATCCCAGGTAAAAGTTTCACCGGAAATGCTCTCAGTAGCCTCTACTAATACGCTCTTGAGCTCTTCTACCGAAGAGACCCCGGTGATTCTTGAAGCAAAGGGCTGCAGAAGACGTTTTTCGGTTTCTGTCGCTGGCGCGGTTTTAAGCTGGATAAAACGTCCGCTGCGAGAGGTCGGGTAAATGTGGGCGGGCTCGTTGCCAGAAGGAATATAAGTACCGTCTTCGATGCGTCCGCCGCGCCCCAGCGTCAGCGAAAGAATTGCGTCGATGGCGGTCAGAGCAGCCCCGCGCAAGCGAACGGTGCTCCCGGCAGTTACCTGCTCCAAGTCGGTGAACGGATCCAGCATGCTGTCAGGGTGCGAGGCCTGTTCGTGACCGGTCACCATCAATACGTGGTCAAAGTCCTCTAGCTGCGCAACATCTTTCACGTTCTCGCGCACAAAAGTAAGAGTGCAGGTAGAAGGCAGGTGCGCCGCAACGTGTTCCCACGATGCCTTCAAGAATCTGCCTACCGTAGCTCGCGGCGGAAAGTCCTCCAATGGCTGAACCTCACCTAAGACGCTTCGGCGATAGTCATCAAAAGTACCCATCGCTGTACGAATAACAGATGACCACACATTCACGCGTACGTGTTCTGATTGTTCGGTACTGTAGGCACCGCCTGCACCGGGTTCGCGCTCATCAAAAACGGTGATATCGAAAGCAAGGTTATGCAGGTAAGCGACGCGGGAAAGTTCTTCGACCGCCCACAAACCGCGCGGGCCGGCACCAACAATAGCGAGAGAAAAAGACACGGGAATGATCCTTAGCCGGGGAGAAAGTGGTTAGTTATCTAGGGTAGCGTGCAGGTTTTCTTCAACCCACGCATCGCTATAAATCGTGTTGGTGTAGGGCATACCGCCGTCGTGAAGTATAACCACGATTTCTTCGCCTTCTTGGAATGAAGGCGCATCAGCAGCGAGCGCAGCCATCACCGCTCCGCCGGAGGCACCGGGCACGATCGCCTCGGTTTGCCCCAGTTCTCGTGCGCTTTTCACGGCGTCAAGGGCATCCACACGACGCGTGCCGGTGGGTGTTTGCCGGGTGGAGAGTTCGGTAACGACGCCCGCCCCGTAGCCCGGGAGTAGGCGCTCACCGCGGGCGCCGCCGTAGAGAACTGAGCCTTCTGCGTCCACAGCAATTACCTGAGTATTAGCGCCACGTTTGGTAACTTCAGCGATGCAGCCGCCCACTGTGCCGGTGGTAGATACCGCCACGTACACGCGCGAAGGGGCGTGCCCGAGAGCCTCAAAAATCTCTGACATGGTGCCCTCACTGTGGGCAGTGAACGCGGCCTGGTTGGAATACTGATCCAGGTTGATAGAACCCGGGTACTGGTCCAGTAATTCACGAACCTTGTTTTTGCGAGCTGTCAGCCAGTCATTGGTTTCAGGATCGGGTTCGGTGACAGGATGCAACACGCCACCGTATGCCTGAATTAACCCCAGGGTGGATTGGTTGGTTCTCGGATCAACCACGCAGTGAAATTCAAAGTCTTCAAGAATTGCCTGACGCGCCAGAGCGATTCCGAGGTTGCCAGAACTCGATTCAACCACCATCGTGCCGGTCTTGAGACGGCCGGAGGCTTTCGCGTCCTTTACAAGTGCCGCTGCGGTGCGATCTTTCGCGCTACCGCCGGGGTTGAAGCTCTCGAGCTTAGCAAAAATTTTTACGCCCTGCACTGAGTGGCGAGCTTCCCAACGGGGTAGGCGAACGAGCGGAGTATTACCGGCAACTTCTTCAATGCCGTTGTATAAACGTGGGGTCATATCTTTAGATTCTACGCTCAAAAATAAGGTTTCTTATGATACGACGTGTACCCGCGTTGGGTGCCTATCGTGGCAAGCAAAAGTTACCCCAGCGTCCTTATCCAGTGCGCAAAACCGCAGAAGTTACAACAACGATTTGAGCGTGTGCGCAACCCCGTCTTCATAGACGCTAAGCGTAACTTCTTTCGCCACCTTGATGACTTCATCGGGTGCCTCGCCCATAGCCACACCGCGAGCTGCCCAGTGAATCATCTCTTTATCATTGTGGCCATCACCGATTGCGATAGTATGCGCGGGATCCACACCGAGCTTACGACGCAGGTGTTCTAATGCGGAGGCTTTGGACACACCGTGCGCGGCGATATCAAGCCAGGCACTCCACCCCACGGAGTAGTTCACACCGTGCAAACCGGCATGGTAGATGGCCTGCTGAAACTCGTCTTGGTCCACGTTCTCGGCAAAGAGCACCACGCGCGTTGCCTCGTTCATGGTCAGCAACTCTTCTTTACTCACATGAATAGCGGTAGAGCCAAAGTGCCCGTCTTGAAAGTCAGCGGTTGCATAGATCTCACCGTCGGGTGCCTCCAGCGCCATCTGGGCGTAGGGGACTTTTTCAGAAAGCAGTTTGAGCGCACGCGTGGGGTTGAAGTGCACGCAGTCAAAGACGCGCAAACCGTTCTCGTAAGAGGGACTCAAAACATAGGTGACAGCGCCGTTAGAAGTCACCATAAAACCTTTATCTAACCCCAGCATCTTGGCAATGGGGTGGGCTGCCTGACGCGAGCGTCCGGTAGAAATAATGACGTGGTGACCAGCATCCATCACCTGTTGGACGGTTTCTTTGACGGCATCGTTCATAGTGCCATCATGCTTGACTAGCGTGCCATCAATATCGAGAGCCACCAGATACGTTGCGCCTTCTTCTTTATGCCAGTCGCCTTCAACCGGCGGATGTACGCGCAGATTTTCCATAAGTATCACTTTTTCATTGTGAGTTTTTTCTTTAATCTACAGATGGAATCTGGCTAAATTCGACGTGAATTCTGTACGGCTACGATACAGGATATTCTTCACATGGATACAAATTTCCGTGGATTTGTGCTGTAATAACGCCGAATAACAGCGCAAATCCACGGAAAGCGCGTGTTAAGAGTCTTCATAAAAGCTAAAGTTATACCCATGCCTTTATCAGACCTTTCCGAGAGCACTCAGAACTATCTGAAGACCATTTGGAGTCTTACAGAGTGGTCAGATGAACCCGTGAGCACCTCACGCATTGCCGAGAAGACCGGTCTGCGCTTATCGAGTGTTTCGGATGCGCTCAAGCGACTGAGCAAGGCAGGGTTAATAACCCACCAGCCGTACGGTGCCATTGAGCTTACTGATACCGGACGCGCCTACGCTGTCGAGATGGTACGCCGCCACCGCCTGATTGAGACTTTTCTCGTAGAGACACTCGGTTACGGCTGGGACCAGGTGCACGATGAAGCTGAGGTACTAGAGCATTCGGTCTCGGATAAGTTCATCACCCACATTGATGAGCTACTGAATCACCCCGTCAAAGACCCCCACGGTGATCCCATTCCTACCGCATCCGGCGTCTTTACAGACACCGATGCCCACACCCTGTTGCATTGCCCGGTCGGCTCTAAGGTCAAAGTTGAGCGCATTGATGATGCGGACCCAGATCTCCTGCGCTTTTTTGCCGAGCGCAAGGTAGCCCCCGGTGCAGTACTCACCGTGAAAGAACCCGAACCTTTCTCAGATTCTTTGTCCGTCGAAGCCGATGGTCACCTCATGACCCTCGGCAGGTACGCGGCAACGGCACTTTTTGTATCGGGTTGCGAGGACTAGATAAGGCACCTGCCCCGGTAAAACTCGTAAGCGCGCAGTTGCCGCGTGCGGCCCAGAGGTGTTGGCTGGCAGCTGGCACGGGTCTGGCGTTCAAGGGATGCTGACCGCCAATATCTGCCGGGGCGTTACGTGCCTGCCTAAAAATACAAAACACCCATACTAAGACGCCTGGGCACTGACTTTCTTGCTACGCATCCGGGTACTCACTAGCCCGTAACGGGGGCTCGCCACATAGACCGCCGTAAAGATAAGTCCCTGGACTAAAACCACGGCTCCCCCGGGAGAAACATCGGCGTAGTAGCTCACATATAAGCCCGCAACCGAACCAATCACAGAAACTACCGGGGCGATTACAAGCATCCGCGAGAATTTGTTAGTTAGCATCCGAGCTGTAGCGCCGGGAATGATTAGCATGGCAACGACTAGGACCACACCCACGATTTGTAGTGCCACAACGTTAGTCAGAGCGAGCATCACCAGCAAAATTCCGCTAATCATTCGCGGGCTCAGCCCGATAGCGTGGGCAAAGTTGGCATCGAAGGCAACAAGTATAAAGTCCTTGCGTTTTGCCAACAAAATCGCCGAAACTATTAGCCCCAAAATAGCCGTTTGCAGAACGTCAGCAGTGGAAATGCCCAGCACGTTACCAAAGAGAATGTGATTGAGGTCGGTGTGCGACGGCGTCACTGAAATAAGTACCAATCCTAAGGCAAAGAGCGTGGTGAAGACGATGCCGATAGCGGTATCGTCGGCGATGCGGCGCGTCCCGCTGCGGATGCCCCACATGAGGGTGACCGCTACCAGTGCTGCCGCTAGCGCCCCGACAGCAAACGGTGCCCCGACAATGTAGGCAAGCACCACCCCGGGTAGTACGGCGTGGGAAATCGCATCGCCCATGAGCGACCATCCCATGAGTATCAACCAGCACGAAAGCAGGGAGCAGGTTACCGCCATTAACACCGCGGCTACTAGAGCTCGTTGCATAAATTCAAAGGTGAGCGGTTCAAGCAGAAAATTCATGGTTCACCTGCGCTTTCTGGTTCCCGCCAAAGGCATTCATTACGTTTTCGGGTGTTAGTACATCTGCCGGCGTTCCGTGCATCAAGATGGTTTGACGCACCAGCGCAGCTTCATCAATCATCTGCGTCAGTGAGGGCAAGTTGTGGGATGCCACCAAAACCGTTGCGCCACGTGATGCTAGGTTACGCAGCACGCTACCCAGCATGTTTTCACTCGCGTAATCAACACCGGCAAAGGGTTCATCAAGTAGAAGGACGCGGGCTTGCTGGGCGATTGCGCGGGCAACAAAAGCTCGTTTGCGCTGGCCACCCGAGAGCTCTCCTATTTGACGATGGGCATACTCGCTCAGGGCTACCTGATCGAGGGCTTCATCAATGTGAGACCGATACCGGCGGTGAAGTTTTCGGGTAAACCCAAGTCTGCCGTAGAGTCCCATCGCTACTACCTCGTGCACAGATACCGGAAAGCCCCAGTCGATGTCTTCGTTTTGTGGCACGTAGCTAACGATTCCGGCTGACCGCGCTTTCTCGGGCGTCATTCCGGCAATCTGCACCGCCCCGGTTTCACAGGGCACAAGTCCCATTGTTGCTTTGAAAAGGCTAGATTTTCCCGAGCCGTTCATGCCCACTAGCCCGCAGACCACACCGGGTTTCAGCCGTAAGGACGCGTGATTCAGCGCCTGCACGCTGCCGTAGCGCACGCTCACATCGCGGATATCTAAAGCGGGAAAATTCATGTGATTCCTCCTTATGTTCGCTAGTTTTGATCCGTTTTTGCAGTGTTCCCGTTCAGCCCGCGAGCGATGGTCTGGGTATCGTGTTTCAGCAGGTCAATGTAGGTGGGCACAGGTCCGTCGTGCTCCGATAGCGAGTCAACGTAGAGCACTCCCCCGAACGCCGCGCCGGTCTGATGACTTACCTGTTTCATCACGTGGTCAGAGGCGGTTGACTCACAAAAAACGGCAGGAATTTGTTGCGTTTTCACGCTCTCGATTACGCGGCTGACGTGGGCAGGTGCGGCTTGGGCGTCAGAATTGACCGCCCACAGGTACTCTTCGCCAAGCCCCGCGTCCCTCGCTAAATAGCTAAAAGCCCCCTCGCAGGTCACCAATGTGCGTTTGGATTTCTCCAACGGAGCAAGCTCCTTGAGTAACTCGCGGTGCAGGCTCTCAAGTTTTTGTTTGTAGTTGCTGGCGTTCTCATAGAACTGCTGAGCATGTTCGGGATCTAGCGCCGCAAAAGCCCGGGCGATGTTGTCCACATAAATCTGTGCGTTCACAGGGCTCATCCAAGCGTGCGGATTAGGGGTGGACGCGGCATCCCCCTCAGCGATTGCAATAGGTTCTACGCCGTCACTCACCGTGATGTGCTTCGCGTTAGAGACTTCGATGAACTGTTTAAACCAGTTTTCAAGGTTCAGACCGTTATCAAGTACCAGATCAGCATTGTGAGCCTTACGAATATCGCTAGGGGTGGGTTCATACTCATGAATTTCAGCACCCGGTTTGGTCAGTGAATCCACCTCTATGTACTCACCGGCAACGTTCTGGGCCATATCTTGAAGAACGGTGAAAGTAGTAAGGACGCGCGGTTTTTCCGATTCAAAAGAAGTTGCTTGCGCGCATCCGCTCAACACAAGGATGCCGGTGGTAAGAAAAATAGTGAAGGTAAGAAGGCTGGAAAAACGGGTTGACATAGGGTTTCTTTACAGACATTTGACTAGGGTAAACACGGTGATTCAACCGATGTTGTTAACCATAGAACAAATTTATTCGTTTAGTCGAACATTTTGAAAGTGTTTTCTACCCACCGTCGTTTAAAGAATTTTCAGCAGAACCGAGTAACCTACACATGTACCTCATAACTCAGGGACAACAACATACAGCAGAAAGTTTTCAGTCATGTCTGGCAAAATCACTCAGGCGCTTAGCAAAGTAGCACTAGCGTCCGGCGCAACAATTACCGCTGTTGCAGCTCACGACATCCTGCAGAAAAAACACGCAGTTTTGCGCAACTACCCGGTGCTCGGTCACGCGCGTTACTTCATGGAGAAGATTCGCCCCGAACTTCACCAGTACTTCATCGAAAACAACTACGACGGTCGCCCCTTCGACCGCGATACCCGCTCCATGATTTACGAGTATTCCAAGGGTCTCGGCGGTGAAAAAGCATTCGGCACCGAACGCAAACCGCAAACTGAAGGTTACGAATCCATTCGTCACGCGATGATGCCTGTCGAACAGATGAAGACAGCTCCCACAGTGCGTTTGGGTGGCCCGGATTGCACCCAGCCTTACGATATTTCACTTTTCAATATCTCGTCTATGAGTTTTGGTGCTCTTTCTGCCAACGCTGTTTTAGCAATGAACAAGGGCGCAGCCCTGGGCGGGTTCGCGCAGGAGACCGGTGAAGGTGGCATCACCAAGTACCATCTAGAACACAACGCCGATCTGATCTGGGAGTTTGGTTCTGGTTACTTCGGATGCCGCACTGAAGATGGCCGATTTGATCCCGAGACTTTTGCTGAGAAAGCAAATTATCCGCAGGTCAAAGGTATTTTGATTAAGCTTTCACAGGGCGCAAAGCCCGGTCTTGGCGGTCTTCTACCAGGTTCCAAGGTCACCGCTGAAATCGCAGAAGCGCGCGGTGTCCCCGAAGGGGAAGACTGCATTAGCCCCTCAGCGCACTCAGCGTTTACCACTCCCATCGAACTCATGCACTTTATCAAGCAGCTACGTGATCTCTCCAACGGAAAACCGATTGGCATCAAGTTCTGCGTGGGCTCCACCATCGAAGTTCTCTCACTGTGCAAGGCAATGCTTGAAACCGGCATCAGCCCCGACTGGATTACCGTCGACGGTGCAGAAGGCGGCACAGGTGCAGCCCCTATCGAATTCGAAGATACCGTGGGTGCAACCCTCACCGACGGTCTCTACATTGTGCAAAACGCTCTCGTTGCAGCCGGTCTACGTGACAAAATTGCAGTCGGTGCAGCTGGAAAAATTGCCGGAGGCGCTGACATTGTCAAGCGTCTTGCCCTCGGTGCCGACTTCACCAACTCAGCTCGCGGCATGATGATGGCAACCGGCTGCATCCAGGCACAAAAGTGCAACCTGAACACCTGTCCCACCGGCGTTACCAGCCAGAACCCCTGGCTCTCACGCGGGGTGGACGTTGATGATAAAGGCCTGCGCGTGCGCAACTACCACGCCGGTGTTATCAACTCGGCTACCCGCCTGCTCGCGTCCATGGGCCTGTACTCTTTCCAGGAGCTCAGCCCCGAGCACGTTATTCACCGCACCAGCGTCACCCACAGCCAGTCACTGGCAAAGATTTACAACTGGCTTGAACCCAACTCCTTCTTGGACGGCACCGCCCACGAAGACTGGATGAGCTGGTGGGAACGTGCGGATGCTTCTAGTTTCGCGGTCTCCCACAAGCAACACCAGCGTGCAAGCACCATGCAAAACGCTGAGTAAACTAACTACCAGCTAGATAAAGCAAAGGGGTGTGGACTCTTTAGAGTACACACCCCCTTTGTAATCAGATGCTTAGCTCACCGCACTAGTTCTGCGGGTAGGTCGGCTTCCAGTCCTTTGCCGGCAGCTTGTTAGTCTTGATGAGCTCCTGATACCAGAAGAAGGAATCCTTACGGTAGCGTTCCAGCGTCTTCAAATCGAACTCATCACGGTCAACGTAGATAAAGCCGTAGCGCTTTGCAATGCCCTGGTGGGTTGAAATCAGGTCGATTGCACTCCACGGTGAATAACCCAGCACATCTACGCCATCGCTGATAGCTTCCTGAGTCTGCTCAAGGTGCTGACGCAGGTAGTTGATGCGGTAGTCATCGTGCACGCGTCCATCATCGGTGAGCTTATCGAAAGCACCCAGACCGTTTTCGGTGACGATCAGTGGCAGGTGGTAGCGATCCCAGATAGCGCGGTAGGTCATGCGCATACCAACGGGATCGATTTCCCAGCCGAATTCGGTCATGCCCAAGTTGGGGTTAGAAACAGCCTTGTAGATGCCTTCTTCACCTTCAGAGATCTGCTGGTCGGCAGCTTCTGAACGTTCGGATGCGCCGCCGCCGAACGGTGCGTCAGCCACGGTTGCGGTGTTGTAGTAGTTGAAGGCGATGAAGTCGGGTTTAGCTGACTTCAGAATCTCCATGTCGCCCTCAGCGATCTCAGGAGTGGTGCCCTTTTCTTCCATAATGGACCATGCCAGTGAGTTGTATTCACCGCGCACTGCCAGATCGAGGTAGAGCCAGTTACGCACCGCGTTGTAGTTATCAGCAGCGATAACGTCCTCAGGCTTGGATGATGCCGGGTAGACGTAGGCGATATTGGGAGCAGGGCCAATCTTTGCTTGCGGATGCATCTCGTGAAGCATCGCCATGGCCTGAGCCTGAGCCACGAACATGTTGTGGTTGTACTGGGTAAGCTGCTTTTCAGTGGTGTCCACCGGGAACATGCCGATGGTAGCGCCGTGCAGAATCATCATGTTCTGCTCGTTAATGGTCAGCCAGTACTTAACCTTCTCGCAGTATTCCTTGAAAAGGATCTCTGAGTAGCGCACAAACGCGTCCGCTGTCGCGCGTTCTGCCCAGCCGCCTTTAGCATCCAGTGCCGCGGGAGTATCGAAGTGGAACATGGTAACAATGGGTTCGATATTGTGCTTGAGGAGCTCGTCGATTACCTCGTGGTAGTGATCAATACCGGCCTGATTAATATCACCATCGCCATCGGGAATGATGCGTGACCACGCGATTGAGAAGCGGTAAGCGCGAAAGCCCATCTCAGCCATAAGCGCGATGTCTTCTTTAAAGCGGTGGTAATGGTCAACGCCGTGCTTGTAATCGCTGGTGCCCTCGGGCAAATCTTCTTTGAGGTCGATAGCGATGGGGCCGCGGCCGTCCTCGTCCCAAGCACCTTCTACCTGGTAGGCAGAAGTTGATGCTGACCAGAGGAATCCGTCGGGAAACGCCTTGAGTTCTTTGCGGTACATACCTTGTTATTCCTTTCTAAAAGATGTTTAGCGCTCAACGATAACGGCGAGCTCACCGGCGGTGAGGTTCTTACCCGTTAGAGGCTCGATAGTTGAGAAGCTACCGGAGTT
>JBHWPN010000063.1:0-24155 GCA_043424895.1 Rothia sp. (in: high G+C Gram-positive bacteria) | reverse complement strand
AGGAGCCATCTTCAATGGTGATGACGCCGTCCTTGCCGACCTTGGCGAACGCTTCAGCCAACAGTTCACCGATTTCAGGTGACTGCGCTGAAATTGCTGCAACGTGAGCGACTTCCTCGCCCTGTACTTCGCGTGCGTTTTCCAACAAGCGGACTGATACTGCCTGAACAGCAGTCTCGATACCGCGCTTGATTTCTCCGGGAGCAGCGCCCGATGCTACGTTGCGCAAACCTTCAGCAACAAGTGCCTGTGCCAAAACAGTTGCGGTAGTGGTGCCGTCACCAGCGACATCGTTAGTGCGGGTTGCTACTTCTTTAGCCAGCTGCGCGCCCAGGTTCTCATACGGGTTATCAAGCTCAATTTCACGAGCAATAGATACACCGTCGTTGGTGATAATGGGAGCACCCCACTGCTTATCAAGTACAACGTTTCGACCGCGCGGACCAAGGGTTACCTTGACTGCGTTGGCGAGTTTATCAACGCCTGCCTGCAGATGCTTGCGTGCATCATCATTGAATTCAAGCTGTTTTGCCATGAATCCGTCTCATCTCCTTCTAAAAATAAGGTGAAGGAATAAATTACTTAGTTACTACAGCAAGTACGTCGCGTGCTGAGAGCACGAGGTATTCTGCACCGTCGTACTTAACTTCGGTTCCACCGTACTTTGAGAAGATAACGATGTCGCCTTCTGCAACGTCAACGGGGATGCGGTTGCCCTTATCATCTACGCGACCGGGACCAACTGCGATAACTTTTGCTTCCTGGGGCTTTTCTTTTGCGGTATCAGGAATAACCAAACCTGATGCGGTGGTCTGTTCAGCTTCTACGATCTGAACAACAATGCGGTCTTCCAAAGGCTTGATATTTGCCATGATAGCTCCTTGTATAAGAATCAATTCTTGTAATCTTTGGTGGCTGTGAACGTTGAGCTGACGGCTGATGGGTCCTGTCGTCGCGGTGCCAAAACCCGAATGCGCGTTAGCACTGTCTGTAGCCAAGTGCTAACTAAAACTTTAGAACCGGTGTGCGGCAAGGGTCAAGGTGAGCGGTTTTGTTTGTGGCTGTGGGCATAAAGCCGCGGCGCCTTCGGTCTCTCCCACCCCTTTTTTCCGTAGCAGTAGATCAGTCTCCCACCCCTTTCGTCCCTGCCCTACAATAGGTGGGGTGAATTCTTTTACCCCGGTTTTCTCCCCTCTGCACCTTCAGCTCATTGATTCTTGTGTGCCTTACGCTGCCGATTCAGCGTTGTCTGCGGCAACAACCTTGCGTAAAGCAGGTGTGGACTCCGGCGATGCATCTGCTATTTTGACGCAGGCTAAGCTCCGCACGCAGGCTCGCGCTAAGTTTGGCGAGCGCGCTTTATCTATGCTGTTTACCGAAGCCGGGTATGAACAGTCCACCCGCTTAGCGGTAGCGCGTTTACATGCGCAACGGTTTACTGATGCAAAGGTGCATTCAGTGGCTGATTTAGGATGCGGTATCGGGGCAGATTCTATGGCTTTTGCCGATGCCGGGCTCAAGGTGGTCTCTGTTGAATTCGATGCGAAAACCGCGTCTTTCACTGAACACAATATGTCGGTGTATGAGCAGTCTAAGGTGTTATGCGCCGATATTATGAACCTGAATATTGATGAGCTCACCGATGGAACCGGCTCACCAATCCAGTCACTCTGGCTCGACCCTGCCCGACGCGAGGTAGAGGGTTCCGCATCCAAACGTGTATGGGATGCCGAGAGTTTTTCTCCCCCGTTCTCGTTCGTTAAAAAACTAGCGGCGACAGGAATCCCTATGGGAGTCAAGATGGGCCCGGGCATGCCGCACGAAGAAATCCCCGATAACTGTGAAGCTCAGTGGATTTCCCACGGTGGCAGTGTTGTAGAAGTAGTGCTCTGGTTCAATGCTTTAGCACGAACCGGTGTTCGCAGAAGCGCTACGGCGATGAGCTCAAACGTCCTAGAGCCCGAAGTGCTGGCGGAGATTACCAGCGATGTATGGGGTACTGACTCGCCAGAGCTAGAAGCCCATGAGCTGAGCAACTTTATCTATGAACCAGATGGCGCGGTGATTCGGGCTCATCTGGTGGCAGAATTAGCGCAAGAATACGGATTGAATCTTATCGATGAAAACATCGCTTACCTCACCGGAGACCACCACGTAGCCGCCCCGCTCATGCACGGGTATGAAGTCCTAGAGAAACTTCCCCTGCACGAAAAGCATCTTAAAAAATGGGTAAAAGCTCAAGGAATTACCGCGCTCACCATCAAAAAACGCGGAGTGGACATTGTTCCTGAAAGTTTACGTGCAAAACTTCTTGCAGGAACCAAGAAGAAAAAAGGACAACCACCCGTATCTGCAACATTGATTGCAACCCGATTAGGCTCGGGGTCATTGTCTGAGCGATTCGCCCTTCACGTCAAACCCGCATCGTAATACAGAGTTAAGTTAGCCCATCTGCTGAACACGGTCTTAGTAACCTCGCCTTATTGCTTTAGGATGAGATGACCAGTACTTGCACGGAAGAGACCCCATGATTTCTTTTGCTTCCTCCCCGCAATCCACCCTAGGTGTGGAATGGGAACTTGCACTTGTCGATATGAAGACCGGGGAACTTGCCTCGCGTGCCCAAGAAGTGTTCACCGCCCTTGAAGAACAAGCACCCGAGCTTCTCAAAGAGGACAACGGGCCACATATTACCGGAGAATTTCTCGACAACACCGTTGAACTCGTTACCGGTGTGTGTACAACCCCTGCTGAGGCAACTGCACAACTACGCGAAGCCACGGACGCGCTGAACAGCGTCCTAGAACCTCGCGGGCTGGGTTTCTTCTCGGCCGGCACTCACCCTTTCTCTCAGTGGCGCGAACAGCCTGTGGCTGATAAAGAGCGCTACCAAAAAGTTATCGACCGCACCCAGTTCTGGGGTCGACAAATGATTATCTACGGTGTGCACGTACACGTAGGGGTGGATGCCCGCGAAAAAGCTTTCCCCGTGCTCAATGGACTCACCAACTTCTACCCGCACCTTCTAGCGCTCTCAGCATCATCCCCCTACTGGGAAGGTACCGACACGGGATTCGCCTCGCACCGCTCACAAATGTTCCAGCAGCTACCTACCGCAGGTCTTCCCTTCAACTTTGAAACCTGGGAAGAATACGAACTATATTTCAACGACATCAAAACCACCGGCGTCATCGATGAACCCGGAGAAAACCGCTGGGATATCCGCCCCGTCGCACACTACGGCACCGTAGAAATGCGCGTCTGCGATGGACTGGCATCACTCAACGACATCGCAGGAATCACAGCTTTTACGCAGTGCCTTACCGAACACTTCTCACGCCAAGTAGAAGCCGGCAAACACATCGAGCCGCTCAAACCCTGGCATGTGCAAGAAAACAAATGGCGAGCAGCACGCTACGGCACCGACGCCATCATCATCCTTGACAACCAAAACACCGAACAGCTCGTTACCGAGCACACCCTCGAAACACTCAATATCCTCGAACCCATTGCCAAAGATCTCGGTTGCTCCAACGACCTAACCCACATCGAACGCATCATCAACGACGGCCCCGGCTACAAACGCCAACGCAAAGTAGCCGAAGAAAACAACGGAGACCTCAAAGCAGTAGTCTTCGACCTTGTAAAACAAGGACGCGCATAAGTTATTAGGTATTACATGGCGTGGGTGTATTTCATTTAGGTATTGCAGGCGGGGGTGTGCCCCTGTCTGCGATGAAGCGGTCGCTGAGCCACCTGTCATCGGCAGACAGACGGAGCCCACGCCATGCAATACCACGTGGATAAATTCGTGATTGAGTTTATTTTTTAAATTGGGTTAAAACCGCTGAAGTTGAAGAATGGATTTAGCAGTAAATACTATATCTCGCAGTTTGGGTTGCTTTACCTCAGTAGCCCTGACGCTCTATATTAACTAGACCGCTCTTCACACATTCGATTTGCTTTAACAATCGATAGCTGGCATCGGGACTGGCGTGAATCACTTCCGAGCATCCCGCACAAGTTTCAAAAACCTAGACCTGCACCGCTGTCACCGGCAACGACGAATCCGCCACAAAATCAATAGCAGACGGCGCCCGTCCCTCGCTCACCAATCGCGCACCAAGAGCGGCAACCATCGCACCGTTATCAGTACACAAACTCAGCTTTGGGATAATGAGCTTAATGCCGTGCTCTTGACAACGCTGCGCCGTCAGTTCACGTAAACGAGAATTCGCGGCAACACCGCCACCCAGCAACAAAGTTTTAATACCCTGTTCCGTACAGGCAAGCATCGCCTTGCGAGTAATAACATCTACCACTGCTTCCTGGAAAGATGCGGCGACGTCAGCAACCGGGACTTCTTCGCCCCGAGCCTCAAAACCCTCAACTACACGAGCTACCGCTGTTTTTAGTCCCGAGAAAGAAAAATCGTAGCGGTGAGGACCGTGTTCTTCGTTCGTTCCCATGTATTTGCGCGCTGTCAGACCGCGAGGGAAAGCAAATGCTTTGGGATTACCATCGCGGGCAGCCTTATCAATTGCGGGACCACCCGGATAGTTCAATCCCAGCAGACGTGCCACCTTATCGTAGGCTTCACCGGCAGCATCGTCGAGGGTAGCTCCCAAAAGCTCTACGTCAGAGGTGATATCGCGTACCGCAAGGATTTCGGTGTGCCCGCCAGATACTAGGAGGGCGCCCAGACCTTCTTTCGGCAGTGAATCCATGAAATCAGCATTGAATCCTTCGATTCCGCTGTCATCGAGTAAGCCTACTCCTACGTGGGCAACAAGGTGGTTGATGCCGTAGAGCGGTTTTTCGGTAGCCACAGCCAGAGCTTTTGCCGCTGACACACCGACCATCAGCGCACCTGCCAAACCGGGGCCCGCGGTCACAGCAATCGCGTCCAACTCATCGAGAGTAACGTCTGCTTCTTTAAGCGCAGCTTGAAGCGCGGGAATCATAGCGTCAAGGTGAGCGCGCGAGGCGATTTCGGGGATAACACCGCCAAACCGAACGTGCTCATCCATTGACGATGAAACGGTGTTGGTGAGCAAAGTGCTACCGCGAACAATGCCGATACCAGTTTCGTCGCATGAAGATTCGATACCGAGGATCAGGGGTTCGTGAGTCACGGTTTATTTGCTTTCGGTCGTGGGCTGTTGAGTAAGGGGGGCTTGCATAATCCAAGCATCTACACCGTCGTTGTAATAACCGGTGCGAGTGTGAATATGGGAATAACCATTTTTTGTATAGAGGTCTTGGGCCCGTGGGTTATCGGCTCGGACTTCGAGCAAAATTGTTTCCGCACCGCGTTGCAGGGCTTCTTTGTGCAAAAAGTCGAGCATAGTCCGTCCTATCCCCTGCCCCTCATAAGAAGGGCGCACAGCGATGGTTTGAACATCTGCGGTCTCGGCAATACTCATCGCTCCGGCATACCCCACCAGCAGATCATCCTCGAACGCTACGATGTATCCGCGAGTGGGATGCTGTATTTCAGCCAGGAACATCTCTAGCGGCCAGGCATCTGCGGGAAAAAGCTCGGTTTCAAGAATGTGCACTGCCTCCACATCGTGAAGGGTCATTTCTCTAAAACTGATGTTCCCTCTATCTTCTGGCAGGTTAGCGTGCAACATGCGTAGCTTTCTTGCGAGCTTGTGGGACTTTAGCATCTGACTCTCGAAGGTAAAGTGCCTGAGTGTCAGTGCTCAAATTCTCCAGCCCAATCCGCGCTGAGGCTTCCAACAGACCGCGAGAATTAGCGTGCAGTTCTGTATACCCTTTCACAGCCTCTAATTGTTCACTGTAGAGTCCGGCACCAAAACCGTAGGCAGGTAAAGCCGGCGCCTCAGTTGCTGCTCCAACACGAGGACCATCGATGAGCTCGTAACCCGTTTCGTGTGTAGCGAAAGTGGCGCTGTAGATTTCCCGACGACGCGCATCGGCCGCGACCAAAAACTCAGAATATCCGCGGGTCTGGGCATCACTCCACGCATTTTCGGCAATGCTATTGAGGCTCATGAGCCCGTAAAGAGGGGTTCCCCATGCAAAGCTGAGGGTACGCGCAGTGACAATACCTGCGCGCAAACCTGTAAACGGGCCGGGACCGGTACCCGTAACGATTCCCTCGACATCTTTTGAAGAAGCTTGCGCTTCTGTCAGCACATCGCGCACAAAAACAGACATTACTTCTGCGTGCGAGCGCGTATCTTGGGTTTCGCGGTGGGCAAGAATCTGTACCTCGGCACCTGCAGCACGATTGCTGAGTTCGCCAAGGGTAACGGATGCGGTTGCTGATGAGTCAATAGCTAGAATAAGCACTTATCTATCTTAGCTTGGCAGGCAAATGACCGCGCAGTTTTGCTACTCACATCTGTTTGAGGTGATTATGCCTTCTGCAAGATGCTTTTCAGTTCCTCCCAGGTGTTTCCTTCCCAGCGAGGCCCCACACCAATGACGCGCATTTCGCGGGACTCGGGAACGTCTTCATCATCAAGGTCGTCAAAAGCGTGTTCATTACTTAGATCGAGAAGATCACCCGTCACGCGCACCAGCTCAATTTCTAACCGGGAATCGCTCAAGTGTTCGACTTTATCTTTGCCCCATTCCACCACTGTGACCGAACGATCTAGGGAATACTCTAGGTCGAGGTCATCAATTTCATCGGGGCTCGTGAGACGGTAGGCATCAACGTGCACAAGATCTGGCCCTCCTGGACGCGTGCCATCTGGCAGGTTGGGATGCACGCGTGAGAGTACGAAAGTTGGGGAGATAACGCCTTCGCGCACGCCAAGTCCTTCACCGAGACTACGTGTAAAAGTAGTTTTCCCAGCCCCCAGTTCACCGCTCAAGATTACGAGATCCCCGGCATGCAGTTGCTCGGCGAGCGCGTGCGCTAACCGACGGGTGTGCGCTGGGTCAGCGATGGTGATATCGAGGTGTTCCATGCGTGCTAGGAGTCCTTATCGGTAGTGTGCACCCGGGTGATGCGAGGTGAGATACGGGTGATTATTTCGTAGTTAATGGTGCCTGCGGCTTCTGCCCACTCTTCTACCGGTGGGTTTTCACCTTCGCCAAAGAGCACAGCGGATGCGCCCAAATAACCAAATTTCGGATTGGAGAGCCCCGGTGCGCCAAGATCAATCACCATCTGATCCATGGCAATCCTACCGACCACGGGGTAGGTCCGCGGCTCAGCGGTTCCTCGAGGATAAAGGCGTACCGGCGCTCCCGTAGCAACTCGGGGAACACCGTCGGCATAGCCTACAGGAATCAGAGCGAGGGTAGTTGCATGCGAGGTCGTGTAGTTAAGTCCGTAAGAAACTCCGTGCCCCGCCGGAACCTCTTTCACCGAATTCACGCGAGTGGAGACCGTCATTGCCGGACGCAGATTTAGATCGTTGGAACTCACCCCGGCAAGCGGTGAAAGTCCGTAAAGTCCCAGGCCTACACGCACCCCGTTACCGAGCAAGAGATCACCGGTATCTTTATCTGCTGCGGTAAGAGTTCCTGGAGTATTAGCTGCGTGAATGAGCTGAGGATGCAGACCTGCCGCATGAGCTTGCTCAACCATTTTTTTAAAGACCTGTAGCTGCGCATCTGTTTCTTTGCGTTCGGGTTCATCTGCCACCGCAAGGTGAGTGAAGATACCTTCGACCGAGATCAGCCCGGCGTCCTCAAACTCTTTTGCTCGCGCAGTAAACGCCGGCCAGTCAGCGGGCGTGCACCCGTTGCGTCCTAATCCGGTATCAATCTTGAGGTGCACTCGGGCAAACTTTCCTGCCTGCATAGCAGCGTTGGCGATGGCTTCTAAATCCCAGCCCGATGCACCAAGGATAATATTTACTTCTACCGCCTGCACAAAATCAGTAGCGGGAGTGTGCAACCATGCCATCAACGGAGCAGTAATTCCGGTAGCACGCAGAGCAAGAGCCTCTCGCACATGAACAAACCCCAGCGCATCCGCTCCCGCATCTAGCACGGTCTGCGCAATAGCAGCAGCCCCGTGACCGTAAGCATCGGCTTTGATGACAGCGATGAGTTTTCTCTCGCCTATTAAGGCGCGGATAGTTTTTACATTGTGGGAAATTGCATCCAGGTTGATTGTGGCAATGCGTTCAGGTTCATCAGTGAGCATATTCAAGACGTTGGGATCTATAGTTACTGTCGGTTGCTGAGAACTCATGAACTAAACCTCATCTTTGTACGGGGCGGTACGTCGTTTACTTATTGTTTCACTCACTAGATATACACCCAAAATGTAACCGAGTTTGAGAGTTGTTAGAGTTAGAGGCGTGAAAACTCGCACCCTGCACCTGATTTCGATGCATACCTCTCCCCTTGCTCAACCCGGGAACGGGGATGCCGGTGGTATGAATGTTTATATTGCTAGCTTAGTCAAAGCCATGCTTGAAGCTGACGATAATTTGAAGGTTGAGGTTTTTACGCTCTCAACTGCTCACAGAGCGCACTATGAACGCACAGAAATCTCAAACCGTTACGTTGTACATACGGTGGCATTCGAGCGTGCAGAAGGTGCACGTAAAAAAGATTTGCCCGAACATATTGATGAGTTTGTGCAACATATTCAGCAGCACGCCATAGCTGTCCCCGATATTATTCATTCCCACTACTGGCTATCTGGGTTGGCGGCTTTGAAGTATGCGACGGCAGGGGTACCTACAGTACACACCATGCACACCACTGCAGCGGTGAAAAATGAAAAAGCTGGTGCGGATGAGCCATTAGAGCCTCAACATCGTATTGACGAAGAGCAACGAATTATCGATAACTGCTTGGCTCTGGTAGTCAACACTTCACACGAATTAGAACAAATGGCCCGTCTCTATGGCGCTGACCCAGCAAAAATCCATATCATTCGCCCCGGTGTTGATACTAAAATTTTTTACCCGGTGCCTAAGAGCAATACGAGTGCTAGCGCATGCGAGATTTTATTTGCAGGACGCCCTCAGCCGCTGAAAGGTCCGCACATTCTAATAGAAGCCCTAGCTTTACTACCTACTGACCTAGATGTTTCGCTGAGGATGATCGGCACATCGGCCAACGAATACGAGCACCGACTCTTAAAACGCGCTCGCGAGCTCGGTCTTGAAAATAAAGTGAGCATTGACCCTGCGTTACCCGCCGACCAGCTTGCCGCCGCTATGAGAAGCGCTGATATCGTAGCGTGTCCTTCATCCTCAGAGACTTTCGGGCTCGTTGCTTTAGAAGCGCAGGCAACAGGTACTGCTGTTGTAGCTACCCGTGTTGATGGGTTACAGGAGGCCGTTGCCGCAGATATCACCGGGCTATTGGTCAATTCGCGAGACCCTGCGCAGTGGGCATCCGCACTTGAAAAGCTCATTCGCAACCCTACTTTGCGTCAGGAACTCGGGGCAGCTGGAGCACAAAGGGCACGCTCTATGGACTGGACGTCGGCAGCAAGCAATACATTAGACCTGTATTCCAACCTCACGAAAGAAAATAATTAGTATGAACAGCACGGTCTCAATTCTCGATAGTTACTCGTTTTCTATGTCAGATGAGGAGTTTGCGCAATATCTTAATGAGTCCAAAATATGCGGTGACGTAGCTACGTCAAGGGAAGTAAACATTGCGCATATGCACGGATTTGTTGAAGGTAATGAGCACTTAGAATTTGGTGTAAAACTTACCCGTGAGTGGACGTACGAAGATATTTTTGAGCTGATGGCGCGTCGGGTAGGCACAAGCGCCGATGCTGAGCATTTAGCGGGGCAAGACACTATTAGTGCAGAAAAATGCATTGAGCAACTTTACCGGTATGCAGAAATCTTCGGCGAGGCTGTCAGAAACCGTCAAAAGATATTTTTTGCCACCGGTCACCCCGCCGGTTTGTTCCCTATTTACGTAGAACTTGCTCGAGTTGCGCAAGCGTTTGGAGCAGAAGTTCTCACTATTGATGAGGGCGATAAATTTTTAGACGGCGATATCCGCCAAATTTTGGATGTAGTAATGTTCGAACAGTACGGCAATTTACAGCACACTCATTTTCCCGGTCCGATGGAGCTGTCTCTTGCACAACTTGAACAGCGCGGAGTTATCCCCGATCTTATTGTGGCTGATCATGGGCTTGCGGGTGTGGCGGCATCTAAAGGTATTTCTACTATTGGCATTGCCGACTGTAATGATCCCGGTCTATTTGTCTCAGCCGAACAAGGTCATATCAAAGTCGCTGTACCTATGGACGATAATGTAACCCCGCATCTTTACAAACCAGTAACCAATTTTATTGTGACCCACGCCAACCTAAATTAGTTAGTCAGGGCTCACATTTATCCTAGATAGAGCCAAATTCACAGATTTTGTCCCCTAATGTACAGCGGCAATTATTACCCATTCTTACTGCAATAAATAAATTGTTCACGATATACTTTTAGAACAATTCTGCGACCAATAAATGGGGAAAATAAATTTAGGTCGGCAGATTTTTGCATTTTGGGGGTAATAATCACGTGCTAGATGGCATTGATTTAGAAGAGCGTTGGTCAGGTACACGCATTAAAAAATCCTGGCATCCTAAAATTGTTGCAGCTCTATACGCAGTA
The DNA here is from genome assembly GCA_043424895.1 of Rothia sp. (in: high G+C Gram-positive bacteria). Taxonomy (GTDB): domain Bacteria; phylum Actinomycetota; class Actinomycetes; order Actinomycetales; family Micrococcaceae; genus Rothia. The sequence goes on along the minus strand of JBHWPN010000063.1, from coordinate 13,569 downwards.
GATGCTTTAGCAATTCTCATCACTTTGCTGATTGCTCACTTTGTCAGCTTTGGTTTACGCGATGCTCCTGTGCTCGGTCGTAGCGAAACCGATTGGAACTATCTTGTAGTCGGACCAGTCATTGGTCTCTTATGGTTCATTGCTCTGTATATTTCTGGATCAAGAAATGTACGCCACTTAGGCCAGGGTAATAATGAATACCGTTTAGTGACAAAGGCAACCACATATTTCTTCTGCCTCATCGTCATTTTTTCGTATCTGACCACAGTCGATTTTGCTCGTAGTTACATCATCATTGCTTACCCCATCGGCGTTATGCTTTTGCTCATTGGACGCTGGTGCCTGCGCCGCTTCTTGGTCGCTTTCCGCGACCGCGGTCGTGCGCTCACACGCGTCATGATTCTCTCAGACGCAAGTTCCGGAGAGCATTTGTACACCACTCTTAAAGCCGGTCAGCAATCGGGATTGAGTCCCGCTGCTTTTTATCTGAGTGGGGAACCTGAGGGTACAAAAATTTCTGAAGACCACGATCTGCCCATCTTGGGTTATTCTCACGATGCTGAAGATATTTTGGCCGCTGTTCGTCAAAACAATATTCATGCAGTTGCCCTGGGCTCGGGTCACGGTCTGACCCCTCAGGAACTTCGCCGTCTCGGCTGGGAACTCGCTGCCTGGCATATTTCGCTTATTCTTGCTCCGGCTACCACCGATATCGCAGGTCCGCGTATCAAGACTCAACCGCTCAACGGTGTACCTTTGATTCACGTGTCTACTCCTCGTTTGGAAGGCTTCCCTGCTTTCTTGAAACGTACGTTAGATATTGTGGCTTCCGGTTTGGGTCTGATTGTCCTTTCCCCGCTTCTACTGGTGGTTGCTTTACTCGTGAAAAAAGATGGCGGCCCCATCTTCTTCTTCCAGGAACGTGTGGGTTACCGTGGACGCCCATTCCACATGATTAAGTTCCGTTCTATGGTGACTAATGCCGAGGAACTCAAGAAGGAACTCATGGCGAAGAACGAGGGTAATGGTGTTCTCTTCAAGATGGCTAACGATCCTCGCATCACTTCTATCGGACGTTTTATCCGCAAGTATTCCATCGATGAGTTACCTCAGCTGTGGAACGTGTTTGTAGGCGATATGTCTTTGGTCGGACCGCGTCCTCCCCTTCCTTCTGAAGTTGCCCAGTACGAAGAAGATGCTTACCGTCGCTTGCTCGTAAAGCCCGGTATCACCGGTTTGTGGCAGGTCTCGGGTCGATCAAATCTTTCGTGGGAAGAATCAATCCGTTTGGATCTTTACTACGTGGAGAATTGGTCGGTGATTGGTGACTTCGTCATTCTCTTCCGTACTGTTCGCGCGGTGTTCGCTAAAGACGGCGCTTACTAAAATCAACATATACACCGTGTAAAAGGCTCGGAGCCAGATTATTATCTGACTCCGAGCCTTTAGTGTATGAGGATTTATTTTAACAATTGAGCAATAGCCAACGGAATGTTCTTAACGATTGCCGAAGCCGGGGTTGGCCCTACCCCATTGTTGATACACAGAGCGCTTCTGCTGTGAATTGAGCACGCTAGAGCCGTTACGTGTGCGGTCTCAGCGGGTGAGGGTTGCGCCTTATTTTGTGCGATAAGACCGCCTAGGATACCGGCTAAGACATCGCCACTTCCAGCAGTTGCAAGGTAGTGCGCATCAGAACGGATACTTAATACCTGGCCATTAGGGCTTGCTACATGGGTTACAGCTCCTTTAAGAAGTACTGTGGCTCCACTCAATTGACTTGCATATCTTGCCCACGTCATGGGATTGGACTCGATATCAGCGCGGGAGGGAGCTTTTTTATCCCCCATAATCTCCTGCCATCGCGTAGCGCTCAACGCGCTCATCCACACGAGAAATTCTTCCAGCTCGCCTGCGTGCGGGGTAAGAACATTTTCCGCGGATAAAACCCCATTGTCGCTCACCCATTGGGCAGTCCTCGACACAGCGGCAGCATCTAGAACAGCCGGCTCTGAAGCGCTGAGGGCTACATCAATATCTCGCTCGCGAGCTTGCCCGGTAGCACCAGAACCTGCAAGCCAAGCTTGAACATGTTGTTCTTCTGCTCCTGAGGTAAAGCACACGACTTCCGGAGTTCGTTGCTGAACCATGGATGCTAGATATCCTACAGCGCCAAAGCGAACCATTCCCACGCCAGTGTTGACGCAGGCGTGAGTGCTCAAGAGCGCGGCTCCAGGGTATTCTTCGCTCCCGGTGAGAATACCGCACACTCCGCGCGTATATTTGTGGTCGTAAGGCCCCGGGACCGCAAGCGCAGCACGTAATTCGTGTTCTTCTAACCGGCTGATAGCGGGTGTAAAGTGCTCCAAATCTTTTTCGATACCCAGCTCCACCACTTCTACGCGTCCGCAGAGGTACTCAGCTGTGCTCAGGTGCGGAACTTTACGGGCAATAAATGTGACGGTGAGGTCGGCAGATAAAACCGGTTGGTGAACAACACCAGTATTTCCATCGATGCCAGATGGGATATCGCAGGCAACTACTAGAGCATTGGGGGATTTTTTGGATGCAATACGTTCCACGATTTCTGCAGCGGTATCCCGCAGCCCACCCCGAGCTCCCGTTCCTAATATCGCATCAATAATGAGGTCATATACCGACGGGTCAAGCGATGCCGAAGAAACTAGATAACCACCCGCGCTATTAAACGCTTCAAGAGCTTCTTCGTGAGCGTGGTTTCCAGTCAAAACAGCATCGACCGCAAACCCCTCAGACAACAGACGTGCAGCTGCGTAGAGCCCGTCGCCGCCGTTGTTGCCACTTCCTGCCGCTACTAATACGCGTGAATCCGGCTGTTTTTTGAGCTGTTTCATCGTATGCTCATACAATCCCTGGGCAGCTTTTTGCATCAAACCACCATCATAGGATGCTGCGCTCACGTACGGTTCTTCAAGCTTGCGGATATCTTCTGCAGTATAGGCGTTAATCATTGTTTGTGCTCCTAAGTGGTGAGAGCCCTCTACCCGCGGGGTCTAACCGGGACAACAGTAATAGTTCCTGGTCGGTAAGATGCTCGGCAACGACTGAAGCTATAGCTACCGGATCATCATGAGTGATCGTCAGATGCCAACGGTTAATGCCTAGGGACGCGGCAGTTGCTGCCACGGTGCCTTCCGTAACGATATAGGGGGCACCGTCTTGTGTGTTTTCAATCCAGCAGTGTTGCCAGACCATGCCTGCGGGAGCACGCAACGCTTTGGCGATGGCCTCTTTCGCGGCAAAACGCGCCGCGAGCGAGCGCAGGTTTAGCTTGCGTTCGTTTTCTACAAAGACTCGATTCAACAGGGCCGGATTGCGTTCAATAATTTTTTCGAAACGTTCAATATTGACCACGTCAATTCCTGTACCAATAATCATGGATTTCTCCCTCCCCCGCTTTATACATCAACATCAGCACTACAAATTGATAAGAAAATTCCTCTTTACATACAAAAATGCCGCCCTTCTAGCTTACCTGCTCGCTGAGCGGTGCTAGATGGACGACATCTTTAGAAATCTCGCTCTAGTCACTGAAGAATTTAGTGACTAGAGCGAAATAATCAACCGAGAATTACTCTACGGTCACTGACTTAGCCAGGTTACGGGGCTGATCAACATCGTAGCCCTTAGCAGCTGCCAGTGCGCATGCAAAGACCTGCAAAGGAACGGTTGAGAGCAAAGGCTGAAGCAGGCTCGGCGCTTCCGGAATGGTAATCAGGTGATCTGAGTATGCCTTTACAGCTTCGTCGCCTTCTTCTGCAATAACAATGGTGACCGCACCGCGAGCGCGCACTTCCTGGATGTTTGAAACAACCTTAGCGTGCAGTGAATCGCGGCCATTAGGTGAAGGTACAACGATGAAGACGGGCTGGCCTTCTTCGATCAACGCGATAGGACCGTGCTTGAGCTCGCCTGCTGCGAAACCTTCAGCGTGGATGTACGCGATTTCTTTGAGCTTCAAAGCGCCTTCGAGAGCTACGGGGAAGCCAACGTGGCGACCAAGGAAGAGAACAGAACCGGCGTCCTTCATTGAGGTGCCAAGATCCTTGACCTGCTGCTCGTTATCAATCAGCTTCTGAATCTTCTCAGGCATTTCCTGAAGCTCAGACAGGATGGTCTTGATTTCATCCTTGAACATGTTGCCGCGCAACTGTGCCAAGTAGAGACCAAGCAAGTATGCAGCGGTGATCTGTGACAAGAATGCCTTGGTAGATGCAACAGCGATCTCAGGGCCTGCGTGAGTGTAAAGAACAGCGTCTGATTCACGGGGAAGGGTTGAGCCGTTGGTGTTACAGATTGAAACAACCTTTGCACCCTGTTCCTGAGCGTGGCGTACTGCCATCAAGGTATCCATGGTTTCACCGGACTGTGACAGTGAAACAACCAAAGTCTTTTCATTCACGATGGGATCGCGGTAACGGAACTCGTGTGCGAGCTCAACTTCGGTGGGGATGCGGCACCAGTGCTCGATAGCGTAGCGTGCTACCTGGCCTGCGTATGCTGCGGTACCACATGCTACAACGATGATCTTGTCAATTGAACGCAAGATAGCGTCATCAATTTTCATGTCATCGAGGGTGAGGTTACCGTTTTCATCCAGGCGGCCCATGAGGGTGTCGCGAACAGCTGCGGGCTGCTCGTGGATTTCTTTCTCCATGAAGGAGTCGTAGCCGCCCTTTTCAGCAGCGGTTGCATCCCACTCAATGTGGAAGGGCTTACCTTCAGCAGAGTTACCGTCGAAGTCAATGATCTCGTAGCCTTCACCAGTGATGGTGACGATTTGATCCTGACCCATCTCAACAGCTTCTTTGGTGTAATCGATGAAGCCTGAAACGTCTGAACCCAAGAAGTTTTCGTTCTCGCCAAGGCCGATAACCAAAGGTGAGTTACGACGGGTTGCCACGACGCGATCGGGGTGATTTTCGTGGATTGCAAGAATGGTGAATGCACCTTCAAGACGGTTGGACGCCAGGCGAATAGCCTCGGTCAGGTCCTTTTCCTCGAGCTTGTTGTAAATGCTCGCAATGAGGTTTGCTGCAACTTCGGTATCGGTTTCTGACAGGAACTGTACGCCTTCATCCAGAAGTTCCGAACGCAGTTCTGCGAAGTTTTCAATGATGCCGTTGTGAACTACAGCGAGCTTGCCGCCATCTACAACGTGGGGGTGAGCGTTTGCATCGGTGGGGCCACCGTGGGTTGCCCAACGGGTGTGACCGATACCGATTGATGACTCTGACATGGGTGATGCCTCTACAGCGTCAGCCAAGTTGACGAGCTTACCGGCTTTTTTACGGAATTCAATTCCGTTATCACCGATAACAGCAACGCCTGCTGAGTCATAACCGCGGTATTCCTGACGACGCAAGCCTTCTAGCACTACGTCGTACGCGGTATGTTCAAATTTCTTATTGTCCGGGGTAGATCCCAGAGCTACGTATCCTACGATTCCACACATGGTATTAGTTTACCCCACTGCCTTTAGGAATAATGCGTGTTGATGTACACACATTGATGATGCTGTTCATAGTAAAAGCGTCTTTAAAACTGTAACAACCTGAAGAACAAATGAGGCTTATTATCGCGAATGGATTATGTATTTCTCTCCCCGTCCTGCCCTTTCTATCAAAACTTAGCTTTTAGGGATCGCCCGTTCACAGGTGTTCTACTTTATTCAGTTTAAACAAGCATGAGCCTGCCGTAATGAGAAGACTGAGATGTGCACGCGCCACGGTGTTTATTTAGACTGTATTGAATGAGCTCTCATCTTTCGCTTGCCAAGCATTCGCCTTTTATTGAACTCGACAGGAATACCTGGTCGCGCCTTGCAGAGACTATTTCTGTGCCCCTTTCGGCATCAGAGATTGCAAATCTACGCGGATTCGGCGAAATATTGGACGTTGATGAGGTGCAACAGGTGTATGTTCCACTTTCCCGGCTTTTGAACCTCTACGTGAATGCTGCCAGTTCGTTGAACCACATGACCAACGATTTCTTGGGAGCCTCTCAACGCCGCGTCCCTTTTATCATTGGCGTGGCAGGCTCTGTCGCCGTGGGCAAGTCAACAACAGCTCGCATGTTACAGGCATTGTTGAGCCGGTGGCCATCCACTCCCAATGTTCAACTCGTGACCACAGACGGCTTTCTCTATCCCAATGCTGAGCTAGAGTGTCGGGGAATTATGCACCGAAAAGGGTTCCCGGAATCCTACGACCGCCGCGCCCTGCTTCGGTTCGTGTCAGAAATTAAATCCGGTGCACCTTTGGTAGAAGCTCCTAAGTATTCCCACCTGTATTACGACATCATCCCTGATGAAAAGATTCAGGTAACATCCCCCGACGTTCTGATTATCGAGGGGCTAAACGTTCTTGCTCCTGACAAATCCGGGGCACTTTCCATCAGTGATTTCTTTGATTTTTCTATTTATGTGGATGCGCGGACCTCAGATATTGAGCGCTGGTATATCAATCGTTTTCTCTCGCTTCAACAATCAGCTTTTCAAAATCCTGAATCTTACTTCAAGAAATACGCCGATTTATCTTACGATGAAGCTGTAGAACGGGCGACTTCGATTTGGAAGAGCATTAATGAACCTAACTTGTTAGAAAATGTTCGCCCCACCCGAAGCCGCGCCCAGCTTATCTTGTCCAAGGCTTCCGATCATTCGGCGCATCGCGTTTTATTGCGAAAGAACTAAGAGTTTATAGACGTCTCTGACAAGTTACTGAGACATAATTTATCGAGATGTTTCTCGGGTTCTCATCCCTCTCCATCAAACTTTTTGTCCCTTAAACGGCCCAAAAGGTGACGCCCGACTACAATATTGCCTGCTTGTGATTAAACATACGTTTAGATGTAAACTTTTATTCTCAAAATACTTTCCACTTGCACATATATCAGTCTATTGTTTATCTCATGCTTAGTGGATTCAAAGAATTTATCACCCGCGGTAACGTTATTGATCTCGCAGTAGGTCTCATCGTTGGTACCGCCTTCACCGGTGTTGTAAACGCCCTCGTAAACTCCATTTTGATGCCAGCAATCGCTCGCGTCTTCGGAGCTCCAAACTTCGATAACTGGCTCGCATTTGGCGATATCAAAATCGGTGTCTTCATCACTGCCGTTATCAATTTCCTCCTTATTGCAGCAGCTCTTTACTTCTGCATCGTTATGCCCATCAACAAGATGAATGAGCGTCGTAACGCAAAGCTCGGTGTTGAAGAAGAGGTTGAAGAAGAAGCAGCAGATGTTGCACTTCTCAAAGAAATCCGCGACGCTTTAGTTGCCGGTAAATAATTAAAACTTGTCATAACTAGCAAGGGGCTGACCCACAAGGTCAGCCCCTTCTTTTATGCCCTGACTCTTGACTGCAGAACGCAGTAGAACGAAAGCCCCTCCTACGATAAAAGCCGGATGCTCACCCTATAGAAGGGCAACCATCCGGCTTTAGTCTTTGCATCAGTATTTATGCGAACTTAGCAAAGACTTTCTCGAGAGCCCCAAATAGCGGATGTTCAGATTCAATACCTGTCAGTTCAGTCACCAACTCTGCCGGGGTCACCTCGCCAGCCTTGAGTGAGACCAGCTTAGCTTGAAGCTGCTGTGATTCTTCATCTTCAGCAACATCAAATGCTAGCAACGCTTCAACAGTAGCCAAAAGCGCTGTGGTAGGACGACCCAACTCAGCAAGCTCAGCAGCAGGTCCAATAAAACGCTCATGACGAGAAATCTTGCGCAGAGGGCCGCGTCCTACACGCTCTACGGTGTCAGGCAAGTGCGGGTTTTCAAAGCGGGAGATAATCTTTTCGATGTATGCCTGCTGAACCTCGGGTTCAAAACCGAACTTACGAACGATGAGGTCCTTAGTCTCAGCTAACGTTGCTTCAACCTTTGCACGGATATCATCATTTTCTAGCACATCAGAAATCTTAGAGATTCCAGCTGCACGACCGAAGTAAGCTGCGGTAGCGTGACCGGTGTTCACAGTAAAGAGCTTACGGGTGATGTAAGGAGCCAAATCATCAACCCAGGTTGCACCGGGAATATCCGGGTGGCTCTCACCGAACGGAGCAGTTTCAATAGCCCATTCGTAGTAGTTCTCTACGGTAACATCTAGACCTTCGCCCGGATCCTGGGCAGGAACAATGCGGTCTACTGCGGTGTTCGCAAAAACAGCAACCTTATCCGCCTCTGGATAGTGTTCGCGCACAGCAGCTGCAAGAATATCTGTTGCATTAATAGCGTTTTCACACGCCATAACCGCAACCTTGCCCGGAGTTCCCGCAGCAGCACGCTTCTCAAGGCCTTCAGCGATATTCTTCGCAACAAACTTGAGGATGGTAGGTCCAACGGCGGTGGTTACAACATCTGAGGTTGCAATCTCTTCAGCCAAAACCTCGGGCTTCTCAGCTGAGTTAATCCCACGAAAGTTCTTAATCTCAATGTCTTTAGGATCATGCCCTACTTCATGGACAGTGTACGAGTCCAACGAGTTGAGCTTATCGATAACCGGCGCTGCCACGTCTGAGAAAACAAGCTCGTAGCCTGCTTCTTCGAGCAGAACGCCCACAAAGCCGCGTCCGATATTACCTGCACCAAAATGTACAGCCTTCATTAGTCATTTACCTTTCCGAAGATATCGAGGACTTCCTCGGCAGTCTTAGCTTCTTCAAGCTGAGCTACTGACTGCTTTGATGAGAAAATCTTCGCAATTTTCTGCAAAAGTCCCAGGTGCTCACCGTCTGCACCAGCAATGCCGATAACAAACTTTACGGGCTTACCGTTCCAGTCTACGGGCTGAGCATAACGAGTAAAGGACATCGCCGAATCGTGAATAGCGCTCTTGGCTTCGTTCGTGCCGTGAGGAATCGCAAGTCCGTTGCCCATGAAAGTTGACACTGATGCTTCACGTTCATGCATAGCAGCAACGTAGGACTGATCTACTGAACCGGTTGCTACAAGCAAGTTGCCAGCCTGGTCAATAGCAGAATCTCGTGAATCAGCACTCGCGTCCAGCACGATGGAATCAGCTGAGAGAATCTTCTGTGAATTATCGGTGATCACCGTTGTTGCTGTAGTAGGCGCGGTAACCGATGCAGCTACTGAGCTAGCTGAGGACGCCGGTGCTACCGTATTTGTCGCAGAAGCGGTGTGCTGAGGTGCAGGAGCATCTGAGTACTGTTGCTGAAGTTTCTCTACAATTTCATCGTAACGAGGTGAACCCATGAAGTTATTTACGGCAACGTGGATTGCTGAAGGTGTAGGTGCTGCCGCACGGTCAGCCAAATCCTGGTGTGAGACAAGCAAGTCGTACTCGTCCTTCAGGTTGTTAATAGCTGAGTTGGTAACGGTTACCTTGTCGCCCAGGCCTGCATCCTTGATTTTGTTACGCAGAACCGAGGCGCCCATCGCAGATGAACCCATGCCAGCATCACAGGCAAAGACAATCTTTTCGATCTTCTTGTCGCTGTTGTTATCGGAGGTAGCAAAAGCACCTGCAACAGATGACTTCTTACCCTTCATGTTCTGCATCTTTTCCGCAGCAGCTGAAAGGTCACCCTCTTCCTGCTTTGAGAATTTTAAGATCAGTGCAGAGATAATGAATGAGACAGCGGTTGCTGCCAAAACACCAAGTGCCATACCGAGGTAGCTATCGCGAGAGGTCATAGCCGCAACAGCAAAGATTGAGCCGGGAGCTGCCGGACCAACGAGACCCACCTTGAAGAGGCTTTCAACAGCGATACCGCTCATACCACCGGCGATAGCAGCGATAATCAGCTGAGGCTTCATCAATACGTAGGGGAAGTAAATCTCGTGGATACCACCGAAGAAGTGAATAATCGCAGCACCGGGAGCTGTTGCCTTCGCTGAACCGCGTCCAAAGAACATGTACGCCAACAAGATACCAAAGCCGGGACCGGGGTTAGCCTCAAGCAAGTAAAGCAGTGACTTGCCCTGTTCCAAAGACTGCTGTGCAGCCAGAGGAGTCAATACACCGTGGTTAATAGCGTTGTTGAGGAAGAGAACCTTAGCGGGTTCAATCAGCAATGAGGTGAGCAGCAAAAGATTGTGCGAAATCAACCAGTCAACAATTGCACCTGCTACTGACTGTACAAAGTGCATAACAGGGCTGAGGAAGAACATGGATAGCACTGCGGCGATTGCTGCGAAAATACCAGCTGAGAAGTTATTAACCAGCATCTCAAAGCCGGGCTTAATTTTGCCGTCCCACAAACCGTCGAGCTTCTTCATGCACCAAGCAGCCAGAGGACCCATGATCATAGCGCCAAGGAACATCGGGGACTTGGCGCCTTCGGGACCGAGGAAAAGCTCAGAGGAGGTACCGAGGATAACGCCCATAGTTGCAGCCGCACCAACAACGCCACCGCGGTGTTCGTAGATAAGTTTGCCACCGGTGTAAGCAATCAAAATAGGCAAAAGGTAGAACACCATGGGATCAACCATCGACGCAACCTTTGCACTGAAGTCAGTGGCAGAGGGGAACAACGCGGGAATAATACCCTTGGGAATAAAGAGAGCAGTAATAAGACCCCACGCGATGAATGCACCGATATTAGGCATAATCATCGACGAGAGGAAAGTGCCAAAGCGTTGAACGCGAACGCGTACGCTGGCCTTTTCGGTAGTTGTCGTAGACATAGTTCCTTCAAAGAACGTATAAGTATTTTGCAGTGAATTGGGCAAGACATGAGACGACCTGTCTAGACAGCTTAACCCTTAGGGTCAAAACTACACCTAATACAAGAAAGAACGTAGTTTTCCCGGTTACTCGACACAGAAACTTTTGGCTGATTGTTATACCAAGTAGCCTTGTTTTTCTCCTTATAATGACCGCATAAAAAACAGGGGTTTACCTTTCAAAATTGAAAGGTAAACCCCTGCCGCGAAAGACGTATTTAGAGTGCCAGCTCTTTAGCAACTACATCAGCAAGTCGCTGAGCATAAAAGTCTGCTTCATCTTGAGTAGCAGCTTCCACCATTACTCGAACCAAAGGTTCGGTACCGGATGCGCGCAGTAGTACTCGACCGGTCTCCCCCAGTTCCTCTTCTACAGCTGAAATCTCGGTCTGCAGAACATCGCTATCATCAATGCCGTAACGATCCACGTTTTTGACATTGATAAGTTTCTGCGGAGTTGCCTGCATACGATTTGCAAGTTCAGACAGCGGCAAGCCGGTACGCACAATTTCAGCAGCCAAATGCAAGCCGGTAAGCACACCATCGCCGGTGGTTGCATGGTCACTCATAATAACGTGACCTGACTGCTCGCCGCCTAAATTGTATCCGGTATCGCGCATAGCTTCAAGAACGTAGCGATCCCCCACGGCGGTGCGCTCTAGCTTGATGCCCTGCTCTTTTAGATACAGTTCAAGACCTAGCGAAGACATAACCGTGGCAACCAGAGTATTGTCTTTAAGCTTTCCAGCTTCCTTCATGGCAACTGCCAAGATTGACATAATCTGATCGCCATCCACCAGGTTGCCCTGTTCGTCAACAGCCATACAGCGGTCAGCATCGCCGTCATGAGCAATACCAAAATCAGCCTGAATGAACTTCACAGCTTCCTGCAAAATCTCAGGGTGGGTAGAGCCAAACCCGTCGTTGATATTAGTACCGTTAGGTTCTGCACCAATGACGTGCACTTTAGCTCCCAAGGCGCGGAAAGCATCCGGCGATACACCTGAGGAAGCACCGTTTGCGCAGTCAAGGACAACCGTCAAATCTGACAGTCCTCGGTGATCAGGCATCGTTGAAATCAAGTGAGTCACGTAGCGGTCTTCGCCGTCAGCTAGAACTTTGATTCGTCCCACATCACCGTGCGTCGGAAAATCAAATTTCTCCGACCGGTACAATGCTTCAATTTCATCTTCAATAGCGTCATCGAGCTTCTTACCCCCGCGGGCTAAGAACTTAATACCGTTATCTTCTGCAGGGTTGTGAGAAGCTGAAATCATCACGCCAAAGTCAGCTTCGGTTGAGGCAACTAGATAAGCACATGCAGGTGTCGGCACAAGACCTGCGTCATATACATCAACGCCTGAGCTGGCAAAACCAGCCATCATTGCAGCTCCAATAAACTCACCACTGATACGGGAGTCATGGGCGATGACTGCACGAGGGCGTTGGCCCTCTTTTTTCGCCTTGTGACCAAGTACTACTGATGCTGCCTGAGCTAACTTCAACGCTAGCTCGGCAGTAATCTTTTCATTAGCTAAACCGCGTACCCCATCGGTACCAAATAATCTTTGTGACATCACGTTTCATTCTACGCCGTGTTTACTTTGTGTCATCTTTTAAAACTGGAAAACCTGAAGGATTCTCCAGTTCGTCTTCTTCAAATATCGCGGACGCGGGTCCTACAATCAGCGGATCAGTGGTTCCTACCACCGAATGATCTTTATTGGGATATTCAAATTGAGCGAGTACATGACGCATTGCTTCTAAACGCGCGCGTTTTTTGTCATTAGATTTAATAACGGTCCACGGCGCGTCTCCTGTATCAGTATAGAAGAACATTGCCTCTTTAGCCGCCGTATAGTCATCCCACTTATCAAGTGATGCTAAATCGGTGGGCGACAGCTTCCACTGGCGCACAGGATCTGTACGACGGGAGTTAAAACGCGCTAGTTGCTCAGCGCGAGTTACAGAGAACCAGAATTTAATGAGCTTGATTCCAGAATTGACCAACATCCGTTCAAGCTCGGGTACTTCACGCATAAACTCATAATACTGTTGAGAAGTACAATAGCCCATTACGCGCTCCACACCGGCGCGGTTGTACCACGACCGGTCCATCATGACTATTTCACCGCCCGATGGGAGGTGGGCGATATACCGCTGAAAATACCACTGAGTCTGCTCAACTTCAGTGGGTTTTTCCAAAGCAACCACACGAGAACCTCGGGGATTCAAGTGCTCAGTAAAACGTTTAATCGCGCCGCCTTTACCGGCTGCATCGCGTCCTTCAAAAATAATTAGCGTTTTTTGACCAGTCTCTTTGAACCACAGTTGTAGTTTCAGAAGCTCAATCTGAAGGGCACGCTTTGTCTTTTCATATTCTTTACGACTCATTTTTTCGTCGTAAGGATAGCCCTTTTTCCACGCATCCGAATTATTATCATCACCGTGAAGACGGTGGGTAAGAGATGCGATTTCATCAAGTTCAGCAGCATAATCCGTGACAACCGAAGGTCGTTTTACCTCATGCTTGAGAGCTGCCTTCACAGCATCTTTGCGCTCATTCATTGGCTTCGAAGGAGAAGTATCCACCAAAGATTCCCCAGCATTTTCAGCTGGGTTCTTGGGTGAGGTACGACGCTGGGACTGTTGCCTAGACATATAAAGACTCCTTCATCTTCTATTTACTTTTATTGTAGGATGCATCACAGCTTCGGCGAAGTATTACGTTAAAGTCAGATTACCTTTATATTTAAAAACAAAGGGCTTCTTCCGGAAGAGGAAGAAGCCCTTTGAATATATTTCGACAAAATGTCGAATACGCTGATTAACGCT
>JBHWPN010000062.1:0-9988 GCA_043424895.1 Rothia sp. (in: high G+C Gram-positive bacteria) | reverse complement strand
CACTCAGCGCAAATCCACGAAAAGTTTTTGTGTGGCGCGTTAGATGCTGAGCATTACCTTAATCTCGCGACGCTCATCCATTGCCTTGTACGCTTCTTCCACCTCATCCAGCGAGACGGTCTTGGTAAAGACCTTGCCGGGGTTGATTTCGCGCTTGTAAATCTTCTCGATGAGCTCAGGCAAGTACTTACGCACGGGAGCAGGGCCGCCCATGAGGTGAATTTCCTGGAAGAACAGGCCCAAACCGTCGATTGATACATCGTGGGAGACACCTACATAACCCACGTAACCGCCGGGGCGGCAAGCCTGCATGTCCTGGTGCATCGCCTCGTTTGTACCTACCGACTCGATGACACCGTGTGCACCGTAGCCATCGGTCAGTTCTTTAATCTTGGCCACGCCTTCATCATCGCGTTCTTCGACGATATCGGTAGCGCCAAATTCCCGTGCGAGCTGCTGACGGTCAGCGTGACGGCTCATTGCGATGATGCGCTCGGCATCCATTTCTTTAGCAGCAAGAATACCCATGAGGCCAATAGCACCGTCGCCTACCACGGCAATGGTCTTACCGGGGCCAGCGTGAGCCCCATCCGCAGCAAACCAACCGGTGCCTAGAACATCTGATGCTGCAAGCATGTCGGGAATGATTTCTTCGTCGGGCTGACCGGGGGTAACTACGAGTGTTCCGTCAGCGTAGGGGATGCCGTGCTTTTTCGGCCTGGGTGCCGATCTCGCCGTGCACGAAAACTGCATGGATGCACTTGGAGGGGTAACCGTCCTTGCAGATTTCGCATTCACCGCAAGAGATAACGAAGGAACCAACAACGAAGTCGCCCACTTTCAGGGTCTTCACTTCGGAGCCGATTTCTTCAACAACGCCCACGTACTCGTGGCCCATGGGCAGATTGTCTGCTTCTTCTAAGCCACGGAAGGGTTAGAGGTCGGAGCCGCAGACGCACGCAGCTTTGATGCTGATAATCGCGTCAGTGGGATCGATAATGGTGGGTTCTTCAACATCTTTTACCACCAGGTTGCCGGGGGATTCTAGAAATACTTTGCGCATGATGCACTCGCTTTCATATTTAGTGTGTTCTCCACTTGCCTACGCCGGGTGGGAGCTGTGAAGAAAGGATATTGAGGGGTACTGGTAGAGTCTGTTTCGTGGAGGACTCAGCGCATACGAATAGTCTTTCGTGGATTTGCGCGGTAAAAACTCGAAAATTGCAGCACAAATCCACGAAAACTGAAAAACTTGCGCCGTCAGCGTTTGCTCAGCAGACTTTCAAAAAAGTAGCTCTGACTAGGAGTTAAACCTTTCTAGGTTACTCTAAGTGTGCTTACTGAAAATAAGTTTAAAAATCTTTGCCCGGGAGCTAATTCTGCCTTTACAAGGCAAGATTCTGCCCTAGAATGAAAAAGGTTCTTACGAAGCTAGCATGTAAGAGTCTTCGGTGTCTAGAAACGATCTTTCCTAAACGGTTCTAGAAAAACACTGAAAATGGGACTTCTTTGCTCCCTCATTATTACCTTCCCCTAAACAATGAGGTCTTGAGCGTCCCGCGGTGTCTCAGCCAGTGCGCTTTAATTCAACTGGCTGAGGCACCCCTTCTATATAAGTGAAAAACTGAGCGTAATCGCTCTAAGTTTCTCACTAGTAATAGACGATTGTAGGCTAAAGAGTAGCTTATGGCTAGCTGATTCACATCCTTTCTCAACTTCTGGGTAGAGAAAGTCTTTTTATGGCGCTACGTACTACCCTGGTAAAAGGTGGAGTTATTGCATCCGTTGTTCAGGACGCGGTTGAAACAGGGCTTGCAGGTAAAGAAGGTTCATATGTCATCTAAATCGTAATGTCTTCTACGCGATAGACAAGTTTGCTTATAAAGTTTTGAATAACCGACTCCTTCGAAAGATACTGATGTGCTAGATTCCCCAAACGCTATTGAATTCAAGTCAGTCACTAAAAAATACGGTGATGTTGTGGCTGTCGATAACCTCAATCTCACTATTCCCCGCGGCAAAATTACTGTCTTCGTTGGCCCCTCCGGATGCGGTAAAACCACCTCATTGCGCATGATCAACCGTATGGTTGAACACACCAGCGGTGAGATTCTGGTTAACGGCGAACCCAATACGGCGCAAGAGGCTCACAAACTGCGCCGTTCTATGGGCTATGTGCTCCAGCAGGCGGGGTTGATGCCGCACCGAACCATCGTCGATAACATTGCCACCGTGCCCCGTCTGAATGGTTCGGGCGCAAAGCAGGCTCGCACCGAGGCACTCCAGCTCATGAAAACAGTTGGTCTCGATACCTCTTTAGCTAACCGTTACCCCGCCCAGCTCTCCGGTGGTCAGGCGCAGCGTGTAGGTGTGGCGCGCGCGCTCGCGTCCAACTCATCTATTTTGCTCATGGACGAGCCCTTCTCGGCTGTGGACCCCGTAGTGCGCCAAGACCTGCAAAAAGAGCTGTTGCGGCTGCAGTCAGAGTTACAGCGCACCATCATCTTTGTCACCCACGATATCGATGAGGCCGTTTTGCTGGGCGACTATGTTGCTGTTTTTGCGGTGGGCGGGCGTCTTGCCCAATTTGGTACCCCTGAAGAAATTTTGCGCGAACCTGCAGATGGCTTTGTGGCATCTTTCGTTGGGCGAGATCGCGGTATGCGCCGCCTGACTTTTGCCGGCGCATCCGACGTTCAAATTCACCCTCTGACTAGCCAGAACACTCCGTGGCAGCAGTGGGAGCTCAAAGTCGAAGACGGCAAACCTGCTGGCTGGCTGATTGATGGACGCACTATTCCAGGTGGTTCGCTCTTTGTTGAAGGCGGCTCGTTGCGTGATGCCCTGGACTCAGTGCTTTCATCGCCTTCCGGAGTGGGTGTTGCCGTTGATCGCCACGGCAAGGTTCTTGGGTTATTGAAGTCCGAGGACGTCCTTGCAGCCACTGAAGCCGAGCGTCACCGTCGTTACGGGGTGAACGCGTGAACTGGCTGATAAACAACCTGCCCTATGTGGGGCAGCTGAGCGTGCTGCACCTGTTGCAGTCGATTATTCCGGTGATTGCCGGAACGCTCATCTCAATTCCGATTTCTCGGTTAGCGGTGGGACGCCGCCGCGATGGACGCTCCACTGCCGGGCACACTGCGGGATCAGCTTTTAAGCGCGGCACGGTAGTGAACACTGCGGCATTGCTTTACACAATTCCGTCACTGGCACTTTTTGTGTTGATGCCTTTGGTGCTGGGGACTTCGATAACCTCGCCGGTGAACGTCTACGTGGCACTTACTATTTACGTTGTCGCGATGATGGTGCGCTCTGCTGTAGATGCTTTTGAGTCGGTCTCACCCGTCATCCTCGAATCCGCTACTGCAATGGGTTACAAGCCCACGCGTCGTTTTTGGGCGGTGGAACTTCCGCTGGCTGTGCCCGTGATGCTAGCTGGATTGCGGGTGGCTCTGGTCTCGAACATCTCAATGGTTTCTGTTGGTGCTGTGATTGGCATTCAGTCTTTAGGCACCCTTTTTACCGATGGTCTACGACGCAACCTACCGGCTGAAATTATCGTCGGTATTGTGGGAACCGTCGTCCTCGCCCTCATCCTTGACCGCCTGCTCGCCCTGGTCGGCGCTTGGCTTACCCGCTGGAGGAAAGCATGAATATCTTTGATAAAACATGGGCGTGGTTTACCGCAGAGGGTGCGTGGACCGGTGCCGGTGGTATTTTCCAGCGCATAACCGAACATCTTGGTTACTCAGCACTTATTCTTTTGATTGCAGCTCTCATTGCCGTACCCATTGGGTTGATGGTGGGGCATACCGGACGCGGTGAGAACCTGGTTGTTGCTATCACCGGTGCGTTACGCGCTTTGCCTACTCTTGGTTTGCTGACTCTCTTTGCTCTGTGGCTAGGGCTTGGGCTCGTAGCTCCGGTGGCTGCTCTGGTTATTCTGGCAATCGCGCCACTGCTAGCGGGTGTTTACTCGGGCATTGCCGCCGTTGATAAAGTCACGGTTGATGCAGCCCGCGCGCAGGGAATGACCGAAGGCCAGATTCTGCGGCAGGTAGAACTACCCCTAGCCCTTCCGCTGATTTTTGGCGGTGTGCGCAACGCAGCCTTGCAGGTTATCGCCACCGTTACAGTGGTTGCTTACATCAACCTTGGCGGCTTAGGTCGCTATCTCATCGATGGCCTGGCTGTGCGCGATTATCCCCGCATGGTTGCAGCCGTCGTCCTTGTTGCTCTTCTTGCGCTGATTGTGGATGCGCTTCTTGCTTTGCTCCAGCGCGCTCTTACCCCGCGCGGAACCCGATAGGACTTACCCCATGAATACTATGAATCGTCGTCAATTCTTTACTCTCACAGGGCTGGGTACAGGTGCCCTTGCGCTGAGCGGATGCGGTCTGTCAGGAGAAACTGCCTTTGGTACCGGGGGAGTGAGCGAGACCGTGACCGTTGGCTCAGCAGACTTTACTGAATCGCAGATTATCGCTGAAATTTACGCAGCTGCCTTGAAAAAACGGGGTATTGACGCGCAGACTGTACCCGCTATCGGTGCGCGCGAGGCTTATATCGGTGCCCTGCAAGAAGGAACGGTAGGGGTTGTTCCCGACTACTCGGGCAACCTTCTGCTCTACTTCGATGCAGAAACTAAAGCAACTACTCCCGAAGAAATTATGCAGGCACTACCGGATGCGGTGGACGATAAGCTCAGCGTGCTTGAGGCAGCTCCTGCGCAAAACAGTGACTCGCTGGTGGTCACCAGTGAAACCGCTCAGCGACTCGGTCTTGCGAGCATCGCTGATCTAGCGGCGCACTCAGATGAGCTGGTGCTGGGTGCGCCGCCGGAATTTGCAGAACGTGCTTATGGCCTGCCTGGTTTAAAGAGCAAGTACGGGTTTGAACCCAAGAATTTCTCGCCCATTAACGACGGTGGGGGCCCGCTCACCGTTCAGGCTTTGTTAGATGACGATGTGCAGGTGGCAGACCTTTTCTCAACCGATCCTGCCATTGTGAAGAATAACTTTGTGGTTCTAGAAGACCCAGAGAACAACTTCTTGGCGCAGCAGGTTGTACCCGTAGTCAATGCTAAAGCTGTGTCTGTTGCGGCTGCGGATGTCCTCAACGAGATTTCTGCGCTACTCACCACCGAGGATCTCATTGCTTTGAACGACCGCGTCTCGGGCGATGAGAAAGCGAATCCGGCAACTGCAGCTGGCGACTGGGTGAATGAGAAATTGAAATAACCCGGTTTCACTGTTTATTCACGTACATTCTTTGAAGAGGCCCGTATTTCGCTGAAATACGGGCCTCTCATTGCTTCTCAAGAGAAAAATCGCGTCCCCCAATATTCAACTTTTCCTTGCCTAAAGTTGCATCCTGGTTAGGAAAAATACCCCCGTTTGCTAACTTTTTGTTTACTTTTGGGGTTCATTCTTAGGTCTTGTGACTGCACCAACTATTCCCGGGCTTGAGAACTCACCCCCTACAACAGAACCGCCGCAACGCTCCCAGAAGATGAACGCTAAGAACCTGTTTCTTGGCTTGCTGTTGGTAATACCCAACCTAATTCTTCTGCTGGTTTTCACCTACCGGCCGCTCATCGATAACATCCGGTTATCCTTCTACAACTGGAACATCGCATCCACGCGTCCGGCTACCTTTGTAGGGCTCGATAACTACATCGAGTGGGCGCAGAATCCCGTGAGCTGGCAGATAGTTGGGCAAACCCTGATCTTCACCGTTGTGGCTGTTGCCGGTTCTATGATTATTGGGCTCGCGCTCGCGCTGTTGTTGGACCGTCCGCTCAAAGGACGCAACGCAGTGCGCTCGCTTATCTTCGCGCCCTACGTTATCTCCGGTGCAGCAATTGGCGTTGCTTTTCAGTTTGTTTTTGACCCCAGCTACGGCCTGATCCAAGACCTGTTAGGACGCGTGGGGTTGGATTCTCCGCAGTTCTACACCGACCCTAAATGGGCGCTGTTCATGATTACCACCACCTACGTGTGGAAGAACCTGGGTTACACTTTCGTCATTTATTTAGCAGCCCTTCAAGGCTTGCGTAAAGACCTTGAAGAAGCAGCAGAAATCGACCGTACCCCGCGCGTGCGCAAATTTATGAAAGTAACCTTGCCGCAGCTGCGTCCTACCACCTTCTTTTTATCCATTACGGTGTTGCTGAACTCCCTGCAGGTCTTCGACATCATCAACGTGATGACAAAGGGCGGACCGCTAGAAACTTCGACCACCACCCTTGTCTACCAGGTTTACCAAGAGACCTTCGTAAATTCCCGTGCAGGTTACGGTGCTGCGATTGCAACCATTATGTTCTTGACCGTTTTGATAATCACCGTTGTGCAGGTTCGTATGCAGGAGAAAAAATCATGACCAGCACCCGTTCCACTCTTCCCGCAGCTAAGCCGGGTTCTGCGCTGGATCTGCGTCAGAAAAAGGCTGCATCGTCACAAAAAGTTCAAGGACGCGGTAATGCTGCCCCCGGTTCTAGCCGGTTGGGAGTCTTCGGCGGGTATGCGGGTATGGTTCTTGCCGGGCTTTCCATCGCGTTACCGCTGTACTTTGTGCTCATTACGTCGCTTAAAAACCACGCAGATATTTACTCAGACCCCATTACCTGGGTGCCTACGGAGTGGGTTCCGCAGAACTATTCTTACGTGTGGACGACACTGAGTTTTTCAAGCTACCTCATTAATTCCATCATCATCACCGTGGTTCTGGTGATTGTGAAGGTGGCACTGGGCGTCTTGAGTGCTTACGCTTTTGCTTTTCTCAAATTCCCGGGCTCGAAAATTCTGTTCTTCTTCGTGATCGGAACACTGATGGTTCCCAACGAAATCACGATTATTTCTAACTATGCGCTCACTTCTCAGCTGGGCTGGCGAGACACCTTCACCGGCATCATCGTTCCGTTAGCTGGCGTAGCTTTTGGAACCTTTTTGATGCGCAATCATTTCGCTTCCTTACCCAGCGAAATTATGGAGGCCGCAACCATGGACGGTGCCGGATTCTTCCGCACCCTGTTCAAAGTAGTGCTCCCGATGTCCTGGCCAAACCTCATGGCGTTTGTGCTGATCACCGCAGTGAGCGAATGGAATCAGTACCTGTGGCCGTTCTTGATTTCCGATACCGGACGCGTCGCCCCGCTACAAATCGGACTGACGCTTTTACAAAACAACGAGGGCGTCACCAACTGGGGCCCCGTCATGGCAGGTACCGTACTTGCAACCCTCCCCATGATTATTGTGTTCATCTTCTTGCAGAAGTACATGATCAAGGGACTCACTGCTGGCGCCGTCAAGGGCTAGCCCAACAACTTCATTTTTACTGTCAAGGAGAAACAATGAACATCACCCGCCGCAACCTTTTTGCTGTATCAGGTTTTGGTTTAGCCGCAGCCGCACTCGCTGGCTGTGCTGGCACCGGAGGCTCAGGTGCCGCGTCCTCACAACAGAACAACGACGGTCCGCTGCAGTTCTGGTCTAACCACCCGGGTAGCTCCCGCGATATTGAGCAGAAGCTCGTAGACGCGTGGAACAAGGCAAACCCCGACACTCCTGCTGAGCTCATTGACGGTGGCGCTAACTACGAGGAACTCGGTCAGAAGTTCAATGCTGCCCTATCCGGTGGTCAGCTACCCGATGTGATCGTGGCATCGGATGTCACCTGGTTCAACTTTGCATTCACCGAAGCAACCACTGCCCTTGATGATTTGTGGAAAGAAAACCAGATTGATACTTCAAGCTATGTAGAGACCCTGCTTGAAGACTACAAGTACGACGGCAAGCACTACGGTGTGCCTTACTCCCGTTCTACTCCGCTGATGTACTGGTACACCGAAGACCTCAAAAAGGCTGGTTTGCCCACCGACAAGGGCCCTGCAACCTGGCAAGAATTTGCTGATGAATGGGCGCCTAAGCTTAAGGACGCAACCGGCAAGCCTGCTCTGGTTGTTGCGGATGGCTCAAACTACTTAGATTGGTACTTCGAAGGTGCGTTCTGGACTTTCGGTGGCGCGTACTCCAATGAGTGGGATTTGAAGTTCACCGACCCCAAGACCATCGAGGGCGTGCAGTTCTTGCAGGATCAGGTGAAGAAGGGGCACATCAAGGTTGTCAAAGACTCCGCTAATGAGTTCGGCATCGGCAACGCCTCCGGTCTGTTGGAATCCACCGGTTCGCTCTCGGGACTTACCGAATCGGCAAAGGGCGAGTTCGTAACAACCTACCTACCCGGCCCCAAGCCCGGCACCACTACGGGCGGCGCAGGATTGAGCATCCCCGCCGGCATCTCGGACGAGCGCAAGAAGACCGCTGTAAAGTTCATCGACTTCATCACCAACACCGAAAACACCATCACTTTCACCCAGGCAACCGGTTACATGCCCGTGCGTAAGGACGCCGCTGAGCAGCCCGCCGAAAAGAAGTACCTGGACGAAAACCCCAACGCTAAGACAGCTATCGCGCAGCTTGCCGAGAACACCAAGTCGCAGGACTACGCCCGCGTCTTCGTCAACGGCGGTGGCAAGAGCATCGGTGGCGCACTCGACAAGATCGTTGCCGGTCAAGACGTTAAGCAAACCTTGACAGCTCTGCAGGATGAATTGCAGAAGAAAATTGATCGCGACATCAAGCCCAACCTCTAAAAACCGCTAGGAACACTGAAAACACCATGGTCGACGTACAGCTTCAACACATTTCCCGCATCTACGACGCATCGCGTGCACCCGCCGTGCATCGCGTCAACATTGATGTGAAAGACGGTGAGTTCCTTACCCTGGTAGGGCCATCGGGCTCGGGCAAATCTACCTGCTTGCGCATGATTGCAGGTTTGGAACCGGTCAATGAAGGAAGCGTAATTATTGGTGGTCAGGACGTCACCGATTTGCGTCCGCGCGACCGCGACGTCGCCATGGTGTTCCAGTCCTACGCGCTGTACCCGAATATGACGGCGCGCCAGAACATGGCGTTTGCCTTAGAGAACTCGGGCATGAACAAGGTTGAGATTGATCAACGAGTGTCAAAGGCCGCTGCTATGTTGGAGCTGGAAGCTTTGCTCGATGTAAAACCTGCGAATATGTCGGGTGGTCAGCGTCAGCGAGTTTCGATGGGTCGAGCGATTGTGCGTGAACCCAAAGTCTTTTTGATGGACGAGCCGCTCTCTAATCTGGATGCCCGCCTGCGCGTGTCAACCCGCGCCCAGATCGCCCAGCTTCAGCGCGAATTGGGTATTACCACGGTGTACGTGACCAACGATCAGACCGAGGCAATGACTATGGGCGATCGCGTGGCAGTGCTCAAAGACGGTATCTTGCAGCAGTGCGATGAACCCATGCATCTTTACCGCCACCCGGGCAATACCTTTGTGGCGGGTTTTATCGGATCGCCGTCCATGGCTCTGTTCGACCGTGTGCCCGTTGAAACTGACGGGCTGAGCGCCACCGCGATTTTTGGACCGCTGACCCGCTGCGATATGCCGGTTGAGTTCGCCGGAAAACTATCTGACGGGCACGTTATCGCCGGTGTGCGTCCGGAACACTGGGATGTTGCAGTGCACGGGGAGGCCTCCGATATTAAAGGTATTGCTGTAGAGGTTTCTCACGTAGAACAACTAGGCGCAGAATCATTCGCCTACGTGCGTCCGAGCGAGGGATTGCCCGTTGATCTTCGCGGTAACTCTATTGCCGTTCGTTTACTGGGCAAGCATGAGATCGAACCGGGTATGCGCCTGCGGATTCAACCTACGCGCCTGACCTACTTTGATACGGACTCAGAGATTAATCTGGAGTATCTATAAACCGCTCAGGAACCCCGGTGCTTTCCTCAGTACGCGAGAAGGGCTGGGATCGAAAATTCCCAGCGAGCGAGGAAAGAAGTTTTCAACTCCAGAATGCCCACAGGCTAACTAGCTCACTCGTTACTGAACCGGGTAATTCTCCATATACGTGAGAGGGGAGGGTTGGGACACTTTTGAGTAT
>JBHWPN010000061.1:0-25963 GCA_043424895.1 Rothia sp. (in: high G+C Gram-positive bacteria) | reverse complement strand
TAAGTTCCCGACTTCGCACCCGGCGATACCCTCAATGTTCACGTAAACATTGTTGAAGGTAACCGCTCACGTGTTCAGGTCTTCAAGGGCTACGTAGTGGGCCGTCAGGGCGCAGGCGTTCGTGAAACTTTCACTGTTCGCAAGGTTTCATTCGGTGTTGGCGTAGAGCGTACCTTCCCGGTTCACTCACCCGTTATCGAGAAAATCGAGCTCCTGACCCGCGGTGACGTTCGTCGTGCAAAGCTGTACTACATGCGTGATCGTCACGGTAAGGCAGCTCGTATCCGCGAAAAGCGCGAAAACTAATCTTTTTCGTTTCTATGAGCGATGCTTTTATTCAAGCAGAGCCCGTAGAAAGCAGGCGTCAGCCCTTTATAAGGGGTTGGCGCCTGCTTGCTATTGCGGCTCTTTTAGCTTTTACGGTTCTTGTAATCATCAGAACCTTCATTGTGGATATCTACTACATTCCCTCGGATTCGATGCAACCGGTCTTAGATCCGGGAGACCGCATCTTAGTAAAACCCACGGGACACACCGACAATATTGAACGCGGAGATATTGTTGTTTTCGACGGCACAGGTTCTTTTAACAAGTACGTTCCTGGAAACGCTTTTTTGCGCAACCCGATCAAAACTGCGGGGCAGTGGGCAGGGCTTGCTGGTTCAGATACTGTGTACGTCAAGCGCGTGATTGGTGTTGCTGGCGATACCGTGACGTGTTGCGATGCTAATGGAAAACTTACGGTCAACGGAAAATCCCAAGAAGAACCTTATGTTTTTGGCTCCGATGCGGCCTCTGAAGATCGGTTTACGGTGACCGTGCCTGAAGGACGCGTGTGGGTGATGGGTGATCACCGTAGCGTGTCAATTGATTCAAGAGCGTTGCTGGGTGCTCCGGGCGGCGGTTTTATTCGAACTGAAAAGATTATCGGTGAACCAACCTACGTTATCTGGCCGTTGAGTCGAGCAGGTAGCATCGAATCATTAGCAAATACCCAGTAAATCTCAACCGTTGCCTGCTTACAATGGACGCGGCATCCCACTTTTTATAAGAAAGCAGTCATACATTATGGCATCTACCGCAGCAAATAATCCGCTGAACGAACCTGCGCCGGCAACGAGTGCAGAAGCTGTTGAGAAACAGGGTTCTAAAAAGCAGAAAAAACCCGAGACTTTTGGTCAGCAGGTCAAAGAATTTTTACTCATTATTTTTTACGCATTGCTGATTGCGTTCGTCTTAAAATCATTCATTATCCGTGGATTTTTTATCCCCTCTGGCTCAATGCTGAACACTCTTGAAATTAACGATCGTGTGTTCGTAAACGTGGCCGGTTCTATGTTTGGTGAGGCTGAACGCGGGGATATCATCGTGTTTGAAGACACTCAAAACTGGATGCCCGAGTCTGGTGTTTCCCAGAATCCCGTACGTAATGCGCTTTCTTTTATTGGAGTTTTACCTGATTCATCACAGAATTACTTGGTAAAACGAGTTATTGGTGTGGGCGGAGACCGTGTGGTGTGCTGCGATGCTGATGGAAAGATCACCGTAAACGGGCAAGCGATCGACGAGCCTTACGTTCGAGAAGGTGTTGCTCCTTCAGAGGTTTCCTTCGACGTTATCGTTCCGGAAAATTCCTACTTTGTAATGGGCGATAACCGTAGCAATTCAGCAGATTCTCGCTACCATATCGAGCAGAACACTGCCTTTGTCAATGACAGCGATGTTGTCGGTGAAGTATTCGTTGTAGCATGGCCGCTGGATCATTTTCAGTTTGTTCGCGGTGATTCAGAGGTATTTGCGAACGTTCCCGCTGGACAGCGATGAGTAATCAGATTCTCGGGGCTACCCTTGAAACTGAACACTCCGTTTTTGAACGTGGTTTCAAGGCAATTGCAGGGATAGATGAGGTAGGTCGCGGTTCCTTAGCCGGTCCTGTGTGCGTAGGGGTTGCCGTCATTACAAACGCTCACTCACTTGAGGTCGAAGGTCTTATCGATTCCAAAGCACTATCGGTGAAAACGCGTGAGCGGATGGTTCCTCACCTAAAACAGTGGGCAACCATAGCTGTGGGGCACACCCAACCAGCTGAAATAGATGTACTGGGCATGACGCTGTCATTACGGCTTGCCGCTCAACGTGCCCTTGCACAAGTAAAAGCTTGCGGGGCGCATCCTGACTTCGTGTTGTTAGACGGTAAACACGACTGGTTGACTGCTCCAGAGCCGGACCTCTTTGGGGCTTTGGATGAGAAAGAGCAGCTTTATCAGCAATTGCTGGGTGAGGTGTGGGGTGCTCATACCCCCGTTCAGCTACCGGTGCAAACCATCATCAAAGGGGATTTTACTTGTGCTTCTATTGCCGCTGCATCAGTGGTAGCCAAAGTAGAGCGTGATGCGGTGATGGACGAACTACATAGCCAGTTTCCCTCCTATGGATGGAAAAAGAACAAGGGTTATGGGAGTGCAGTCCACAGAAAAGAACTGGTGGAATCGGGGCCAACTATTTTGCATCGTTTATCGTGGAACTTAGGTGTTAGTCCTGAACAACTACATGCAGCGTACATCAATCGAGCGAAACAAGGATTATGAGTAACGAGGAACTTGAGAACTACGAAACAGAGTCTCAGATGGTTCTGTATAACGAATACAAGGAAGTCTCTGATTTATTTTCGTACGTAGTTGAAACCGACCGACGATTCTATTTGGCTAATAAAGTCGAGGTTACCGCGCAATCCGCCGGTGACTCAGTGTACTTTGATGTGCAGATGAGTGATGTGTGGGTTTGGGATATTTTCCGTAAGTCCCGGTTTGTAAAAAGTGTTCGCGTATACTCACTCAACGACGTCAACGTTGAAGAAAGAAGCGAACGTGAAGACCTGACGATACCAGATTTTCCCGCTTCTTAGAGGTTTGCAAAAGCTCCTGTTTCTCTGTGCAGAAACGGGAGCTTTATTTTTTTTAACCATCGTTTGATGAAAGGTAAGCCTGTGGACACGCTATAACTGTAGACACAGGCTACTGGGGATAACCCGTTGTAGAGGCCTGTTATCCACAGATTTTGAAGAATAAACATAAAAGGTATGCGTTGTGAGGTAGAACTTGGGGAAGAGAACAACACAAGGTTAAGGAACCACTCATGAGCCGGACGCATACTCACGTAGGACGCTGGGGCGAAGATTTAGCCGCTACCGTTTTAGAACAGCACGGATTCAGCATAATTCAACGAAACTGGAGGCCGGAACCTGTAGAGGGTGTAGAAACCTTCAAAGGAGAAGTCGATATCGTTGCTCTTGATGCTGAGATGAACCTAGTGTTCGTTGAGGTCAAAACACGAACCACCGATAGCTTTGGTCATCCGTTTGAAGCTATTACAGCAGATAAGGCTAAGAGACTGAGATTTCTTGCCTACTCATGGTGCGCTACCAAAGATGCCACTGACTTTATCAGTATGAGAATTGATGCAGTGGCTATTACGGGAACCCCCGAGAAGTTCACTTTTGAGCATTTGCAGGCGGTGGCATAGCCCATGAGTTTCGCACGTACTTATTCTGTTGCGCTGGTTGGTATCACAGGACATATGGTGGAGGTCGAAGCTGATATTTCAAATGCACTTCCCGGATTTGTTTTGCTGGGATTACCGGATGCTGCTTTGAACGAGTCGAAGGATCGTGTTCGTTCAGCGACAAAAAACTCAGGGATTCCTTTGCCTCAGCATAAGGTGACTGTGAACTTGACTCCTGCTACGCTGCCCAAAAAAGGATCAGCATTTGATGTTGCTATGGTAGTTGCCGCTCTGCAGGCTGCTGGAGAGCTGAAACGCAGTGGTAAAACTGTGTATCTGGGGGAGCTTGGCCTGGATGGATCAATACGTTCGGTTCCAGGAATCTTACCCGCAGTGAAAGCAGCGGTTGATGCCGGATTTACTACAATCGTTGTGCCAGCAGAAAACCTTGAGGAAGCGCAACTTGTTACAGGTGCCTCGGTCAGTGGTTTTCGTTGCTTGGCTGAGATTTTCGTAGCTTTAGGGGCAGATACTAGCGGATTGAAATATCCGAAAACAGTTGAAAAGTCGAAACCCCAACCTACTAACCATCTGCAGTTAGTATCCGATATGGCTGATGTGGCGGGACAAAGCGAAGGACGCTTGGCCTTAGAGATAGCAGCGGCTGGTGGCCATCATCTTTTGCTCAACGGTCCTCCGGGATCAGGCAAAACCATGTTGGCAGAAAGGCTGACCAGCATTTTGCCTGATCTCGATGATCAAAGTGCCATGGATGTCACCGCTATCCATTCCCTGTCGTCTGGGGGAGGGCAATATAAAGAGCTCATTCGTGTTCCACCTTTTGAAGCACCGCATCATAGTGCCTCTTCCCCCGCTATCTTAGGCGGAGGTAGCGGTATCCCTCGTCCCGGTAGCGTTTCAAAAGCCCACCGCGGGGTGCTCTTCTTAGATGAGGCTCCTGAGTTTAAACGGACAGTGTTGGACGCTTTGCGACAGCCTCTAGAAAACGGAGAGATAGTACTTGACCGAGCTGTTGCACAGGCAAAATATCCAGCTCGATTTCAACTTGTTCTAGCATGCAATCCCTGCCCGTGTGGATTAAATACAGGGCGCGGGCTGCACTGTACATGTTCTTCAAGAGAGAGACGCGCGTATTTTGGTAAGCTCTCCGGCCCGCTGTTAGACCGCATTGATTTACAGATTACCGTTCCAAAAGTATCGTCAGTTGAGCTGGCAACATCCAGTACAAACGAATCCAGTGCGTCTATCAAAAAACGGGTAGAAGAAGCCCGAGCCGCTCAGCGTCAAAGACTTGAGCCTTACGGTCTACTGACCAACGCCGATACTAACGGGAAAGTCCTCAGAGGCCCGCTCAAATTAGATTCAAAACTGACGCGTGAACTGTCTGCTGCAATGGACCAAGGCAAGCTCACTGCCCGAGGTTACGACCGCGTTTTGCGAA
This sequence comes from Rothia sp. (in: high G+C Gram-positive bacteria), assembly GCA_043424895.1. Lineage (GTDB taxonomy): Bacteria > Actinomycetota > Actinomycetes > Actinomycetales > Micrococcaceae > Rothia. Next base: position 21,000 of record JBHWPN010000061.1, on the reverse strand, counting down.
CAGCTTGGACTATTGCGGACTTGGAAGGGGCGAGTTCTCCTACGAGCGACCATCTAGATTTAGCCCTGTATTTCCGGCATATGGCAACATCCGCACAGTGAAGATTTCTCGCGTTTAAAAATTAATAGAAAGAACCACCCATGAATTCACCTTCATATTTACTTGTTCAAGAGAATCAGACACCGGAAGAGAAACGAGCTGCGCGCATCACCCTCATGAGATGCGCAGATCCCGAAGATTCTACGGTGCATCACCTCATCGAAAACTTTGGTCCCTGTCTTCCAGCTGCCTTGCTCAGAGGATCCGTAACTCTTGATAATCGCGCGCTAAAAGATGCTATTGCACATAGCGTTGAATCTGATACAGATTCATACTTGCGGTCTTTAAACCAAAAGATTCAGCGGTGGGGCAAACGCGCTAGCATTGCCACAGCTGAATATGAATTTGAATTTGCGACCAAAATTGGCGCGTGGGTATGCACTCCTGAGGACGCCGACTGGCCTACTGGAGTTAATGACTATGGGTACAGCGCACCGTACGCGCTGTGGGGAAGAGGCGACCGAGAGCGCTTACGGGCCTATAAAGAATCGCGTTCGATTGCTGTAGTGGGATCTCGCGACATCAGTGCCTACGGTACTTCTGCAACTCAACACATTGCCGGAGATTTAGCCGCCAACGGACTAACTGTTATATCTGGTGGAGCATTTGGGATCGATGCGGCAGCCCATGCTTCTGCACTTGCCACGGGAAGCTCAGAATTGCCGACCATCGCGTTTATGGCAGGGGGAATTGACACTCTTTACCCTAAACACAATGAGTCTCTTCTGAAACAGGTTATAGATAACGGATTAATATTCTCAGAGGTTGCACTGGGGCAGAATCCCACCAGATGGCGCTTTCTGCAACGAAACAGATTAATTGCCGGTCTTGCCCGGGCAACAGTGATCGTTGAGGCAAGGTGGCGATCAGGAGCCTTGAATACAGCCCATCATGCTATGGAAATTGGTCGCGATGTTTATGCGGTACCCGGTTCCATCTTTAGCCCTAATTCAGAAGGATGCCACCGGTTACTCAATGACAATCTTGCACGCGTCCTCACGCATGCAGATCAGCTAGTTCAAGATTTTGTGGGAGATAATCTAACACATGAACAAACAACTGCCTTTCAGCTAGAGAACCCGGTACACACACTTGATAACCTTAATGGGGCAGAAAGAATCATCTGGGATGCGTTACCTATACGTAGGACCATGAGCATCGAAGAACTATGTTCAGTGACAGGTCACTGCGCGAAAGACGTGATGAAAACATTGGCTAGGCTCAGGCATCAAGCGCTCGCCCTGCAGGATGCAACAAATCTACAATGGAAAAAGAATAATAAACGTACACGAGGGTAAGAGGGAAACATGAGCGAAGAAGCTAAGCTACCGGATACTTTGGTACTCGATGCGCCTGTTGAAGACGCTTATCACAGAGCTTATTCGCAAGCGGTGAGCGCATTTGAACGGTATCTGACTTACGAGAAGCATCGCTCCCCCCAAACCATCCGGGCTTATATTTCTGATGTCAAAAGCTTTCTTGGTTACTCTAAGCGTCATGGCGTGCTTGAACTAGAAGAGATAACAATTGAGCATATGCGCGGTTGGCTAGGAACTTACTATGCAGGAGCATCAGCCAGAAGTTCTATGGCACGTCGTGCTTCTTCGCTACGCACATTTTTTGCCTGGGCAGAAGAAGAACAGCTCATCACGAATAACCCAGCTCTAGCCCTGGCAACAGCTTCTAAAAATAAGTATTTACCCGAGGTTCTCAGCAAAGAGCAGATGGAATTTATTCTCAGCTCTTTGTCTGCCAAGTCGCAGGAATCTTCGCACAACCCTAAATTACTGCGTGTGTGTGCTGTTGTTGAGTTACTTTATGCAACAGGTATGCGTATCTCTGAACTTACTGCCTTAAACCTCTCTAGCATTGATCGGGAGAATCTCACGATGCGCGTGGTTGGTAAAGGAAATAAAGAACGAGTAGTTCCCTTTGGACGCCCTGCCATGGACGCGCTAAACCGGTGGGTAACACGCGGCAGACCACAGTGGTTTCCCAGTCAAACAACAGGGACAATAGATGCTCTTTTTATTGGTCCCCAGGGAAAGCGAGCTAACCCCCGCCAGATACGAGAAGACCTTACCCGCTTGCTGAGAACTGTTGAAAATAGCGAGGCCAGCGGTGCCCACGTCTTTAGGCATACGGCTGCTACTCACTTGGTCGATGGCGGAGCCGATATTAGAAGCGTTCAAGAACTTCTTGGACATTCTTCTTTAGCAACTACCCAAATTTATACGCATGTCTCTATTGATAGACTAGCTGGAACCTATGCTGAAGCCCATCCTCGGGCATAACGACTCATATTAAAAGCAGGAATAATAGTGAACAACACATCAGGGATACTCTTTATTCACTGCGTGAGCGCTGCCCTTAAACCGCATGTGCAATGGACATGTGAGTCTGCTCTTGAACAAAAACTTCATGTTCAGTGGAAACCCCAGCCGGAGCAACCTGGAACGTGGTGTGCTCATGTTGTGTGGAAGGGAGAAATCGGCTTATCAACTAAGATAGCCTCTGCTTTGTTCCGTCTTCACAACGTATGGTTTGAGGTGACTGAAAAAGGCACACAATCTACTGACTCTTCGCGAATTATGTATACCCCAGCACTTGGGCTCTTTCACACTCACACTGATCAGGGTGGAAACTTTGTTATCACCGAAGAACAAGTGAAACGAGCATACGAGGTCGCAGCGGGTGACCCAGCAGAACTCTACCGACAGTTTTCCCTTGCGCTAGGGGAGCCATGGGATAACCAAATAGAACCTTATCGTTCGGCGCACGAACTTACTTCAGTGACGGTACTTTCTCACCACCGAAAAATATAAAAATAGGCCGTAGGGTACTTACCCTACGGCCTATAAGCATAGCTTCTTAGACGCTACGAACAGCGATAACAGCGTTGTGACCGCCAAAACCGAATGAGTTAGAGACGGCTACAATCTCACCCTCCGGTAGATCACGGGCATCCGTTACAACATTGAGCTCAATCTCAGGATCCTGCTCTTGCAGGTTGATGGTGCAAGGCGCCTTGCGATGGTGAACAGCCAACACCGTAAAGACGGCTTCGATAGCACCAGCACCGCCGAGCAAGTGACCGGTCATAGACTTAGTTGCTGAAACAGCAACGTCCTTGGTGTGCTCACCAAATACCTCGCGTAGAGCAAGCGACTCAGGAATATCACCGACAGGGGTTGAGGTCGCGTGAGCATTGACGTGAACAACCTGCTGGGGATCAATGTTTCCGTCCTCCAAAGCTTGCCGCAAAGCGCGGGTTGCACCCAGTGCGCTGGGGTCAGGAGCGGTGATATGGTAGGCGTCGGCTGAAACACCGGTGCCAGCAATCTCTGCGTAAATACGAGCGTTACGAGCCTTCGCGTGCTCTTCCGACTCGATAATAAGAGCCGCTGCGCCTTCGCCCATCACAAAGCCATCGCGCTGAGTATCGTAAGGGCGGGATGCTGCTGCGGGATCATCATTACGAGTTGAAAGTGCCTGCATCTTAGCAAAAGCAGCGATAGTCATGGGATGAATCGCAGCTTCAGAACCACCGACTACAACGACATCTGCCTTACCAGAACGGATAAGCTCAACGCCGATTTCCATGGCTTCGGTAGAGGAGGCACATGCAGAGACTACCGTTTGGGCAGCAGCGCGAGCCTTCAAGTTCATAGAAATTGCTGCAGCTGAACTGTTGGGCATCAGCATAGGGACAGTCATGGGAAGCATGCGGCGCGGACCTTTTTCGCGCAGTGTATCCCAAGCATCTAGTAACGTCCATACACCGCCCATGCCGGTACCAAAAGCAACTGCAGTACGCTCAGAATCAACTTCCTCAGCTGAGTCAGCATCTTCACCGGAAAAACCAGCATCAGCCCATGCCTCGCGTGCAGCAACCAAAGCGAACTGGCCCGAGGGGTCAAGACGCTTAGCTTCTACCTTGCTCAAACGCTCAGATTCCGTAGGATCAATTGCAACCTGAGCTGCGAAACTTACAGGAATGCCGTATTCTTCAACCCACGGCTCATCAATGGTTTTAACACCTGAAACACCGTCGAGGGCATTTTGCCAGGTAGTGGGGACATCTTTGCCGAGGGGAGTGAACGCACCAAGGCCGGTTACCACAACTTTATGGGTCATAGCTACGCTTTCTGGTTGTGCTGAGGTTGTCATCTAAAGCGAAATAATATTAAAAATGTGGACGCGAGAATCCGTAAGAAACCTCGCGCCCACGATAAAACGGCTGAATTACTTACCAGCGTTTTCGATGAAATCTACTGCATCGCCAACAGTCTTGAGGTTCTTAACTTCTTCGTCGGGGATGGTGACGTCGAACTTCTCTTCTGCGTTAACAACGATGGTCATCATTGAGATTGAATCGATGTCCAAATCTTCGGTGAATGACTTGTCGAGCTGTACGTCTGACTGCTCAACACCGGTTTCTTCGTTGACGATTTCTGCCAGACCTGCGAGAATCTCTTCTTTGCTAGCCATTGAAGGCTCCTTCTGTTGTATCTCATCGGCAGTTACCCCACCGACTCTCATCTTTTCGTCTCCAGTACGAAAGTGACTTCTTGCGTGGTGTATTTACCGGCAAAAAGACTTCTTCATGAGTTTATCTTGTGAGCATAAATAAATACGGTACATATGCCACGGGCTTTTGAAAATTATAGTGATTATTTTCAAAAATCTGACAGCTAGGGCAGTACTACAACCTGAGCTGCAAATGCCAAACCTGCGCCGAACCCAATCTGCAATGCAAGTGTTCCAGAGAGTTCCGGATTCTCTTGAAGCAGGCGATGGGCTGCAAGGGGCACGGATGCTGCGGAGGTATTTCCCGTGTCCACGATGTCTCTTGCTACAGCTACAGTATCTGGCAGGTTGAGGGTTTTAACCATCTGGTCAATGATGCGCTCATTGGCTTGATGGGTGATGAGAGCTCCCAAGTCATCGGCGGTAATACCTGCTGTTTCGACTGCTTGCTTGGCAACTTTAGCCATTTCCCATACGGCCCAGCGGAAGACGGAGGGGCCGTCCTGGCGCAGCGTTGGCCAAATTTTCTCACCCTCTTGAACGGGGTTTGCCACAAAATCGCGGTTGCGGATTTCAAGCATCGAGTGGGTCATTCCCACCGTGTCAAAACGGCTACCATCTGAACCCCATACAGTAGGAGAAATGCCGGGGGTTTCTGAAGCTGACACAATCGCTGCACCTGCACCATCGCCAAGCAGGAATGAGATGGTGCGCTCAGTATCATCGATGAAGTCTGACAGCTTTTCAACGCCGATGACCAGAACGTTGCGAGCTGTGCCAGCCTTAACTAGGGCATCGGCCTGAGCGATTCCGTAGCAGAAGCCAGCGCATGCAGCGGATATATCATAGGCAGGGCACCGTGAATCAATGGCATCTGCTACCAGCACGGCTAGTGAAGGTGTAGCAAAGGGGTGGGTGATGGTTGAGCAGATAACCGCATCAATATCAGCACCGGTCAGTGAAGCATTGTTGAGAGCATCTTTTGCTGCCTCAACAGCTAGATCGGTTACAGACTGGTTTTCATCAGCACGGTGACGGGTGGCAATACCGGTTCGCTGGCGAATCCATTCGTCCGAAGAATCAATTTTTTCAACCAAATCATCATTGGGAACAATAGTGTTACCGCGAGAAGCACCGTAGCTGAGGATGCGTGAGTATTGATTGATGGGATTTTGAGCAAGTGTTTTCATTGAAAAATAATCCTACGCGTTGAGGGAGCGAACAGCAGCAAAGAGATCACTGGGAGAATTGATGGCGGACGCTGCCACACCTTTCATTCCTCGCTTAGCTAGACCCACGAGGGTGCCGGCAGGGGAGAGTTCTACGATTGCCGCGACTTCCCGCTCCAGTAGGGTTTCCATGCATAGATCCCAGCGAACTGGGCGCGTTACTTGCTCAACCAATGATTCCAAAGCAGCAGAACCCGATGTAACGGGGTTTCCATCAAAGTTAGAAATCAAAGTGCCCTTGGGGTCTGATACAGAGAGATTCTGAGCGACCTCGCGTAGTGGAGCTACAGCGTCCTGCATAAAATCAGTATGGAAAGCACCTGCCACTTTCAGCGGAATGACGCGGGCGCGCGCAGGAGGATTCTCTGAAAGCTTCGTCAAACTCTCTAGGCTACCGGCGGCAACAATTTGGGAAGCTCCGTTAATATTGGCAGGTGTCAATCCAGCGGCGGCAATAGCCTCGCGTACCTCATCTTCTTTACCTCCCACAACAGCGGACATACCGCTCTCATGATTGGTTGCAGCCTGTGCCATGCCCTGCGCACGAACCTTGATGAATTTCATGGCGTTGTCTTCAGAAAGCACACCTGAAAGTGCAGCAGCGGTAATCTCTCCCACTGAATGACCAGCATAAACAATCTCTGAGTCATCGAGATTAGCTTGTTCCTTGAAGAGCTGGCCGGTGACGATGCCCGCTGCGACAATGAGTGGCTGAGCAATGGCGGTATCACGAATAGTTTCTTCATCGGCTTCAGTGCCGTAATGAATGAGGTCAATGTCAACAGCTTGGGAAAGCCGTGCGAAATGATCGCTAACACCTTCTACATTAAGCCATTCTTTGAGGAATCCCGGCTTTTGAGACCCCTGACCTGGGCTAACAAGCGCAATCATAATGCCACTTTCTATGAAATCGTGTTGGTTCTAATCTATAACCTACTCTAATCAATCGACTCTTGATAAGTACAAACTACTGAGCTGTTAGAACAAAATATCACCTGATTAACAGGCAAAACCTGCACCTTTTTACCCTTATTTGTACTTGACTTATAGACAGCTAGACAGCAATAAAAAAGCGGTGACTTCCCAGAAATTGGAAAGTCACCGCTTAGTGCCAGACTATAAATCAATCTTATGCATCGCCACCAGCGTTACCTGAAGAACCTGCTCGAACATTATCAAGCTGGTACTTCTCGTAAGCCTTTGCGGGGATATCTGCAGAAATTTCGCCACGCTTAGCCAGCATCTGAAGTGCGCGTACTGCGATGGAGTGCGCATCGATGTGGAAGAAGCGTCGTGCGCCTGCGCGGGTATCTGAGAAGCCCCAGCCATCGGCACCAAGAGTTGCGAACTCATTCGGTACGTACTGGCGGATGGGATCCATCAGATCTGAGGCGAAGTCTGAGACAGCTACAACGGGACCGGTTGCACCTTCGAGCTGCTTGGTAACGAACGGTACCGGGTTTTCCTTACCTGAGGTACGGAATGAGGTGCGCTCTGCTTCCAAACCGTCACGACGCAGCTTGGTCCAAGAAGTAACTGACCAAACGTCTGCTGATACTCCCCAGTCCTTAGCCAGCAGTTCCTGAGCCTCAAGTGCCCACGGTACTGCCACGCCGGATGCGAGAAGCTGGGTACGAGGACCGTCGTTCTCTGCTTCCTTCAAGCGGTAGATACCACCGATAAGGCCTTCAACGTCGAGGTTCTCAGGCTCAGCCGGGTGAACAATAGGCTCGTTGTACACGGTGAGGTAGTACATAACGTTGTGGTCTTCATCCTTGGTGCCGTACATCTGCTCGAGACCGCGCTCAACAATGTAAGCGATTTCGTAGCCGTATGCGGGATCGTAGTGGATGACTGCGGGGTTGGTTGAAGCCAGGATCGGGGAGTGACCGTCCATATGCTGCAGACCTTCACCGGTCAAAGTGGTACGACCTGCGGTACCACCGATGATGAAACCACGAGTCAACTGGTCGCCAGCCGCCCAGAAAGCGTCACCGGTGCGCTGGAAGCCGAACATCGAGTAGAAGATGTAAACGGGAACCATGGGAACACCGTGGGTGTCGTAGGATGAACCTACTGCAGTCATTGCTGCCACGCCACCGGCTTCGTTGATGCCAACGTGCAGCATCTTGCCCTGAGGTGATTCCTTGTACGCCAGCATGAGTTCACGGTCAACAGCGGTGTAGTTCTGGCCGTTGGGGTTGTAGATCTTAGCGGTCGGGAAGTAGGAATCCATACCGAAAGTACGAGCCTCATCGGGGACGATCGGGACGATACGATCGCCGAAGTCCTTCTCGCGCATGAGATCCTTGAGCAAGCGAACGAATGCCATGGTGGTAGCAGCCATCTGCTTGCCAGTGCCCTTCTTCGCACCCTTATAAGCCTTCTCGCCGGGCAGAGTGATTTCTTTCTGCTCATTGAGGCGACCGGGAATGAAGCCACCGAGTTCCTCACGGCGTGCCATGAGGTACTTCATTTCTTCTGAGTCCTCAGCCGGGCGGTAGTACGGCGGGTTGTAAAGATCGTTTTCCAACTCTTCGTCAGAGATCGGAATACGCAGGTGATCACGGAAAGCCTTGAGGTCATCCATGGTCAGCTTCTTCATCTGGTGGGTCGCGTTACGACCCTCGAAGCTGGGGCCAAGACCGTAGCCCTTAACGGTCTGAGCCAAGATAACGGTGGGCTTACCCTTGGTCTCCATTGCGCGCTTGTAAGCTGCGTAAACCTTGTGGTAATCGTGGCCACCGCGCTTCATCGCCCAAATCTCATCGTCAGTCATATCTGCAACGAGTTCTTTGGTCTCGGGTGAGCGTCCGAAGAAGTGCTCGCGAATGAATCCACCGGACTCAGCCTTGTAGGTCTGGTAGTCACCGTCGAGAGCTTCGTTCATGATGCGTACGAGCTCGCCACTCTTGTCCTTCTGGAGCAAGGTGTCCCACTCGCGTCCCCAAAGAACCTTGATAACGTTCCAACCGGCACCGCGGAAGAATGCTTCAAGTTCCTGGACAATCTTGCCGTTACCGCGTACAGGGCCGTCAAGACGCTGAAGGTTACAGTTGATAACGAAGGTCAGGTTGTCGAGCTTGTCAGTAGCTGCAAGCTGCAACGCACCGCGTGACTCGGGCTCATCCATTTCGCCGTCGCCGAGGAAGGCCCAAACGTGCTGTTCTGAGGTGTCCTTGATGCCACGGTTGTGCAGGTACTTGTTGAACTGCGCCTGGTGAATCGCGTTCAGCGGACCGATACCCATTGACACGGTCGGGAACTGCCAGAAATCAGGCATGTTGCGAGGGTGCGGGTATGAAGGAAGTGCGTGACCTTCTTTGGTCTTTTCCTGACGGAAACCGTCGAGGTCTTCTTCAGTCAAGCGACCTTCGAGATATGCACGTGCATAGTTACCGGGAGATGAGTGACCCTGGAAGAAAATCTGGTCACCGCCACCGGGGTGGTTGCGTCCGCGGAAGAAGTGGTTGTAACCAATTTCGTACATGGTGGACTGGCCAGCGTAAGAAGAAATGTGGCCACCAACGCCGATGGTTGACTTCTGTGCGCGCTGAACCATGACAGCTGCGTTCCAGCGCAAGTATGCGCGGTAGCGGCGTTCAATTTGCTCATCGCCGGGGTACTCGGGTTCCTGGTCAACAGGAATGGTGTTCACATAGTCAGTGGTGGTGACCATGGGAACCTGAATGCTCTGGTCGCCTGCACGCTGCAGAAGTGAACGGACGATGAACTGCGCACGCTCAGTGCCGTGCTTTTCTACCAGTTCGTCAAAAGATTCAATCCACTCACCGGTTTCTTCAGGATCAATATCCTTCATTCCGTTGGTGAGTGCGCTGAGGACGTGGTGGTCATTTGCTGATGAGGGAGCCACTATCCAACCTCTCTTGTTCTTGTCGTTGTGCTAAACGCTGCTCTTTAGCTCAAGAGTTTTATGTAGCACCTGTTCGCACTGTGTGCGATATTAAGTCATTCGCACCCTGTGCTTTCTCTTTATATGTTGTCACACTCAAGCAAATTTATCTGCAAGAAGTTGCCGGTAGAAGTGAGGTTTTGGCTGTAATATCCCCCTCATTTTGTAAGCGGGTTTGAGAAAAATCCCCGGCTTTTCGCCGTGTTTAGTTGCTTATGGTGCGGCACCTGTGTTCTCTTGGTAGCTGAGAGTGAATTCTATGATTCACGCACGGCTTATGAAATGCCGTGAAACTTACTTGAAGGCGGCTGCAAAGGTCGCTCTTCCACCAACTCTTGGGAGGCTATCAGTGAGCGAGACCAAGACCGCCGCACAAGAAGCGGTTGTCCAACTTGGTTTCAAGGACGGGGATCTCGTCCAGGAATTCGGTTACGACGAAGACGTTGACTTCGAACTTCGCGACGCACTGGAAGATTTGATTAACTCTGATCTTTTAGATGAAGACGAGCATGAAGCAGTTGACGGCATTCTTTTGTGGTGGCGCGAAGAAGACGGAGACCTTGTGGATGGACTCATGGACGTTTTATCTGATTTAGATGACAACGGGGTTGTTTGGCTCCTGACTCCTAAGTCTGGGCGCGAAGGATATGTATCGCCTGCTGATATACAGGAAGCTGCTCCGGTGGCGGGCTTGCATGTTACTAAACCTGCAGCTGTATCTGAGGACTGGGCGGCTGCCCGTTTGATGATGAAGAAGTAACAAGAGTATTCATCACTTTCTCTATTTTTCTGTAGTACTTGAAAGGGGCACCTGCTTAAACGTAGGTGCCCCTTTCGTATAGAAGAACTGGAGATTGACACTGAATGTAACGCAGAACACCGAATTTCAATTTGCATGAGAATTTATGTCTGTGTATAGTTTTTACCTGTAGCCGAGAGAAAACGGCTTCACCAATAAGTTTTGGGTCTTTAGCTCAGCTGGTAGAGCGCCACGTTTACACCGTGGATGTCATCGGTTCGATCCCGGTAGGACCCACTGCAAAACTTTTTTGGTTTTGCTTAGGTATTTTTACCTAGGGTCTTTAGCTCAGCTGGTAGAGCGCCACGTTTACACCGTGGATGTCATCGGTTCGATCCCGGTAGGACCCACAAAAGTAGCCCCGCTTATGCGGGGCTTTTTTGTATCTACTATTGAGGTGAAGGGGTGTATTATGCGTAGGTTCAAGCCTCGAAATTTCACTGCTATTTTTCTATCGACAGCTTGGTTGCTGATTTCAATATTTTTTATTTCCCAAGGAATGATGGTCACCCTCTGGTCAATTTTTGCCGTTGTTGCTGTACTAATTGGCGCTGTAGCAGTATGGGTTCTCATCAATGATCGCCCTGAATAAGTAGTGGGTAGTCCTTCTCGAAATAGTCCTGCTCACACTGAGATTCACGGTTCGAGAAATTGAACTCAAAAAAAAGACAAAGATTCGTTCAAGCGCGTAATCTTAGAGGTATGGCTGAAAATAATACTAATCGTAAGGCACAAATCGGTGTAACTGGTCTGGCTGTTATGGGTGCTAATCTTGCCCGTAACTTGGCTCGTAACGGTTACACTGTGGCGTTGCATAACCGTTCGTCTGAAAAGACCGATGCTTTGCTTGAGGCTCACGGGGCAGAAGGCGATTTTATTCGCACTGAAACCCTGCAGGAACTCGTCGATTCGCTTGAAGCTCCGCGTCGCATCCTTGTGATGGTTAAAGCTGGTGGCCCTGTTGATGCTGTCATCGATCAGCTCGTACCGTTGCTGGATAAAGACGACATCATCATTGATGGCGGTAACTCACACTTCCCCGATACCATCCGTCGTGAAAAGGCTCTGGCCGAAAAAGGTCTTCACTTTGTGGGTGTAGGTGTTTCCGGCGGCGAAGAGGGAGCGTTGAATGGTCCTTCTATCATGCCGGGTGGTTCAGCTAAATCTTATGAATCCGTTGGTCCTATGCTTGAGAAAATCTCAGCGAAGGCAGCAGACGGCTCACCCTGTTGCGCGTGGATTTCTACTGACGGCGCAGGTCACTTTGTGAAGATGGTTCACAACGGTATTGAATACGCTGATATGCAGGTTATTGGTGAAGCCTACGACTTGATGCGTTCCGTTGCTAATATTGAGCCCGCAGAGCAGGCGGAGATTTTCAAGCAGTGGAACACCACCGAGCTGAGCTCATACCTTATTGAAATCACTGCTGAGGTTCTAGCTCAGGTAGATTCAAAAACTGGCAAGCCTTTTATTGACATTATTGTTGACCAGGCAGGACAAAAGGGCACCGGTCGATGGACAGTACAGAGCGCTTTGGATTTGGGCGCTCCCATTACCGGCATCGCAGAATCTGTCTTTGCACGCGCACTTTCTTCATCTAATTCGGTCGCTCGTGAACAGGCGCAAAAAGAGTTCACCGACGGTTTGATTGCTACAACCGGAGTTGCAACTGCCGATCCTGAATTTGTTGAGGACGTTCGTCGTGCCCTGTTTGCCTCCAAGCTGGTGTCTTATGCCCAGGGCATGGATATGCTGTCCATCGCTGGCAAGGAGTACGGCTGGGATCTGAAGCTAGATACCATCGCTAGCCTCTGGCGCGAAGGCTGCATTATTCGTGCGGAGCTCTTGCCTGAAATTATGGAAGCTTACAAGGAGGAGACTCCCGCAAATATGTTGCTTGCCCCTGCTTTCAATACGCTCATGAAAGAACTCGTTCCTTCATGGCGTCGTGTGGTTTCAAAGGCAGTGGCATTGGGTATTCCCGTTCCTGTGTTCTCATCTTCCTTGGCATACTACGATGCATTGCGTCGCGACCGCCTACCTGCTGCTCTTATCCAAGGTCAGCGCGACTACTTCGGTGCCCACACCTATAAGCGCGTGGACGCTGACGGCGATTTCCACGTGATGTGGAACGACGATCTTCGCGAAGTTAACGCAGAAGACGCTCACGTTCACTAAGTAGTGCTCGTAGCGGTCTCGCACTAAAAAATCGGTGGTACCTCATATATGAGGTACCACCGATTTTTTGTGACGATGTTAAATCCACATAGCGGGGTCAATGTATTCGACTGCATCGACCAAGGGTTTCTTCTTCTCGGGTGTGCGAGGTCGCGAGGATGCCGGAATACCGGTAATGATGGAATCAGCTGGGTGATCGTGCACCACAACGGCGTTAGCGCCAACGGCAGAATCGTCGCCAATGAATACCGGCCCCAGTACCTTAGCGCCGGCACCAATAGTGACCCTGTTGCCAATAGTAGGGTGACGTTTGACCTTTTCTAGTGAACGGCCGCCAAGGGTCACACCATGATAAAGCATGACATCGTCGCCAATCTCAGTAGTTTCGCCAATCACGATGCCCATGCCGTGATCGATGAAGAATCTACGACCTACGGTTGCACCGGGGTGAATTTCAATGCCGGTCAAAAATCGGGTGAATTGCGAGAGAGTGCGAGCCAGCGTTTTAGTCGAAGGATTTTGCCACAGATGGTGAGCGAGCCGATGCGACCATATCGCGTGCATTCCTGAGTAGTTGACTATAATCTCTACATCACCGCGTGCAGCAGGATCGTGTGCTCGTACGGTCGCAATATCCTCACGAAGACGTGAAAGAAAGCTCACCTTGTTCCCCTTAGAAATGGTATGGGCTGTGTCATATTCTGCTTAGTACAACGTAGCAGAGAACCGAAACTATTCCTGCTTTACATAAAAAAGTGACTCTGCCGAGATCTTCTTGGCAGAGTCACTTTTAGTGAGGCAAATTAGCCGCGGATGTCTTCGTATAGAACAGTTGAGATATAGCGTTCTCCGAAGTCAGGAACAATAGCAACAATCAGTTTGTCAGCATTTTCTGACTTCTTAGCTTCTTCAAGAGCCGCCCAGACAGCTGCGCCGGCGGAGATACCGCCGAGAATACCTTCTTGTGAGCCCAGAGCACGAGCTACAGCAACAGCGTTCTCAGTGGTAACTGCAGTGACTGAATCGTAGATATCACGATCAAGAATGGCAGGCACAAAGTTAGCTCCTAGGCCCTGGATTTTGTGGGGGCCTGCTTTACCCTCAGTGAGAAGGGGAGAGTCCTTCGGTTCCACTGCAACAATCTTTAGATCTGATTTTTGCTCTTTCAGGTACTTACCTGCGCCGCTGATAGTGCCGCCTGTACCAATGCCAGCCACGAAGATATCTACTTCACCGTTGGTATCTTCCCAAATTTCTGGGCCGGTAGTCTTGTAGTGAATGCGAGGATTAGCTTCGTTTTCAAACTGTGAGGCAAGGATCGCGTTCTCAGTGTTCTCTACGATTTCTTTAGCTTTTTCAACTGCACCGCGCATACCTTCGGCGCCGGGGGTCAATACAATTTCTGCACCGAATGCACGGAGCATCACACGACGCTCAGTTGACATGGTCTCAGGCATAGTCAGAACAACCTTATAACCGCGGGCTGCACCAACCATTGCAAGAGCAATACCGGTGTTTCCTGAAGTACCTTCAACGATAGTACCTCCGGGCTTCAGTGCGCCAGCTTCTTCAGCTGCATCTACAATTGCCCCACCGATGCGATCTTTGACAGAGTTAGCAGGGTTGTAGAATTCAAGTTTTACTGCCACATTGCCGGGAAGGTCTTTATCGAGAGTGTTCAAGCGAACAATGGGGGTGCCCCCAATTACTTCGGTGACATCGTTATACATCTTGCCCAACGTTTTAGCCTTTCGTGTAGTCAAAAAATGTGAAGTGGTTTGTTCTTAAGCTTAGAAGATTTATGACGTAGCGGGGCTGAAACTGAAATATTTCGTAAACAGTTCACCGCAAGCGCACATCTGCATTTTTATTTGAGGTACTGCGCAAAATTACGGCGAGCCGCGCTAACTTTGGGGTTGATAATTGCCTGACAATACCCGGCAAAGGGATTGCGCGCATAGTAATCCTGGTGGTATTCCTCAGCCTCGTAGAAAGTCTCAAGGGGCTCGATAACAGTCACAACGTTCTCGCCCCAGAGAGTCTTAGCTCGTTCTTTTGCTCTTTCAAAGGTCTCTTTTTCAGCCTCTGAGGTATAAAGCAATGCTGAACGATACTGCGAACCCGCATCATGCCCTTGTCGGTCCCAGCTAGTGGGGTCATGCGAGGTGAAAAAGATATCCAGCACGGTATCTTCATCGATAATAGATTCGTCAAATTCTACTTTAACGACTTCATAGTGCCCCGTGGTGCCGCTGCAGACTGACTGATAATCCGGGTTATCGGTATGACCACCAGCATAACCGCTAACACTTGCTGTAACACCTTTAATCTGACGATAAACAGCGTCAACACACCAAAAACAACCGCCGCCAACTACAAAACTCTTCATAAGTGCTTCTTTCTGCGAAAAAGTTCTTGTTTTTATCTATAACTCAGGGGCTCAAACGCTTATTCCTGACTAAGGGATATATGGGTCTTTCCACACGAGCAACTAGACTAAAAAGTATGACTACTTCATTAAAAACACCAACATTAGCCGATGTCATAGACGCTTTTGAACATTTATATCCTTCGAACCTGCAAGAAGACTGGGATGCTTCCGGGCTGGTAACAGGACGCATAGACGCGCCAGTTCGCACCGTGAGCTTTGCTGTGGACGCCATCCAAGCCACAGTGCAAGAGGCTATCAACGAGACCTCAGATTTGCTGATCACTCACCACCCACTTCTGTTACGCGGTGCAAAATTCCTGCCTGATACTGACTACAAGGGAAACATTATTCATACCCTGATAGAAAATAAGTGTGCCCTGTTAGGCGCTCATACTAATGCAGACTCAGCTGTAGACGGGGTGAACACAGCGCTGATGCTTGCATTGGGATTTTCAGAATCCGCTCCGCTTGAGGGCGATCAGACACAAAGTATTGAGGGGAAAACCCACGCAGTAGGAATCGGACGTGTGGGGCAGCTTGATCAACCTGTGACGCTCCAAGAACTCGCGGAAAAACTTGCAACTGTTTTACCCGCAACCGCAGGAGGACTGCGCGTTGCCGGAAACTCCGAAGGCCGCGTCCAAACAGTTGCCGTGTGCGGGGGATCGGGAGACTCCTTGTTTCCACAGGTTAAACAAGCTAATGCGGATGTTTTTATTACCGCAGATCTTCGCCACCACCCGGCATCCGAGCTACGTGAGCAGGCGCTTCTAGAAGGTGGAAAACCATACCTCATCGATTGCTCCCACTTTGCCTCCGAATGGGTGTGGCTTGCTACCGGTGCTCAAAAGCTCAAAGCAGAGCTGGCTGTACGAGGGTACAAAATTGAAACTCATGTACTCACCACAAACTCCGATCCATGGGATTTTCGAGTTTCCACCGGGGAATGCGAAGGCTCCGCCAGTACCGCATCCTAAAAGGTGGGCGGTGAAGAGCTAACTTCATCGCCCACTTTTCTCATTATTCAGAAATAACCAGTGTCAGGACGCCGGGTTTCTTCTGAGTAGGTTCTACTAACTCAGCCTCCCAGCGACGTTGAATCACTTGTAGCAGCTCTGAGGGATCAGTGATATCTGTGTAGTTCTCACACACCAGATAGCGGGCGAGCTCCCCACGAAAGTGTTTAGCCATGTGCGATACGACTTTGCGTGAGCCATCAGCTGCTAATCTTTCCACGCGAACCTGGACGGTCTGTAGCGGGGGAGTGGCCCAGGCTTTAGCGTAAGAAGCCGAACGACAGTCCACAAAGAGTTCACCTGACATCATGTCATTTAGATGCTCCAGCTCAGTTTTCCAAAAGGTTGCCAATGAGCCAACGGCGGGTAGCTTCACCCCCATAGACAGGCGGTAGGCAGGAATATGATCGTCTAAATGCACCACACCCCACAGGGCAGACACCACGAGCACGCTCTCAACTGCGCGATCGAACTCTTGCGGACTCATGGATTTTACATCTAGCGCTTCAAACAAGACTCCGGTATAGACTCTCCATGCCTCCCACGCTGGCTCCTCCCAGATTCGCGTATTGCGCTCTACTTCAGATCCTAGCGTGGCGCCAACTTTAAGAAGCTCGAAGGCATCTTCACTCGCGCTTACCTCACGTAAAACATCTACAATCCGTTCACGGGCATCCGATAAAAACGGAAAACTTAAATCACCCAACTCGATTGCAGCACCCGATGGGGCCGCAGTTTTACCTTCAGACGGCGGCAACAAAATCTTCATACAACCACTGTAACTAAGATGTAGTAGAGTAGAGCGCGGACGTGGGAGAACCAGGCAATCGCGCGGCGCTACGTAAGGTACGTCTCGAGGAAAGTCCGGGCTCCACAGCACAGGATGGTGGATAACATCCACTCAGGGCAACCTGCAGGCTAGTGCCACAGAAAATAAACCGCCTACATCGTGGGTAAGGGTGAAAAGGTGGTGTAAGAGACCACCAGTACCGCAGGTGACTGCGGTAGCTCGGTAAACCCCATCCGGAGCAAGGTCAAATAGAGCATGTTTGAGGGTAGTGCGCCCAAATGCTCGGGTAGGCTGCTTGAGCTCCTCAGCAATGAGGCGCCTAGATGGATGATTGCCCCCGCCAGATTTAATGGCGGCGACAGAACCCGGCTCATCGATTCTCCCGCGTCCTTTTTACATGACTTTTTTCAAGCCCGTACGTTGGTTAATCACTCTAGGCTCATTATTTTCGTAAGCTCTACCGGTGTAGAGTTAGCTGGTATTTTCAGGTCACAGTTAAACAAAAGTACGTATCTTCCTAACCGCCTCCACAGGTGAAGGGGGCAGAAAAATACGCACTTTTGCTAGGTTTTGAATTCACGAGGCAGAGCCCGAATGGCCTATGAGTGTTTAGTGGCCAAAAGGATCGGGATCCACTCCCGGCGTCCAGGAATTGCCCTCGACTGTCCAGCCTTCTTTTTTAACAACTTTTTTAGCCCGAGCAGACCATTTCTTGTTGAGGCGATTCACGTACAGTTTGCCATCTAAATGATCCGTTTCGTGTTGCATGACGCGAGCAAACCAGCCGGTGGCATCAAACTTCACCGGTTCACCGTGCTCGTTCATGCCCGAAACTGTCACCCACTCAGCTCGCTTGAGGGGGAAACCGTAACCGGGGAAAGAAAGACACCCTTCTTCCTCGTCTTCTTCGGGCTCCGCAGCAGAAATTTTGCCGAGAGTCAGAACCGGATTAATAATGCATCCGCGAGGAGCTACACCATCGGAATTCTCAAAAACATAGGTGAACAGGCGCAGACCCACACCCACCTGAGGGGCAGCTAAACCTACTCCGTGAGAGGCATCCATCGTCTCGTACATATCAGCAATAAGTTTTTTGAGATCGTCAGTAATCTCGGTAACAGCCTTAGCCGGCTGATGAAGAACCGGGTTACCGTGAATAACGATAGGAAGAATAGTCATGCGTTCAAGCCTTGATGAGTGAGAGTATTGGAGGTGCAACCAGAGAAAACGGGTAACTTGGTGGAAACCTTAAAATCTTAAAAGTAAAAGGGTCGTTATGACTACTGCCATAACGACCCTTTTCTTCGGGGTGATCGACGGGGGTTGAACCCGCGACCTCCTGGACCACAACCAGGCGCTCTGCCGACTGAGCTACGACCACCATATCTGCTAAAACACTTTTTGAAAATTTCTTTTCTTTTGCGTTTGGCGGCGAGTAATACTCTACCGAAGGTTTGTTGGATTTGCAAAATCGAAAGCGGTGATTTGCGTAGTGATTGCGCTCACTTGCAGATTCTGGCGGTAGACAGCATAGCCCTAGCTGAGCTCTTGGCGACTTTCAGCGATCTTACGGGCTACCTTTTGAGAAGTGTCACTATCTGGACCGGGTGCTTCAACGAACACCGTTTCACGGTAATAACGCAACTCATCAATGGAATCGCGAATATCACCCAGGGCACGGTGATTTCCAGTTTTAGCCGGTGCATTCCACAAAGCCTTGGGGAACCAGCGTCGAGAAAGTTCCTTGATGGTTGAAACATCGATGACGCGGTAGTGCAGGTAATCAATCAACTCAGGCATATCGCGAACCAAGAAAGTTTTATCGGTGCCAATCGAGTTACCAGCAAGTTGAGCCTTCCCTGCCTCAGGCACATACGTCTTGATGTAATCGAGCACCTGCTGCTGCGCATCCTGCATACTCATGCCCGAATCTAGTTCTTCGATTAATCCAGATTCAGTGTGCATATTACGCACAAAATCATTCATCTGCTCTAAAGACTGGGCAGAAGGTTTGATAACGACGTCTACGCCTTCACCCAAAATATTTAGCTCTGCGTCGGTCACAAGCGCTGCAACCTCAATTAGCGCATCATTTTCAAGCGAGAGACCTGTCATCTCGCAATCAATCCATACAATTCGTTCATTAGAAACACTCATAACTTCAACATACCCCCAATAAAAGCCAAACCAAAGAACGTGTCGAGGCAACCGCCTAATCTGAAAATATGTTGAGAAAGTGAGTTGCACACCAACTAGGATGCACGGTGTATAAAAACGCCCAGATAGACTTGAAAAGTTAAGAGTTATAACTGGCTCATAGGAGCTTTATGAAAGTGCAAAGCACAAGGACGAAAAAGGGCGCCTCACCGCACCGGTACAACCCTAATCATCTCAATTACGTCACAGGCAGCCCCTTGCGAACCATCGTATTTGGCACCGTTGGCTCATTACTTATGATGTTTGGGTCATTCGGTGTGGGATGGTTAGCCTCAGCCTCACCACTCAATAGCGTCGAGTGGATTATTCCCTTGCGGTATAACGTTCAAGGGCTGGTTGCATCAGTGATAATGGTTGCTGTTGGCGGCATGATGATGTGCCGTGAATGGTTGCGACTATCGCAGAAAATGCCGTTATGGGACGAGTCCAGTAAAAAATGGACGTGGGCAGCAATTATCGCTTGGTCTTTGCCTCAGATGATCGCTTTCCCCCTGTTTAGTCGAGATATCTTCTCGTACTATGCCCAGGGGCGGGTAATGGAATCGGGGCTTAACCCATATGAGTTCGGAGTCAGCTCTGTCAGCGGATTTTTTCAGTACGGAGCGGACCCTATGTGGGCGCAATCTCCACCACCTTACGGTCCTGTGTTCCTATGGCTTGAAGAATTGGTAGCAAGAGCGGTCGGAAACAATGTGGACGTGGGTATTTATATGCTGCGTGGGCTTGCGGTTATAGGCTGTGCGCTCATTGCTATCTATGTACCCAAGCTCGCTCGCCTACACGATATTAATCCCACCCGAACACTCTGGCTCGTAGTTGCCAACCCCTTGTTCATAGCTCAGTTCGTCACTGCAGGACATAACGATGCGTTGATGACCGGGCTCATGGTCGCTGGTGCTTATTACGCTGCTCGGTGGAGAAACTGGAGGGGTGGGATTGCAGGTGTCACTCTCGTAACCTTGGCTGTTGCCATCAAACCAATCGCAATCGTCCTTCTTCCTTTCATCGGCTTACTCTGGGCAGGACGCGGTGCTAGCTGGATTCGCCGCTTTATGTTCTGGGCAGTCTCCGGTCTTATTTTTCTTGCCGAAATGGCCTTTATGGGTTGGCTGAATGGACTAGGGTTTGGGTGGATCGGCGCGCTTTCAACCACTGAAGGGCAATACATTTGGTATGCGCCGGTAGGATTTGTGGCATGGATCGGGGGAATCTGGGCCCATAATACCCTTGGACTCTCTTCTGCAGAAATTCGCGAACACATTGGATCAGTGGGCAAGCTCATTGGTATGGGACTGGCGACAGTACTGATGTTCATTGGTAAAGATCAGCACCTTATTAAACGTGCGGGTTTTTCCCTCGGTTGCGTGGTCTTGTTTAGTCCAATGATTCAGTCGTGGTACCTGCTATGGTTCATTCCGCTCATTGCGGTAGCGGGTATTCGAACGGGTCACCAGCTTGATTTTTACTTCCTGACCACTTTGTTCTTCATGATCTACGCTATCGCTGATCAGCTTTCAGTATCGCCTTATCTTGATGATTTTGACACCAACATGGCACGACTGATTGCAGCTATCATCTCAATCGTTTACGCCAGCTACCTGCTGTTTCTTGACCCCGCAACCCGTAGGGTACTGCGGACCAGAAGGCGTCAATCGGTATTCGATCTCGTCATTTAACTTCATTCGACTATGGGCAGTTATAACTCTGAGCTCTACGCATTAGCCACGAATGAAAATATGAAAAACCCCAAAAACATCTGTACTATAGACGGGTAGCAACAACGTATAAAACACAA
>JBHWPN010000060.1:0-49185 GCA_043424895.1 Rothia sp. (in: high G+C Gram-positive bacteria) | reverse complement strand
TTTGTGAAAAAACGTACTAGGAGGCGAGGGCGTCCGCGCCACCAACGATTTCTGAAAGCTCCTGAGTAATCGCAGCCTGACGAGCATTGTTCATCAATCGCTTGTACTTCTTGATGAGCTCATCGGCGTTATCGCCAGCAGACTTCATTGCGCGCTGGCGAGATGCCAACTCAGACGCTGCTGCTTCAAGCAGACATGCGTACAGTCGTGAAGCGATATAACGGGGCAGAAGTTCATCGAGAACTTCCTGCGGGCTAGGCTCAAATTCAAAGGCAGAATTCTGAGTGAACTGGTCGTCCTCAAGCTGCTGGCCCGGAACAATCTGTTCACCAAATTCGCGTGCCTCAGCAACAGCCAAAGGCAACAAACGCAAAATCGTGGTTTCCTGATTCACCATTGATACGAACTCGGTGTATACGATATGCAAATCGTCGACACCGCCTTGTTCGTAAGGACGCGAGTAAACATCAAGCAACGCATCTCGAATCTCTACGGCCATATCAATATTGGGGTTATCAGTGTTGCCTTCCCACGCGCGTTCGTATGAACGCTCACGGAAATCAAAGTATGACTTTGCTTTGCGACCTACGAGGTACAACTGCACCTCGCGACCTTCAGAACGCAACTTCTCAATCAAAGATTCAGTCTTTTTTAAAACTGATGCAGAGTAAGAACCAGCGAGACCGCGATCCGATGCCAAAACCAGAACAGCTGAACGGCGTGAGTTCGAGCTTTGGTTAATCAGCGGATGCGAAATCGAGTTCTGAGTCGCAATAGCAGTTACAGCTTTGGTCAACGCGTCTGCGTAGGGGCTAGCTGCATCTGCACTTTTACGAGCCTTGTTAATACGTGAGGTCGCGATCATCTCCATCGCTTTGAAGATTTTCTTCATAGACGATGTCGAAGCAATCTTTTGACGGTAGACCCTAATCTGGGCTCCCATGAAGCTTCCTTTCTGATCTGGGGTAGCTTGTGGCCTGCGAAAGTGGCAAGTCACAAGCTACACGATCAATAATCGCTAACCGATGGTTTCCTGTGACACGTCAGAATCTGCTGAGGGCTTGAATTCTTCATGTCCTGCTGCAACCAAGTGGCTTGAGCCTTCTGAACGGAAATCACGCTTTACAACCTCGACAGCGTCTTTGAGAGCTGCCAGAGTGTCATCTTCAAGCTTGCCTGATGCACCGATGTTATCCAGCACTGAAGTGCTACGACGCAGGTAATCAATCAGTTCTGACTCAAAGCGCAATACATCGGAAACTTCCAAATGATCCAAGTGACCGTTGGTACCTGCCCAAATGGAAACAACCTGTTCTTCTACCGCGTACGGGGTGTACTGCGGCTGGCGAAGAAGTTCCATCAAACGTGCACCGCGAGTTAGCTGACGCTTTGAAGCATCGTCCAAGTCGGATGCAAACATTGCGAATGCTTCCATTGAACGGTACTGAGCGAGTTCCAGCTTGAGGGTACCTGAAACCTTCTTCATTGCCTTGGTCTGTGCAGCACCACCAACGCGTGACACCGAAACGCCTACGTCAACTGCAGGACGCTGGTTAGCGTTGAAGAGGTCTGACTGCAAGAAGATCTGACCGTCGGTAATTGAAATAACGTTGGTCGGGATGAAGGCAGAAACGTCGTTTGCCTTAGTCTCGATGATCGGGAAGCCGGTCATTGAACCTGCACCGAGTTCATCGGACAGCTTTGCACAACGCTCGAGCAAGCGTGAGTGCAAGTAGAAGACGTCGCCCGGGTAAGCTTCGCGTCCCGGCGGGCGGCGTAGAAGGAGTGACACTGCACGGTATGCTTCAGCCTGCTTTGACAAATCATCAAAGATGATCAAAACGTGCTTGCCACCGTACATCCAGTGCTGACCAATTGCAGAACCGGTGTAAGGAGCCAGATACTTGAAGCCAGCCGCGTCCGATGCAGGTGATGCAACGATGGTGGTGTACTCAAGTGCCCCCTGAGCTTCAAGGGTGGTGCGAACCGAAGCAATAGTTGATGCCTTCTGACCAACAGCAACGTAGATGCAACGAACCTGCTTGTTGACGTCGCCCGATTCCCAGTTAGCCTTCTGGTTCAAGATTGCATCAACAGCGATTGCAGTCTTACCTGTCTGACGGTCACCAATGATGAGCTGGCGCTGACCGCGACCAATCGGAATCATTGCGTCAATTGCCTTGAGACCGGTCTGCAAAGGCTCGTGAACTGACTTACGCATAGTAACGCCGGGCGCCTGAAGTTCCAGTGCACGACGTCCTTCAGCGTTGATAGGACCAAGGTCGTCAATCGGCTGACCCAAAGGATCAACTACGCGACCCAAGAATTCATCGCCCACAGGAACAGACAGAACCTCACCGGTACGGTGAACTGCCTGGCCCTCTTCGATACCGGTGAAATCACCAAGGATGATGACACCGATTTCGCGGGTATCCAAGTTTTGTGCAAGGCCCAAAGTGCCGTCTTCAAAGCGAAGCAGCTCATTAGCCATTACTGAGGGAAGTCCCTCGACACGTGCAATGCCGTCGGACGCGGTTGATACGCGACCTACTTCAACACGTTCTACGTTGCCGGGTTCGTAAGACGCCGCGAACTCATTCAGCGCATTACGGACATCATCGGCGTTGATGGTCAAATCGGCCATCTTGTGTCCCTGCTCTCCTAATTTGTGGTTCTTGTCTGATTTTTCATTTTCAGGAAAAGAACCGAATCTTGCTTGTGTGTTCTTCACGGAAACGATCGTTCATTGACCAATTTCCGTGAAGAACAAACGAGTTGTATCTTCTAAATCACCGTCTGCATGCGCAGAGGTCACCCGCTGGGGTTTATGCGACTGCTCGATCCAGATCTGAAAGGCGGTTTGAGACAGTCCCGTCTACAACCTCGTCTCCTACCTGAACACGCAAACCACCGATGACTGAAGGGTCGATAGTGATATCAAGCTTCAGATTACGGTTGTACACGCGGTTCAAAGAATTCTGGAGTTTCAGGATCTGCGCGTCAGATAGCGGGCGTGCAGCAATGACGCGTGCAATCCAGCGGTTCTGGCGCTTGACGATGATTTCCACGAACTTTTGCACAAGGCGCGATGCGGTAGTACCGCGAGAATGTGCGCCAGCACGTTCTAACAAGAGCTTGCCCTCATGAGTGGTGTTTACGCCACCCAAAGAAGCGGCAAGCTTCTGTTTTGCTTCATTACTTGCTCGGCCATCGGAAAGGGCCGCCTGAGCCTCTGCAGAAGAATCAACAATATTGATGAAGGTCAATAGTTCGTTGACCACTGCTTCAAGTGCATCAGCGCCACCGCGTGCTTCTGCAGCAGCAGCCGCTGCTACAACCGCTACGTGTTCCAGTGCATCAGCAAGATCTCGTTCTTCACTCCAACGCTGTTCAGCTGCTGCTGAAACAATGTTGAGAGTTTCTTCTGAGACTTTGCCAGCAAAGAGAGCCTTTACGATTCCCACGCGGGCTGCAGACTCGCGTGAAGAATCGATCAAAGCACGACGCAAACTGCCATCGCGGTCAACAAGGTCAACCACGGCGAACAGCTCTTCTGCAAGTTGGGTGGGGTTCTGGTTCACATTAGCGTGCAGAACCTCTTCCACCTTCTTCAGTGATTCAGTCGATACTCCTGTCATTACCGAGTAGCACCTGCATTTCGCTGCTCGGTTTCAAGGTCAGCGAGAAAGCGATCTACCACACGGTTTGATCGCTCATCATCGTTGAGTGACTCTCCAACAATCTTGCCTGCAAGAGCAGTAGCCAAAGTTCCTACCTCACTGCGAAGTGAGATAAGTGCGGCTGAGCGCTCTGCTTCGATTGTCTTTTGAGCGTTATCGGTGATGCGAGTAGCCTCGACAGTTGCACGCTGCTTGTAGTCGGCGAGAATTGCTTCGCCTTCTGCGCGTGCTTCCTCACGAATCTTCTGAGCTCCCAGACGAGCGCTTTCGAGCTGCTGGTTGTACTCTTCGCGAGCTGCGGCTGCCTCTGCCTGAGCTTTCTCAGCCTTGGCAAGACCACCCTCAATTGCTTCTTTACGGTCCTGATAGATCGATTCGAACATCGGGACAACGTACTTGGTGACGATGAAAAGGAGGATCAGGAACCCAATGGCGGTAATGGCGATTTCCCAGATATTCGGGAGCAGGGGGTTGGTGTGACCCTCCTCAGCTGCCATCAGATATGACATAGGGAATTTTCCTGTTCTCTAGTAAGTACGGTCAGTGTTGGGCGTCTAAATTAGATGATGAAGGCAAGCACGAGGCCGAGAATAGCCAATGCTTCAACAACTGCAAAGCCCATGAACAGCATCGGCTGCAGGGTGCGCTGTGATTCGGGCTGGCGTGCAACGCTGGTCATGTATGCAGCGAAGATCAGACCTACACCGATACCGCCACCGATTGAAGCGAGACCGTAACCAATAGCACTCAGTGAACCGGTGATTTCCATTGTGTTTCCTTTCAACAGCGTTCAAACGTAAGGGTTGTGTGTGCTTGAACGGAGCTTTTATGAGGGTATATAACACTCGCTAGGATGCGAGTTGCTTTATTCATTGCGGGGTTCCGCAAGAAAACTTTATTAGTGGCCTTCTGAGACTGAACCCTGAAGGTAAACAGCCAGCAAAAGGGTGAAGATGTAAGCCTGGATAACCTGGATCATCAATTCGAGAAAGAAAAGGAATAGACCCAGTGCGGTAGGAGCTATAGCACCCACAGCAGCAATGCCTCCGAGCTGGGTAGCCATGTAGGCAACCAGCGATGCTGCAACCATCATTGCCAAGTGTCCACCGAACATGGTTGCGAACAAACGCAAAGCATGGGTTACCGGGCGAATGATGAGGTTAGACAGAAGCTCGATGGGAACGAGGATGATGTAAAGAACAGGAGGCACGCCCGGAGGCATGGTCAAGTCTTTGAAGAAAGTGCCAAGCCCCTTGCGCTTAATGCCAACGCCAACCCACACCAAGAACGCAATAATTGCAATAGCGTATGCGCTACCTGCGTGAGAGAAAGAAGGAAGCTGCACCAAAGGAATTGAACCGTAAAGGTTATTCACCAGCACAAAGAAGAATGAGGTGAACAGCAAGGGGACGAAAGGCTTGAAGTGATGAACACCAATAAGCTGCTTACCCAATGAATTACGAGTAAACAAGTAGCCAGATTCAGCCAAGAACTGGGTACGAGACGGCACCATTGCACGCTTACGTCCTGCAGCCAGGAAGAACCAGCTCACGATGACAACTGAAAGCAGAACAAGAAGCATCTGCTTGCCAAAGCCAAACGAACCGATTTGGAAGAAGTCGGGAAGATGCATTTCTTCTACAGTGGGCGCGGTATACCCCGCTGCGACAACTAGCCCGTTTGAAATCAAGGCAAGTTCCTTTCTTGCAGTGTGCGTACGCTGTAGTTGGCTGCATCCGTTGCAGACAACGTCGTATTGTCAAAGATTGAAGTGTGTGGCTGATGAGTATCAGCGTTTATGAGTCGAATTGTTCGAAGACATGTGATAGTAAACGAGATAGAACCCGCCAAAAGCACCAATGAGTGCTCCTACCCAAACAATCCATGTGGTTCCAAAAAGTTTATCAAGCCCAAAGCCTACCAAACTCCAGAAAGCAATGCCGATTATGACATAGAGAAGTGTCATAATGGCGCCAGATAAACCGCCACCAGAGACTAACTCCCCCGTTGTACGCAGTTTAACTTTCTCTGCATTGTGGTTGTGTTGTCGAGTCACGACTTATCTCCCATATGCTGCGCGGTTGAACCGTCATGTTGATCAAAGTACAAAATTCTCATATTCATGATGGTTTTCATTTCCACGACAAGCCAAACTGTCACGGCACTAATTGCTCCAGCAAGCATCCAACCGTTTTTCAGAGCTAATGGCCAAGGAAATCCTAGAAAGACAATACCGAGGATTAACACCTTTAGAACGTAAGTTGCTACTAGAGCACGTGCTGCATTCGCCATTGAACGACGTTCTGTAATGGAGACTACAACAATACCAATACTAAAGCAAAGATAGATCAAAAGTGAACCCGTGACAAAAGCTAAGGCACCTTCGGCTCCTTTTATGATTCCACCGGCAAGCGCCCCCAAGAGCGTTATGACCGCAAAATACTTACTGACGCTGAAGAAAATTTTGTTCCACGGTATCCCCGAGCCACTGAAGACAGTTAAACTATTTTTTCTCACGCGCTGATGCTTTCTTCAAGAATGCAGGAAGGGCTAAGTAACCGGCAATTATCAAAACCACTGCTAACCCAGCCCAAATCGCCTGTTGCGTTTGAAACGGCAAAGCAACAATAGTGATCATAGAAACCAGTGCAGAAACACCGTTCACGATCAGAGCACTGCCCACATGCGACACACCAAAGTCTGTCAGACGCTGGTAAACGTGCGTACGATGCGGCTTGTACCACTGCTCACCGCCCAACATTCTTTTGAGCAGGGTGAATCCTGTATCAGCCAGGTAAATCAGAACCGGTGACAAAATGTATTCGACGTATATCCCCGCCAAAAACGCCCCCACTGCCATACAGGCGATAACTCCGCCCAGGAAGTAAGAACCAGCATCCCCCAAGAACACGTTTTTTCCTGTACGAACGTTCCAGGGAAGAAAGGCTGCATAGCCGGCTGCCAAGGCAGCTCCTCCCACCATCAGCCATTGAGTGCCTGTGTGCACACCCGCATATGCATAAAAAATACCAACGGTCAGACCATGCAGGCCAGAGATACCGTTTACACCGTCCATAAAATTTGCAACATTGATATAGGCGGCAATCGCAAAGATACCAACCGGAATCCACCAGATTGATGTATCCAATATTGCGGTAAGAGAGACTGTGACCGCGATGCCAATCAACAGTTGAACGGCAAAACGCTGGATAACCCCAACGCCTCGGAGATCTTCGAACCACCCTAAGACGCCTGCTGCTACGGCACCCATGAGCACAACCAAAGCAATAGAGCGATCGACCTCGATGAGCCCCAGCAGAAGGGACACGAAATAAGTAACGCCCACTGCTATGGCCGTCGCTAAACCCATTCCTCGAAAGACTGGTTCGCTATGTGAAGAGCGCGCCGTAGGAAGGTCAACGAGATTCCAACGATGCAGCAAAGGACGCACTACAAACGGTAGCAAAAGTCCCAGTATGCCAGCGCAAAGAGCAGGGAAAATAAGTGAATAGTTCATCCGTGCTCTCCCCTACTTCTTCACCGTATAGGTACGGTGATCAACATAGTTGTCGTACCACGTCTCATAATTCAAGCTCTCAGGGTTCACCGGCTGAGCATGAGTGTGAGAAATAAAGGGATTACGATCACTCACTTCAAACTCCTCGCTTTGCCCAAAAAGAACTTCATCAAGTTTTTCACCTGATCGAAGACCTGTGACCTTAATTTCGACGTCATAACGCTCATAGGTGCGAATCAGGTTTTCAGCCACGTTATAAATCTTGACGGGCTCACCCATGTCAAGCACCATTACTTCACCGGGAGCGCCAATAGCTCCGGCAGTCATGACTAGCAAACACGCATCCGGGATAAGCATGAAATAACGCGTTGCTTCCATATCGGTAACTGTGATGGGTCCACCATCCATGATTTGCCGGGTAAAGAGCGGTTTGATGGATCCGCGGGAGCCAAATACATTACCGAAACGCACCGATACATAACGCTTTCCGGTTTGATCACCAAACCAGCTAGTGAGCATCTCTGCAGTAAGTTTTGATTGGCCTAAAGCAGTGGTGGGATCAGCAGCTTTGTCGGTTGAAACATTCACGAATACCTCAACGTCAACTTCAGATGCAGCTTGAAGAACGTTACGAGTACCCAAAGTGTTAGTTTTCCACGCTTCTTCGGGGTAAGCCTCAAGCGCTGTCACATGTTTGAGGGCTGCCGCATGAAATACAACCTCAGGTTGACGTTCAGCGAAAACCTTTCGAAGTGCGTCCTGATCACGGATATCAGCAAGGATTACTGAGGGGTCGTTAAGATTAGAATCGCCCCAAATAGTGTACCGAGTATCCATCAACAAGGTCTCATCCCGATCCAGCATCATCAACTCAGCAGGTTTATAGTCAACGATTTGACGACACAGTTCAGAGCCGATTGAACCCCCGGCACCTGTTACCAATACACGCTTACCAGTGATGTAGGAGCGGATATCTTCGTCTTTAATCTGATAATCGATCTTGCCACGAATACCTTCAATCACATGGCGATTGATGTCTTTGACGTTATCTTCGTTCAAACCCGAAATATTCGACAAGATATTTTTTACGCGGTACACATCTACACCCAGCTCACGCATTGAATGACGAATCCGCGAAAACTTGGCATCTCTAATGTCCGTCATAGCAACAAACACTTTGGTGACGTGATAGCGCTTGACTAAAGTGGGCAAATCGGCGCCGGTGCCAAGCACTGATACAGATTGGATGCGAGCATTACGCAATGAAGGATCATCATCAACAATTGCTACAGGCCGGTAGGTTCCATTGGTATCTGACATGAGATTTGAAACCAAAGCTCTACCTACAAAACCAGCGCCGTAAACGATGACGGGTTCGGAATGTTCGTAGCTGGGACGGTTAGTGAAATCTTCTATGATGCGTTTGATATAACGCAGCACCATCATTAACAGCAGTGCGAACGGAAAAGCAATCAGCATGACTGACCGAGGCACATCAAGATGCCAGGCAAACATCAACAAAATAGCTAGCATCAAAACCGTAACGACAACCGTTACAGGATATAGAATCTTTCCCTCAGCAAAAGACCCATAGCTATAACGCCCACGGTACAAACCGCAGGCAGCGCCAATACCAATTTGCAAAGCGATAGCGGTGGCAATCACGATTGCAATACCGCTGGGGCTGATTTCCCCCAAGTCTCCGCCGTAACGCAGAATAAAACCGATAGGTAGAGCAACGATCCAAGCTACTGAATCAAGTAAAACCTGCACATACTTCCACCAGGACTTACGCTCATAACCCGTATTTACGACGGGAACTGTTGTGGTGTTTACGTTTTCAGCCACCGTTATTTTCCTTTACGAAATACCGTTACAGCGTTTTTGTTCTGACCGATAAGCCTGCGATACAGATTTTTTCGCAACTGCACAGGTAAGGCTCGGTATCCTAACCTTACCGTCATATTTTTGATGAGCTGAGGCGAAGAAATGAAATCGCCGGTATACAGACGATGCTGAAGCTCAATGTCCTTATAAAGAGCTTGCACTCCCCCTCTGCGCTGATAAGCTCCATGCCCTACCCTGTATTTGACCAGAGTAGTTGAGAGGTTATCTAGTAGATACCCTCGCTGGCATAAGCGTGCCCAGAGCCAATAGTCTTCAGCACCGGTTACGTGTTCGTACCCACCCACTGCCTCGACAGCAGACTTGCGAAACACTACAGTGGGGTGCATCATCGGGTTGCGAGTAGCCAGTATCTTTGCAATTTTTTCGCTACCAGTTAGAGACTCACGTACCGAATTTTCAGCATCTAACGCTCCATCAAATTCAATCATTGCTGAGCCAAGAACAGATAACTTTCCCTCAGCAATCACCGGAATCTGTTCTTCAAAACGCTGAGGTAAAGAAACATCATCGGCATCTGCACGGGCGACAATCTCGTACGAGCAATACCGAAGGCCTTCCGTCAAAGCTGCTGCAAGACCTACATTGACGGGCAAGCGTACAACAGTCATAGGACAGATCTCTTCTGCCGCAGAGCGAGCCGTCCAGTTTTGAATTTCGCGTTCAATCTGATCAGAAACCTTACCATCAACCACCAGTACCAATTCGTTTGGGCGAAGGCTTTGCTGCTCAATGCTTGATGCTAATGCTTCATGAAGATGTGCTGCGGTATCGCCCGCGTAAACACTCATCAATAACGAGAACTTTGGTTCAACTGGTGAAAGGTGTTTTGCCGTCAACGGTAGCTGGGGCTCGTAGATACCGCGCAAGAAATCTGAATTATCGCGGAAGGAGCGTGCCGCATCCTTAACGCCAGAAACAAGATATCCGCTGTACGTTTTCTTATCTTCGGTATTGAGCAAGGTAGTAACCCACAACCGCAGGGTAGAACCACCGTACAAAATTTTCTCCAGCGTAGAGAGTGTACGTCGTCGAGTGAAAACCCACAGCTTATTGCGCACATCGTTATAAAAACGCGGCCCGGGATCAGAATTCGTGTTGCCAGCATCTTTTGTATGATGCCACGCCACCGATTTGTCAGTAGAGATACCGTCACGATGGTGAATAAGACGAGTTGAGTACTCAAAATCGTCGTTCCAAATAAAGAACTCTGCAAGAGGTAGACCGTATTGACGCATGACCGAAGCGTCCATCAGCAAAGAAACAAACGATCCAGACCGTATAGGACGTGCCCCAACTGCCTGCGCTCGCGCATGCCGCTCAGAACCTGCACCAAACATAGTACGCGGCGTGTTCATCGGATGATCTGAACCGTCATCCCAAATAACTTTTGAGGCAACCACAGCGGGACGCTGCAAACGCACCGGCGAGTAATTTTCCCAGGCAGATACCGACTCAGCCAATGTGGTAGACGTAGGTTCTGTGTCATCATCCATCACCCACACCAAATCAGCACGGTGACGAGTTAGAGATCGATCGATGCCCACTACAAAACCGCCAGCACCGCCCGTATTTTTCGTAAGGTGCACAATGTCCGTGGGTATAGATAGTGAAAGCTCATCAAGATATTGCTGGGTAGTATCGGTTGATGCGTTGTTCACAATAACCAGCGCATCGGGAACTCGCTGTGCCTCTACTATTCCAGTCAGAGTCTTTTTGAGAAGTTCAACCCGATTGTAGGTAACAACTACGGCAACCACTCGGTCGCGCAACACAGGTAGTTCATGTGCGTAAGCATCAGCTGATACCTGTGGCTGGTTCTGCATAGGTTACCCAATCCCTTTCTGGATTATTACTTTCAATAGCTACGGCTTATAGCACTACAAGACTGCAGCAAATACGTGTGGTTCTTATGTATTTAGTAGCTAAAGTAAGTTTACCCAAACTAACTGTATAGATTCTGTCTAAATCTCAGATTTCAGTTGAGTCCACCGCACAAATCTTCGTGGTTTTGCACTCATTATGTGCAAGAGTTGAAGATAAGTATTCAAGGTATCGCGTTTTATCTCGTAATGCCACAAACTAAGGAGCTACCCACCTTATGAGTTCTTCCTCCTGGAAAGTTATCGGCGCGAGCGGTTTTGTGGGATCATCAATTCTTGCGCGTTTGCGTGCTGAGGGAATTGATGCAGACCCTATCGAGGCCCCCCGTCTAGCTACCCACACTACCTCCGTTCAGCAGCTCATTAAAGAAGCTCGCAACCTTGAATCAATCATTGATAACTTAGCCGATTCTTTTGCAGGCGCTGATGTTATTGTGAATGCTTCTGGACTCGCTGCGCCCTCTCAGCAAGATGTTGCACCGCTCATCGGCGCAAATGCTTTACTACCTGCAGTGATCGCTATTGCAGCTCAACGAACCGGTGTAAAACGCCTCATTCATATGAGTTCAGCGGCTGTGCAGGGCAACGCCAAAACATTGGATGCTTCCCCCCGCACAGAACCTTTTTCTGAGTACTCTTTTTCCAAAGCTCTCGGTGAAGAGGCATTGTTATACCTGCGCGCTTTTATTCAAGAAACAGCGGCAGCGGGTGTAGCTCCGGGTTCCGAACAGTCCCAGTTTCCGGCAGCGCCTTCAGCCGCACCTGTTCAAGTGTCTGCTCACCATGCACTAGAACTGTGCATTATTCGCGCAACCTCAGTAATGGGCCGAGGACGACGCACCACCGAGACTTTCGCTAAAATCGCGTCCTCTCCCCTGGCGTCCATAGCATCCGGTGAGAGAAAATCGCCCATTACTTCGAACTACGCGCTGGCTGAATTTACCGTGATGGTCGGTCAGTTTGAAGGCGAGCTACCAGCAATAGTCTTGCAGCCGTGGGAAGGCGCCACCACATCAAGTGTACTAATGGATGCTGGCCGCCGGTTCCCCCTACGCATACCCGCAGGTCTTTGCAAAGCTGCGATTTCTACGGGTTATGCAGTCTCTCGTGCTTTAGGTGATCGTTTTCAGGCACCCGTGCGCCGAGTGGAGCTGATGTGGTTTGGTCAAGAACAAGATGACTCTTGGACGCGCGCTAACGCCCTAGTTCCCACCTCTCGCGTTAGCGAAGTTCTTCGCGATGCCCACACTGCCTTAGGCAAAAAGCAGGATAAGAAGTTCAGCAAATAATTTGCGACAATAAAAATCGGGGGTGTCTTCACAAAAATGAAGGTACCCCCGATTTTTATCTATAGTATGTAGCTCTTATTCATCACCAAATACTAAAGCACGCGCATCCGAGACAGACAGCGGTTTAGTTTGATCTGTAACGCGCTTTGTATCTACCCGGTGAGCACCTTCAGTTCTCAGTTGGTCGATGGCCTGGGTCTGCGGTGCAGAAGTCACTAACCCGCTAATAGGGCTATCCGACGACACCGGCTGAGCCTGCCGAGCGGCTTTAACCGGCTCCGCGTCTTGGTATTCGTCTTCACCCGTCTCTACCGTTGGGTTTGTGCCTTCAGCTGTTTCTTCTGCCAATGATGCAGGCACACTACCCGCGGAGTTTTGCAAAGAGGACTGAGCTTCGCTTCGCTTACGCTCCTCCCACTCATCACGGGTGATAGTTGTCGGTGCCACCTCTTTAATCTGAGCTAATGAAATAGCGCCTTCACGCACGAGCACCGGAATCTCTCCTGTGCAGTCGATAATCGTTGACGGCGCGACGTTCTCAGCGACAACGCCCTCTTCCCGATTCAGCGGTCGAGGGCCTCCATCAATAATGAGGTTGACGTTTTCCCCAAGCTGGCTATTGGCTTCTTCAGCAGTAGTTGCCGCGGTACGACCTGTTTTATTCGCCGATGAAACAGCAAGCGGACCGGTCTGACGCAACAGCTCAATAGTGAGCTCATCATCAGGCACGCGCAGAGCAACCGTGCCCTTGGTTTCACCTAAATCCCAGGTCAGTGAAGGCTGAGCGTGGCAGATGAGAGTTAGGGCTCCGGGCCAAAAAGCATCGGCTAAAGCCTGCGCATCTGAAGAGATACGGTCTGCTAAACCGGGCAATACTGAGGCATCATAAACCAAAACTGGCGGCGGCATCTGGCGAGAGCGACCTTTGGCCGCAAGCAAAGCCCGCACACCACCTGCTGAAAAAGCATCGGCTGCAATGCCATACACAGTATCTGTGGGCACAACAATAACCCTGCCACCTTGCACAGCATTAGCCGCTGCCGACAGCGCTTCGGCACGTTCTTCAGAAGTCTCTACAGAAAAGATAGTTGCAGTCACGGTTTCCATTCTTCCACGAAAATCAAGGAGGCCAAATCTTTTAGATTATGCCGATGGTTTACGGCCAGCAGTATGTCTGGGTTTCCCCGCTAAATCAACAATTGACTGAACGTCGGTGAACCCTAAATTTTCAAACAGTGTAGCTGCGAGTTCGCCCTGCGTCTCTGCGTGTTCCATGATCACAAACCCTCCAGGTTTCAACAGCTCAAAAGCGCGAGCAGCAATGGCGGTAGGTATGTTCATACC
Source organism: Rothia sp. (in: high G+C Gram-positive bacteria) (assembly GCA_043424895.1). GTDB lineage: Bacteria > Actinomycetota > Actinomycetes > Actinomycetales > Micrococcaceae > Rothia. The sequence goes on along the minus strand of JBHWPN010000060.1, from coordinate 35,567 downwards.
GTCTTCGCTCCCACCAAATAACGCCATATGTGGATCGTAATCGCGGACTTCTGGATCCTTCGGAACCGCCCCGTTAGGAATATACGGTGGGTTAGTAGCCACCACATCCACGGTACCCACAAGATGCTCAAGCTCAACGGTGGCGTCTCCCTGCACCAGCTCTACCCCCACCGGGTTCAGGTTCAGGGCTGCCCAAGCACACGCGTCCTGACTCAGCTCAACAGCAAAAACACGAGAACAGGGGGCTTCCGTTGCTAAAGCCGCGGCGATAGCACCCGAGCCAGTGCAAAGATCAACAATAGTGGGATTTTCAAGGCCCTGTTCTCGCAGATAATCCAGAGCGTGATCAACTAACAATTCAGTCTCAGGACGCGGAGTAAAGACGCCAGGCCCGACTTTCAGCGTGAGATGCCTAAAAAACGCTTGCCCGGTCAAATGCTGCAGAGGAATTCTTGCGCCACGCTCATTGATAAGTTCTTCAAAACCAGCAGGAATGCTGGCTCCCGTGAGAGCCAAGGTTTGCACGCGTCCGCGCGAAATATCTTCCCCTAATTCACGAGAAAATAAGTGCGCGGCAATCAGCTGGGCATCAACGTGCCCAGAATCAATTCCGGTGCTTTGCAGATATGCGCCAGCCCGGCGAAGCGCTGAACTTAGCTCTTCACCGGGCTGATACTCAAATTCAATCACGAGCGCTTATTTCTCCTGGCCCAAAGCCTCGAGTCGGTGAGCTTCGTCCATCTCGATCGCTGACTGAATCACAGGATCAAGAGCACCGTCGATAACAGCATCGAGGTTATATGCCTTGTAACCGGTGCGGTGATCAGCAATGCGGTTTTCAGGGTAGTTATAGGTACGAATACGCTCTGAACGGTCCATAGTACGCACCTGCGAAGCACGGTGAGCAGCGTTCTCCGCATCGATCTGCTCCTGCTGGTGAGCCAGCAGACGCGCGCGAAGCACGCGCATAGCAGCTTCACGGTTTTGCAACTGTGACTTCTCGTTTTGCATAGCTACCACGATGCCGGTGGGCAAGTGAGTAATACGAACAGCGGAGTCCGTGGTGTTTACGGACTGACCACCGGGGCCAGATGAACGGTAAACGTCAATCTTAAGATCGTTCTGGTTAATCTCGATTTCATCGGGCTCATCAACCTCGGGGAATACGAGAACGCCAGCAGCGGAAGTATGGATGCGTCCCTGTGACTCGGTTGCAGGAACACGCTGTACGCGGTGCACGCCACCTTCGTACTTCAGGTGAGCCCAGACACCTTCGGCAGGATCGTTGGAGTTACCCTTGATCGCAACCTGAACGTCCTTGTAACCGCCAACATCGGTCATATTCGACTCGATGATTTCGGTCTTCCAGCCCTTAGTCTCTGCGTAGCGGGTGTACATGCGCAGCAGATCGCCAGCGAACAAGGATGCCTCGTCGCCACCTTCACCGCCTTTAACTTCGAGAATGACGTTGCGGCCGTCATCGGGGTCGCGAGGAATCAGCAGACGACGCAACTTCTCTTCTGCCTCAGGAATCTGAGCTTCGAGCTCTTCAACCTCAGCCGCGAAGTCGGGATCCTCAGCAGCCATTTCTTTCGCTGCTTCAAGGTCACCCTTAAGTCCTTCGTAGCGCTTATGAGCTTCAACGATGCCGTTAAGTTCTGAGTAACGACGCCCCAGCTTACGAGCCTTACCCTGGTCAGCGTGTACCGCAGGGTCTGCTAGCTGCTGCTGAATATCAGCGTGTTCATCAAGCAGAGTCTGAATTGAATCAAACATATTATGCCTTCTTTATTCTTCAGGATGCGCACCATCTACTATGTCAACGGTACGCTCAAAAATCTGTGGACTGACGCGAATGAGCACCGCGGTGGTGTTCCGCGGTGCACATTAAGCTGCTAGTCGTTGTAGCCCTTGAACTGTGATTTTTGCACAGAGAGCAAGAATTCTACGTTTGAACCGGTGTCACGCAACTTGGTAGTCAGCAAGTTCAGTGCCTGTTCCTGTTCCATACCGGCCAGTACGCGGCGAAGACCCCACATAATCTTGACCTCTTCGGAGGACAGGAGGTTTTCTTCGCGACGGGTGCCCGATGCATTGACATCAACTGCAGGGAAGATACGCTTATCAGCCAGCTGGCGGGATAGGCGCAGTTCCATGTTGCCGGTGCCCTTGAATTCCTCGAAGATGACCTCATCCATCTTTGAACCGGTCTCAACAAGAGCGGTAGCAAGAATGGTCAATGAGCCACCCTCTTCGATGTTGCGAGCTGCGCCAAAGAACTTCTTGGGCGGGTACAGTGCTGCAGAGTCAACGCCGCCGGAGAGAATACGACCGGATGCCGGTGCTGCCAAGTTGTAGGCGCGACCCAGACGAGTCATGGAGTCAAGCAGAACAACAACGTCGTGCCCCTGTTCTACCAGGCGTTTTGCACGCTCGATAGCCAGTTCGGCAACGGTGGTGTGATCTTCTGCGGGGCGATCGAAGGTAGAGGCAATAACCTCGCCCTTGACGGTGCGCTTCATGTCAGTCACTTCTTCAGGACGCTCGTCCACCAGCACCATCATGAGGTGAACTTCAGGGTTGTTGGTGGTGATAGCGTTTGCGATGGACTGCAACATGAGAGTCTTACCAGCCTTAGGAGGTGAGACAATCAAACCGCGCTGACCCTTACCAATGGGAGCTACGAGGTCAACAACGCGAGTACCAATCTTTTTGGGCTCGGTTTCAAGACGCAAACGCTCCTTGGGGTACAAGGGGGTGAGCTTAGCAAAATCACGACGGGTCTTTGACTCTTCAGGAGTTAGACCGTTGATAGAGGTGAGCTGCACCAAAGCGTTGAACTTCTGGCGGCTGTTGTTCTGGTTATCGCCCTCGCGCGGTGCACGGATGGCACCAACTACAGCATCGCCCTTGCGCAAACCGTAGCGCTTTACCTGAGCCAGTGAAACGTAAACATCGTTGGGACCGGGCAACCAGCCTGAGGTGCGCACGAAGGCGTAGTTGTCAAGAACGTCCAAGATACCTGCTACAGGTACTAATACATCGTCCTCGGTAATCTCGGGCTCTTCGTTATCATTGCGGCGGTTACGACGCTCACGACGTTCCTGGTTGCGGTCGCGACGGTTGCGGTTACGGCGGTTACGACGGTCATCGTCATCGGGGCCGTTGTTGTCGCGGTTATTCCGCTCTGACCTCTCGTTGCGATCAGATTTTTCGTTCTTCTCGCTCTTGTCATCGAAGTTGCGCTCGCGGCGATCGTTGGTACGGTCATCGCGGTTGTTGCGCTCGCGGCGGTTACGACGCTCGTTGCGGTCGTTCTTCTCTCCGCGGTCGTTCTTCTCGTTACGCTCGCCCTGTTCAGCCTTTTGCTGTGAAGAAGTTTCTTCACCTGCTGAGTCATCTTTATGAGAATCTGAAGCAGATGACTCTGCATTTTCGTTTGCGGAGTCATCGTTCTTCTTGCGACGACGATCCGAACGTGAACGAGTGCGACGGTTGGTATTTTCTGCCGAGTTCTCTTCTGAGCTTTCAGCAGTCTTCTGGCTCTCCTCAGTCTTCTCTTCAGATGAAGAAGAATCTGCAGTCTCTGCCGAAGTTTCTACGGTGTTGCCGGTTGAACTTGCACGGCGGTTACGACGCTTACGCGCAGGCTTTTCTGCCTGTTCGGTCTTCCCTGCCTGCTCATTGGTAGCAACTTCAGCAGCTTCAGATGTAGTGCTCTCGCCCTCCTCCTGTGACTTAGCGGATGAAGTTTTGCGAGTCGAACGCTTAGGCGCAGGCTTTGAGGTGCTCTCACTAGCTTCTGTGCTAGCTGCAGCTTCTGAGCGGTCGGCAACCGATGAACCGCGCTGATGAGCAGTAATTGCCTCTACCAAATCTGACTTACGCATGCGGCGAGCGCCAACAATACCAAGCTGAGATGCAAGAGACTGCAACTGAGCAAGTTTCAAAGTGCTCAGGCTGGGGGTCTTGTTTTCGGTGGTGTCCGCACCAGTGTTCTGGTCGGTGGATTCTGCCACGAATGGTCCTTCCCTGGAATGGTCAGTCAATGGGCAACGCGTTCAGATGCGTGCCGATGCAAAAATGTATTGAAGTCTTCCTTAGACAGCGAGGTTGCGTCCTTCTGTGAGAGAAGAAAGTATCAGCAAGGCTGAATCGCAACGCTGTCTGAAACTTATGGCATGAACGTCCAGATTCTATAGAGCGAACCGGGTGCCGCGTTCAGAAATTGAATGCGTGCGACGGGCTGAAGGAAAACTAGATACAAGCGTTCTAGATGTTTGCACGGCTATGCTCTAACACTCAAAACATCTTGCATAAAAAGCTGTTTCAATTTGCTACTTTCAGAAGAAGCAAATCTCACGTGAGTAACATGAGAAGTTACTCAATGACAGCTGAAGTTAACGTGCCAATTTATTTGGCAGATGCGTTTTCTTCTCGTGTAACTATAACACCTTTAGTGTCGATTTCTACAGGTAGTACACGCCACACCAGCTTGCGCTGATCAAATGTGGACGCCGGTGAGGTCTTTGCAAAATGCTCGATGGTGGAGATCACATTTGCGCGTTCTTCTTCACCACGGGCAAAAACCATCACGGTGGGGCCTGCACCTGAAATGACTGCAGGATAACCGTGTCCGCGAAGCACCGCTACCAGTGATGCGCTGGGCTTCATAGCGGTGGCACGATAGGACTGGTGGAGCAGATCTTGGGTAGCTGCAAACAAATATTCAGGATTATTACTCAGTGCCTGGCTCAGCAGGGCCGCGCGTCCTGAGTTGGTAGCTGCATCGCGGTGGGGAACAGTTTCAGGAATCAGCCCGCGCGCGACTTTGGTGGGAACCTCGTAGTCGGGGATCGCAACTACGGGTTTAATATCGCTGTGCACAGCCACTGGCAATGAATGCCAGCCCTCATTATCTCCATAGGAAATCACTAGATTGCCGTACAGTGAGGGAGCTACGTTATCGGGGTGCCCTTCCATTCCCGAGCAAATCTGCAAAACCGCGTCCTCGCTTAACCGAACTTCTTCTGGCAGCAGTGCGTTGGCTGCTGCAACACCGGTAACAATAGCTGATGCCGAAGATCCCATTCCTCGTGAATGTGGGATTCGATTATGTGCCTTGATGTGCAAGCCCGGAAGTTCAAACAGTCCCACAGCTCTCCAAGCGGTCTGCATAGCCTTGACCACCAGGTGGGAGGCATCCTGAGGAACCTCATCGGCACCCTCCCCCGACAATTCAAACTCAAGCCCATCTTCAATGCGGGTAATAGTCAGCTCATCGAAATACGCCAACGAAACGCCCAGCGAGTCATAACCGGGACCGAGATTAGCGCTAGATGCAGGAACATGAACTGTCACAGAAGTACCAACAGCAATGATATCCGGGGTGTACTGGGCTTCGTTTGAGCCATCAATCATGGGAAGAGTCAATGTAAAAACCTTTGGCTACGGGGTAACAAACTTGAGTTTTAAGTGCGAGAGGGAAAGTCTGTGAGCTATAGAGGTGCTCTCAGACTTTCCCTTACTATCGCTATGCGAGACCTAGTGCGTCCGCGACAGATACAACGTCGAAGTCAACCTTGGTGGGCTGGATATCTGATCCGTCAGCGTTCTTCAACGCCCACTGAGGGTCTTTGAGACCGTGCCCGGTTACGGTAATAACGATGGTGGAATCTGTGGGAGCCTCGTCAGCATCGAATTTCTTGAGCAGACCTGCAACACCCGCTGCTGATGCAGGCTCACAGAAAACACCTTCTTTAGAAGATAGCCAGCGATGAGCTTCAAGGATTTCCTCATCGGTTACCGAATCAATCAGGCCACCGGATTCATCACGAGCCGCTTCTGCCTGTTCCCAGGACGCGGGATTACCGATACGGATTGCGGTTGCGATGGTTTCGGGCTCATCTACAGGGTGCCCCAAGACAATAGGTGCTGCACCGGCTGCCTGGAAACCCCACATTTTAGGACGCTTGGTCGCAACGGGTTCAAGCACGTTGCCATCGCGATCCTCCCACTTTTCGGAGTATTCCTTGTATCCCTTCCAATATGCGGTGATATTGCCAGCGTTGCCTACCGGGAGCAGGTGGTAATCTGGCGCATCGCCCAGGGTATCAACGACCTCGAAAGATCCGGTTTTCTGACCCTCGATACGGTAGGGATTTACGGAATTTACCAAGAAGACCGGGTAGTTATCTGCTAACTTACGCGCAATTTCAAGGCAGTTGTCAAAGTTACCGTTGACCTGGAGCAAGTCGGCACCGTGAGCAATTGCCTGGGAAAGTTTACCCAGAGCAATTTTTCCCTCGGGTACCAAAACAGCACAACGCAAACCTGCCTGGGTAGCGTATGCCGCTGCAGAAGCTGAGGTGTTACCGGTAGAAGCGCAGACAACAGCCTTAGCGCCTTCAGCCTTAGCAGCAGTAATCGCGCTGGTCATACCGCGGTCTTTAAAAGAGCCTGTGGGGTTCATTCCCTCAAACTTGATGTACACCTTGTTACCGGTATGAGCACTTAACGCGGGGGCGAAGATAAGGGGCGTACCACCCTCACCAAGTGTTACCGCTTCAACATCATCGCCAAAAGGTAAGCGATCGCGGTATTCATTAACAACTCCCTGCCACACATGAGCCATGGGGTGCCTCGTTTCTTACAAATATGTATTGACTAAAGAATCTAAAAAATGTGAGCTAACTAGCCCTCAACGCGAATCACGCTGGTAATCTCACGCACGGTATCCAAGGCATCAACAACTGCCATGCACTTGGTGAGATTCGCGTCTGTAGCGCGGTGAGTAACGATACGAATAGAACTAATACTATTGCCGCCGTCATCCGATAGATGGTTTTGACGGATGGTCTGAATGGATACGGCATGTTCCGCGAAAATACGGGTAATGTTCGCCAGCACGCCGAGCTTATCTTCAACTTCAAGACCCACCGAGTATCGAGAAACGACGTCCTTCATAGGGGTTGCCTTTAAGGATGCGTGAGATGACTCGGGAATACCGGGACCGCCCAACACCATACGGCGGGCAATAGATACAAAATCACCGAGCACTGCAGAGGCTGTAGGTGCGCCTCCGGCACCGGGGCCGTAGAACATGAGCTCGCCGGCGTTATCCGCCTGAACAAAAACAGCATTGAAAGCATCATGAACCGATGCCAGCGGGTGCTTACGAGGCACCAGCGTGGGATTCACTCGGATATTGACGCCGTCGCCATCGCGCTCACACACTGCCAGGAGCTTGATGACAAACCCATCGGCATCCGCTGCTTCAACGTCCTCAGCACTGACCGACGTGATGCCTTCAATATGAACATCATCAATGGTGAATTCCGAATGGAAGGCAAGGGAAGCTACGATTGCAGCTTTCGATGCAGCGTCGTGACCCTCAACATCTGCTGTAGGATCAGCCTCTGCATACCCCAAGCGCTGAGCTTCTGCGAGCGCATCCTCAAACTGCGCGCCGGTGGTGTCCATCTGATCAAGAATGTAGTTGGTGGTGCCGTTCATAATGCCCAGTACGCGAGTGACGTTATCTCCGGCCAAAGAATCACGTAAGGGGCGAATAATCGGAATAGCACCGGCAACCGCTGCCTCATATGATAACTGCGCACCGGTTTTTTTAGCGGCGGCTTGAAGTTCCATACCGCGTTTAGCTAGCAGTGCCTTATTGCCAGAAACCACTGATTTGCCGGCGTTGAGCGCACGCAAAATTCGAGTACGCGCAGGTTCAATGCCACCGGTAAGTTCAATAACTACATCTGCCGCATCAATCAGCCCATCGGCATCGGTAGTGTACAGCGATGAATCAACATCAAAATGGCGCTTTGCAGAGGTATCGCGGACCGCGATTCCAATCAGTTCAACAGGTGCGCCAATACGCTGTTTGAGGGTGTCGGCATCTTGCATCAGCATACGGGCTACTTGAGAGCCCACGTTGCCGGCTCCCAAAAGAGCTACCTTGATGGCCTGATTATTCATGCATCACTCCCGTGATTAGACAAATGTGTTGAATTTTGCGCTGATAATACAACTGTAGTGGGCAAAGCTCATCATTGCCTTACCCACTACATTATGGTGCAGTATTACGCGCATTACCGGATATTGAGCCCACTTTTCTACACTGTGAGATAGTTCAGCGGGTTATACGATGCCCATATCGCGGCGAAGCATATCTTCCTCAGTTTCGCGTCGCACGATCTCGCGAGGCGCCTTTGCGTTACTGGTTGCCACAACACCCGGTTTCGTCAGGTAGTTGTAGTTAGAGCTCAAGGCAAAGCAGTAGGCGCCGGTTGCCGGCACAGCTAGGATGTCACCGGCGTGCAAATCCTCGGGCAAATATACGTAACGAACCACAATATCCCCGGACTCGCAGTGTTTACCTACCACGCGGGAGAGAACCTGCTCCCCCGTCGGGGCACGGTTGGCGAGGGTTGCGGTGTAATCGGATTCGTAGAGAACAGGACGGGCGTTATCGCTCATACCACCGTCAACCGATACATAGCGGCGCACACGGGTGTCACCGTTTTCGTCCTCAATCGACACGTTCTTGATAGTACCCACGGTGTAAAGCGTGATACCTGAAGGCCCAGCAATAGAACGCCCGGGTTCAAAGGATAAATGGGGAATCTCCATGCCCAAATTCGCGCATTTTTTAGACACCATATCCGCCAGCGAAGTAGCAACTTCCGCAGAACCGCGAGGGTGGTCTTCTTCGGTATAACCGATACCGTAGCCACCACCCAAATCGATTTCGGGCATGGTAATCCCAAAACGCTGGTTCATCGCGTGCATGAAGGTCAACACCTTTTCAGCTGCCTTACCAAAGCCCTCAGCTTCAAAAATTTGAGAACCGATATGGCAGTGCAAACCGCGCAAATCAATGGAAGGCTCTTGATGAGCGATTGCCACTGAAATCGCCGCGTAACAGTCATTGGCGTCGAGCCCAAGATCCATGAGCTCTTCTAAAGACAAACCGGACAATCCGCTTGTACCCTCAACTAGAGACTGTCCAAACTTCTGATCTTCGTGTGCGGTCGCAATGAAATCATGGGTTGATGCGTGAACACCCGGGGTCAGCCGAAGCATGACCGGTGCCTCCACGCCCATTTCGGCTGCTACCTGCGCAATCAGCTGTACCTCGGGCACAGAATCGGCAACGATGCGTCCTACCTTGTTCTCCAAAGCGCGACGAATCTCAGCTACCGACTTGTTATTGCCGTGCAATGCAATGTTCTTACCCGGAACCCCGGCACGAAGGGCTATGCCCAGCTCGCCACCCGAAGCGGTATCGATGTTCAGGCCTTCCTCATGAGCCCACGCAGCTACCGCAGTGCTCAAGAACGCTTTACCCGCATAGTAAACCGAGACCTCGGCACCGTGAGCTGAAAAAGCATCCTCGAACGCTTGGCGGAATTCGCGTGCACATGAGCGAAAAGTATCTTCTGAAAAGACGTACTCGGGGGTACCGAAATCTTTGACAAGTTGACTTACACGGATGCCGTCGACGCTCAACTCACCATCATCAGCACGGCTAAAAGACTGCGTCCAAATGCGACGGTCAAGCTCAGCCGGGTCCTGCGGGTAAGTCAGCCATTCGGGTTTGTAAAGAGCTACTTCTGCACCCATGGTTACATCTTCTCCGGAGCAGTAACACCCAACAAGCCCAAGCCGTTTGCCAGTACCTGGCGGGTAGCGTCATTGAGCCACAGGCGGGTGCGATGCAAATCTGATACTTCTTCTTCACCCTGCGGTGCAACGCGTGAGTTACCGTACCAGCGGTGGTAGGCACCTGCCAGAGTCTCGAGGTAGCGAGCAATGCGGTGAGGTTCGCGGAAGTTCGTGGCTTCCTTGACAGCGTTCGGGTACTGGCCCAGAGTAGCCAACAGTTCTGAATCAGCCTCAGAATCAAGCAAGGACGCGTCGAAGGCAGTACGTTCTACACCTGCAGTGTGCGCATTGCGAGCAACCGCGCAGGTACGCGCGTGAGCGTACTGAACGTAGAAGACAGGGTTCTCATTGGACTGTTTGGTCAGGACATCAAGATCAATATCAATGTTTGAATCCACCGAGTAGCGAGTCAAGGAGTAGCGAGCAGCATCCACGCCCACGATGTCTACCAGGTCTTCCATAGTTACAACGGTGCCGGCGCGCTTTGACATGCGAACAGGCTTGCCGTCCTTGACCAGGTTAACCATCTGACCAATCATGACCTCCACCATGTTCGGATCATCGCCAAGGGCTGCTGCCGCTGCTTTCAAACGAGCAACGTAGCCGTGGTGATCAGCACCGAGCATGTAAATCGCTAGATCAGCAGGGTTTTCAGCGCGCTTAGTCTTGTCTTGGAAGTAAGCGATATCGCCAGCAATGTAAGCTGCGTTTCCATCTGACTTGATAACAACGCGGTCTTTGTCATCACCAAAGTCGGTGGACTTCAACCACCACGCGCCGTCCTTGAAGTAGAGGTTTTCTGAGTCCTTGAGCTTTTCAAGAAGTTCCTCAACCTTGCCGTTTTCAAACAGGGAGTTCTCGTGGAAGTACACGTCAAAGTCCACACCAAATTCGTGCAAGGACTTCTTGATATCGGCGAACATAAATTCAACGCCAGCAGCACGGAAGGTCTCTTGAGGATCATCTGATTCAAGAGCGCTGGGGTGAGCCTCTAGCACACGGTTAGCGATATCAGTGATGTATTCTCCACCGTAACCGTCTTCGGGGGCAGCCTCATTTTTAGCGCGTGCCAGAAGCGAGCGCGCAAAACGGTCAATCTGTCCACCGTGATCGTTAAAGTAGTATTCACGCACAACGTTAGCGCCGGAGGCCTCAAGGACGCGTGCCAGCGAGTCGCCCACAGCTGCCCAGCGAGTACCGCCCAAGTGAATCGGGCCCGTGGGGTTAGCTGAAACGAACTCAAGGTTGATGGTTTTACCTGCAAGTTCGGTGGTGGTGGTGCCGAAGGACTCGCCCGCCTCAACAATAGTCTTTGCAAGCTCGCCAGCAGCAGCCGCGTCCAAAATAATGTTCAAAAAGCCAGGGCCAGCAATATCGACCTTTGAAACGCCTTCAATCTGCTGGATGCGCTCAGAGAGGATGGTTGCTACCTCGCGCGGATTCTTGCCTACTTTTTTGGACAGTTGCAAAGCAACGTTAGTCGCCCAGTCGCCGTGATCGCGGTTCTTGGGGCGTTCTACCTTCACCTGAGGGCGATCAGCACCCTCAACAAGCTCAAGCTGGCCCTGCGCCAGCGCATCATTCAAACTATTTTCAATTGCGAGTGATAATTCTTCGGGAGTCATGCCTCTAGTCTACCTGTAGGCAAGTAGGTGATAACAGTTCAACGACGGCAGGACTTGCTCACGTACCCGCTATATCTGGTAGTATTGCGGGGTGTCGCACAGCAAGATGCGTCCGTTGTTCTGGCAACCTGAACGGGTACGCCTTATGTAGCTCAGCTACGCGTTGATTTTCCGAGCAAACGAGGAAACAAAAATCAAGGCGTAGAACAAAGCACCAGCTTTGACATCCACTGAGCTACCCAAAGGCAAGACAAATAACTAAATATGCCTCCGTAGCTCAGTGGATAGAGCACAAGTTTCCGGTACTTGGTGTCGAAGGTTCGATTCCTTTCGGGGGCACGAGATTACATCCCAGCGTAGAAATCTTCTGCGCTGGGATTTTTGTTTGTTCGCTCGCCGATGCTGCGTAACTTTTATGAGATGTGGGGTGAAATACGAGCTATTAGCTTCATCAAGTGCAATTATGAAACGTGTTACCGGTTGCCCCCATCGATTGGAGTGAACCTTTCTAATGTCCGCTCGTACTGGCTTTTATTCAGCTACTCATGACGTCAACCATACCTTTGATTTCTACCCGCCACAGGCGTCCTTGTCTGGGACAAATTCCGCTCCTCTGATGATTTATATTCACGGTGGAGCGTGGCGCTATGGTGATAAAAGTAGCGCCGAGCACTCATTGTCTGGTGCACACAGGTTGCGTATGGCATTCACCGCTGCTGGTTTTGCTGTTGCATCCATCAATTACCGACTCTCTGAGACAGCTCAGTTTCCTGCGCAAATTCACGATGTCAAAGCTGCCGTGAGGTACTTCAAAGAAAACGCATCCGAATGGGATGTGGATGCCACGCGCATCGTGGTTGCAGGTGGTTCAGCCGGCGGTCATTTAGCCCAGCTCTTAGCTGGTACGGGACATCTGAATAATCACTACCTAGAGGGTAGCGATTCTGTTACCGGCACCGATGTTCAAGCCGCAGTTAGTATCTACGGTGTGAGCGATTTGCGTACGATCTTTGAAGATCGGCTAGCGTGCGGGTTCAATAGCGACCACCCTGACGATGATGACGCTGAGAAGCTACTTCTAGGCAGTGCTTACCCGGCTCCCCCGGAGTCTGAAGCTGAGAAAGCATGGGCACAAGCTCAACCTATCGATTACATGCGGCTTGCACCTACCGCGGGAACTCATTGCCATGCACCCGTATTTTTTGTGCACGGCACTGAAGATTCTTTGGTGCCTTGGAACCAATCGTCCAGGGCATTTACCGCACTTGAAAAACAGGGCATCGAAACGCAACTGGAATTAGTTGAAGGCGCAGAACACGGTGATCCAGCTATTTACGCGAATCCTTTGTTGCTTCAGCAGATTGTTGCGTGGACAGTAAAGCAACTTAAAATCTAGTTTTCCGCGACGATTTCTACTTCAAACCCCTCAGCGTTTTCTAGATAAAGTGCAGTGTGTTGCTCGCCTCCCGCATGGGGATAGTTTTCTGAGAACAGCTCGTTCCACCCGTAGCCAAGCGCATTTTCGCGAATCTTATCTAACTCGCCTTTGTTCCGGACACTAAATGCGAGATGATTTAGCCCTGCCCTCATACGGTGGTGTGCACCTTCCACATCGGGTGATTGTTCTAAAACGCAATAGGTAGTGCTCTTGGAATCTTGAAATGATGCTCCATTGTGCCATGAGGATGAGACTTTCCAGCCTAAATTATCGAATATCCATAACCATGCGGAGTATTGACTCGGAAAATCGGTCGTCCACAGCTCAACATGGTGTACGCCTGATGCGCATCTCCCCTGTTCCACCGGGGCAGAGTCTCTCGCCAGTCGTCCGGCAGTCAAGACGTCAACAGACACGCCATCGATAAAGAACTTTTCGCGTTCGCGTCCTTCAACGGTGAGGCCGGCGAATTTTGCAACGGCACCGGATGCAGGATTATTGTCCCGATACCCTAGCTCAAGTCTGCGCAAACGCGAGCTTGGATATTCCTTTAAGAGCTCACTGTGGACAGAAGCAGGATGCGGGGTATCAATCGGTGGAAGCCCTAGAGTCCAGTCACAAACCTGCTTGACGAGGTGCTTCATGACGCCTGAACCTCGCAGCGGAGCAATATTCCAATAGAAAACCCAGCAGCGGTCAAAAACAGATTCGGTGCGCCCTGAGTAGATTACCCCGATAGCTCCAACAGGCCTTTCGTTGTTTTCGATGCACCAGACAGCCCGTTCTTCGGAGACTACATACTGTGTAGAAATCAGCGTTGCGGCGTCACCCACAGAATTCAGTGCATCCATTTGACGGTGAAGATCGTGATTCTCGGAGTAAGCCTCGTACAGTCCCTGTGCGTGATGTTCTTGCCAACGAGTAAGAATAAAATCAGCCATAAATTCTTTCGTCGCTAGGATACTTTCTAAGAATCTTCTCATGTATAACCACCGCGCTGTAGCTCATAGGCAAATTGCCCGAGCTCGCACTAAAATAGTGAGCAGTATGTCTAATTCTTCTAAGCCTTCTTTAGCGTCAGTTGCATCCGCAATGCATGCGGCGCCCACGCGTCGTACTAAGCTCCAAGAGTCGCAGGACTCCGCTCGCACAGAATCATCTGCACCACAACGGGAGCGCTCGCGTCGTCGTAAGCCCCGTAACACGCAGGGCAAACCCAAAAACAGTCGTCAGGCAAACCGTTTTGAAAAGCCAGTGGTCACTCTCAACCTTGATGAGATTTCGTACCCCGAGTCTCTACCGGTTTCCGCCCGCCGCGATGACATCATGGAAGCTATCCGCGATCACCAGGTGGTAATCATCGCCGGTGAAACGGGTTCAGGTAAAACAACTCAGATCCCAAAGATGTGTCTGCAACTGGGGCTGGCTGATAACGGGTTAATTGGTCACACCCAGCCCCGCCGTCTTGCTGCCCGAAGTGTCGCCGAACGAATTGCCGATGAGCTCGGTGAAGAACTCGGTAAGACTGTGGGTTACCAGGTTCGCTTTACCTCAGAAGTCTCAGAAAACTCAGCTATCAAGTTGATGACTGACGGTATTTTGCTGGCTGAAATCGCTAACGATCGTGAGCTGAAAAAATACTCCACCATTATTATCGATGAGGCTCACGAGCGTTCCCTCAACATTGATTTTATTCTGGGCTACCTCAAGCGCTTATTGCCTAATAGGCCAGATCTCAAAGTTATTATTACCTCTGCAACCATCGACCCCGAACGTTTTGCGCGTCATTTCTCACCCTCGTTCATTCCGGGGCAAGGAACCATCGATGAAACGCTCAGTTCAGAAGAAAAAGAAGTCGCTGAGCAGATTCTGCCCGATGATGCACCGCCAATTATCGAGGTATCTGGCCGCACCTACCCCGTAGAGATTCGATACCGTCCCCTCTCAGAGCCTCGAACGGGCGACGGCGGTGAAGACGCTGACGATGCCGGTGACGGTTTAGATGACGATGACCGCGATCCCATCGACGGTATTTTGGATGCCGTCCGAGAACTCTCTGAGGAAGAGCCCGGTGATATTCTGATCTTCTTCTCGGGTGAGCGTGAAATCCGAGATGCCGAAGATGCTTTGCGTTCCTTGGTGACCTCATCTCGCCGGTTTGCTCATTACGAGATTTTGCCGCTGTACGCGCGTTTGTCGATGGCTGAGCAGCACCGTGTGTTCCGGCCCTCGGGTGAGCCCCGCATTGTTTTGGCTACCAACGTGGCAGAAACATCGCTGACTGTACCGGGTATCAAGTATGTCATTGATACCGGTACGGCTCGCATTTCTCGCTACTCAGCGCGCACTAAAGTGCAACGTCTGCCCATTGAACGCATTTCTCAGGCAAGCGCCAATCAGCGTTCAGGACGAGCCGGTCGTACCTCCAACGGCATCGCCATTCGCTTGTACTCAGAAGAAGACTTTGACTCACGCCCAGAATTTACCGATCCAGAGATTCTGCGTACCAACTTGGCAGCGGTTATCTTGCAGATGACCTCCATTGGTGTGGTTCGCGCCCCCGGTGACATTGAAAAATTCCCCTTCGTGGAGCCGCCGGAGCAGCGAGCAATCAACGACGGCGTCAATCTGTTGCGTGAGCTAGGTGCTCTGCGCGACCGTAAGCAATCGCACGGTAATAATCGCCGCGGCAACTCTCCTTTGACTGCCGTTGGACGCGCGATGGCAGCTCTGCCAGTAGACCCGCGTTTAGCACGCATGATTGTAGAAGCTAACAAGCGGGGATGCGCTAAAGAAATGATGGTGCTGGCAGCAGCACTGACAGTACAAGATCCTCGCGAGCGCCCGGCAGAAAAACGCGGTGAAGCTGACGCGTTACATAAACGCTACACCGATGAAACTTCGGACTTTATGAGCTTCTTGCTTCTGTGGAACTTTTTGAATAAGAAACAGGATGAGCTCTCATCCAGCCGGTTCCGCAAGATGTGTCACCGCGAGTTCATCAACTTCTTGCGAGTACGAGAGTGGCAAGATCTCTTTGCACAGTTGCGAGAAATGGGACGCGGTGCTGGAATGAATGTCTCCGGCGGACGCGACATTGATCCAGCCCAGCACGAGGATGAGCTACACAAGTCATTGCTTGCTGGTTTGCTTTCGCACATCGGTCTCAAAGACGAGCGTAACCCCAACGAATATCTGGGCGCTCGCGGTACCAGGTTCGCTATTTTCCCGGGTTCTGCGCTGTTCAAAAAACGTCCAGATTGGGTGGTATCTGCCGAGTTGGTAGAGACCAGTCGCCTCTGGGCGCGTGTCAACGCGGACATTAAACCTGAGTGGGTTGAAGAAGTTGGCGCGCATTTGGTGAAACGTCAGTATTCAGAACCGCATTGGTCATCAAAGCTCGGTTCGGTGATGGCTCACGAAAAAGTCACCCTGTACGGCGTTCCGATTATTGCGGACCGTCGGGTGCAATATTGGCGTATTGATCCCGTGGCGGCACGCGAAATGTTTATCCGCGCAGCTCTTGTCGAAGGTGATTGGAATACCCGTCATCACTTCTTCAAGCGCAACCAAAAGGCTTTGGCCGCCGTTGAAGAGCTAGAGGCACGTTTGCGCCGCCGCGATTTGCGCGTTGATGATCAAACGCTCTTTGATTTCTACGATGCTCGCATCCCCGCGGATATTGTCTCTGAACGCCACTTTGATAAGTGGTGGAAGGACGAGCGTACCCGCAACGAACATTTGCTGGATTTCAATCCGGAGAACCTTATCGACGAGGACGCAGCAGACTACGATGAGTCAGCTTTCCCCCGCACATGGACCCAGCATAGTCCCAACGGTGAGCTAGTTTTGGACCTGCGCTACGAATACGCTCCCAGCGTTTCTGTTGGAGGCGTGCGTTCCAACGATGCGCAGACCGATGGCATTGCCGTGCAGGTTCCCATTCTCTTTCTCAATCAGTTAGAGCCTGAGCCCTTCAAATGGCTGATTCCTGGACTTCGTGAGGAACTTGTTACCGCGCTGATTAAATCGATGCCCAAACAGGTGCGTAAGAACTTTGTGCCGGCACCAGATGTTGCGCGTCAAGCAGTAACGGCAATGAACGATGAGTTCTCCCCGCTCGATACCCCCATTGAAGAAGCTCTGGCGTTGACCTTACGACGCTTGCGGGGGCATGTTGTTGACCCCGATGTTTTCAACTGGGATGCTGTACCAGCACATTTGCGGTTTACCTTCCAGGTGCGCAATCCGCAGAACAAGATTCTGGGTGAAGGCAAAGATCTCACAGAGCTACAGGGCAAGCTACATACTCAGATTCGCTCAGCTCTTGCAGCCTCACTCGGGGCATCGCCGGATGCGCTTGCCGCCATGATGGGTGGAAAACCCGATGCTCCATCCCAGGGGCAGAAAAAGGGTAAACCCGGACAAGCTGCCTCTAGCCAGTCCCGCGCTACATCACAGCCGGCGTCCCACGGCATTGTGGAACGTAGCGGTCTGACTCAGTGGTCCGAAAAAGATTTGCCACGCAAAATTGAGCGCACCATTGCAACTCAGTCGGTTGCCGGGTATCCGGCACTTGTTGACGAGGGCGAAACTGTGGGCATCCGCATTTTCACCTCTGCACACGAGCAAGAGCGAGCGCAACGTAGCGGTGTTATTCGACTTCTCCAGTTGCAGGTTCCCTCCCCCGTGCGCTATGTGAGCGATCATCTCAACAACAAAGAGAAGATTGTGTTTACGCAGAACCCGCACGGTTCGGTGGATCAGTTGATCACCGACTGCACGGTGGCTGCTGTCGATAAGCTGACCCCCGCGTCCGCACCATTTACTAAGACCGAATTCGATAGCCTGTTCAACGCGGTGCGAGCCGAGCTCATTGATACTGTTTTTGAGGTGACCAAATTGGTCGCTGAGATTCTCAGTGAGGCCGGCAAGGTACGCAAAATGATTAAAAAATCATCGTCTTTGGCAGTTGTGCACGCTATGAGCGATATGAAGGGGCAATTAGAGAACCTGGTCTACCCGGGATTCGTAGCGCAGACCGGGTACGATCAGTTGGTTCATGTCCCGCGCTATCTCAAGGCGATGCAAGCCCGCATCGAAAAACTAGTGGGTGCACAGGTAAACCGGGATAACCAGCAAATGCTGATTATTCAAGACCTTGAGGACGCCTATGATTCGGCAGTGAAGTCATTGCCAGCAGGAACATCACCCTCTCGCGACCTTGAGCGAGTTGAATGGATGATTGAAGAGCTTCGCGTCAGTTTCTTTGCCCAGGAGCTAGGCACCGCCTACACAGTTTCTGAAAAACGCATCTCAAAGGCTCTTCGCGAGGCAGTTGAAGAGCTGAAGAAGAACTAGTTCCTGGTGTTCTGCGCGCAAAAAATCCGGTGCTATCCAATCAAAGGATGGCACCGGATTTTTAAGTTTGGCTTAGTGCGCTATCAAGGATATCGCGGGCAGCCTGCCTTAAAAGGTCAATAACCGATTTTTGAGTTTGGCTTAGTGCGCTATCAAGGATGCTGGGGTCAACCTCCCTTAAACGCCAGCCCCGAGCCAGTTGACCCCAGCATCCTTACAGCACTAGCGTCTTATCCGAGAGTCCTAGCTCTCCGGAACGAACTCTCCCAAGCCAGCATCGCGCAGTGCACCGCGGATTTTTTCAGCTGACTCGTCCATGACAGCATCGTCGGGATTTGAATCTGCGTTAACAAAATTGAAGGTTTGTATGTCGTTTGCGGGGAACACATGCACGTGCACATGAGGAACGTCCAACCCGACAATCTCTACGCCTACCTTGGTAGGCTTCCACACAGCATTGATAGCGTTGCCAACCTTATGGACCACATCAAAGACATGGGCTGAAAGATCGGCTGGCATATCTACCCAGTGCTCGATTTCTTGACGAGGAACCACCAAAACGTGTCCCTGCGCTAACGGCTCAATCGTCAAAAAGACAACGGCTTTTTCGTCTTTCCACACGAACCGACCGGGGATTTCACCGTCAATAATCTTTGTAAATACTGTTGACATAGCTTGGTTCATATCCTTAGAGCTCTACACTTTGTTCAGGATCAAGATGGGTGTAGGTAACACCGTAGTCTGCGGTGAGGTTGGTAACCTGAGTTTCAATCAGGTCGCGTCCCGAATCAGACAGAAGTGAATCGTGGATGGGGTATATCTGAGGTGCACGCACCGAGATCACAAAGTCGATAACCTCGCTCATCTTGTTCCACGGCGCGTGGATGGGGGCGAGCAAGGTCTTTGCCTGGATACCGTGAGGCACGGTGAAAGAGTCGCCGGGGTGGAATACGTTATCGTTTACGAGCACACCCACGTTATCAATGGTGGGCACCAACGGGTGAATAAGCGCGTGCTGCCCACCGTAAGTTTTCAGGGTGAAGCCTTCTAACTCAATGGTCTCTTTGGCATCGGCAAGCTGAACTTTTGCATCGGGAAGTTCTTGAGAAACTTCATCAATAACTGCCTGAGGTGCGTAGAGCGGAACCTCTGGATGTTCCTTCAAAAATGCGATAACGCGTTCAGAGTCAAAGTGATCGGGGTGCACGTGAGTGATAAAAATAAAATCAGCGCCATCGAGAGCCTTTTCGACTTCTGAGAACCCACCGGGATCAAGTATCAGTGTTTTATTTTCATTTTCAAGACGAACACAGGAGTGAGTAAATTTAGTAAGTTTCATACCTCTACCCTAGTTCACCCTCTTACTAAATTCAGCCCCTTATCAGCACTACGCGAGCTTATTTCATCAACAATTCGCCAACAGAAAAGCGAGCCGGTGGAATATTTCACGCTCCGGTAAAGTTGAGTGGTAAGAAAAATATTTTCCCCGACTAAGGACGATGCTATGCCTCAAACCAAAAGCGACGGTAAGCCTGAAATCCGCAACACCAAGCAGCGTCGCATCGTCAATGCAACGCTGGCTGAACTCGATGATTTTATGAGTGCCCAAGAGCTTCACCAGCTTATGGTATCGCGCAATGAGAGTGTTTCTCTTGCTACGACTTATCGCATTTTGCAGTCGATGGCAGCTAATGACGAGGTGGATGTTATTCGCACCGAAGACGGTGAATCGATTTATCGACGATGCGAGGCTGAGCACCATCATCATCACCTCTTGTGCCGCAACTGCGGTAAAGCGGTGGAGCTTGAAGCCCCAGCTATTGAAGAATGGACGCGTTCCATAGCAGCGACCTACGGTTTTACCGATATCTCGCACGTGGTTGAGATTACCGGTTTATGCACCGATTGCTCGCGGGAGCAAAACTAATAACGAAAAATATCGAAGGGCGGTTACTTCTTAGCCAAGTAACCGCCCTTATCGCATTCTGGGATCTGTTTTATACAGTCTGAGGTGCAGCCGGCGTACGTCCAGATGCACTATTTCGACGCTTGTAGCCACCGATCACGCGGCACACAAGGTAGATGAGGAAAGAGATAGTGGTGACATAGGGGCTAATTGGTAGCGTCCCTGCCAGCGCCAACATAATACCGCCCACCATCGCTAACTCGGCAAAGATAATTGAGAAAATAAGAGCTTTGAGGGGTGAGGCAGTCACTTGCAAAGCTGAGGCAGCAGGCGTCACCAATAAGGCAAGCACCAGCAAGGAGCCCACCACCTGAACCGACAGCGCTACCGCGATACCGAGAATCACCATAAATGCGAGGGATAAAAAGCCAAGCGGAACCCCTTTTGCCCGGGCAACTTCTGGATCGATAGAGGCAAAAGTAAGGGGGCGCCACAAAGCGGTCAGAGCCGCGATAATAACAACCGCACCAATTACCATGGTGCCAAGCTGAGAGTCACTAATAGAGACAATCTGGCCCGTGAGCAACGAAAACTTATTTGCGCTACGGCCTTCATACAGTGACAAGAACAAAATGCCCAAGCCTAATCCAAACGGCATGAGCACACCAATCACAGAGTTAGATTCAGCCCGGCGTACGCCTAATAATCCAATCAGCAACGCTGCCACGACAGATCCAACCAGCGAACCGGTGACAACGTTGAAACCAAGTAGCAAGAAAAGTGCAGCCCCGGCAAAGGAAATTTCTGCCACACCGTGCACAGCAAAAGCGTGATCGCGCATCATAATAAACATGCCCACGAACCCGCCGATAATACCGAGCACAGCACCAGCCCAAATCGACTGACTCAAAAGATCCAACAACTCACCGTAGCGCTCAAAGACAAAAATGCGGCTCAACAAATCACTAACCGTCACTCCTAGTACAAGTGAATTCAATGAGCGATGTCCTTTCGCGAGGTGGAAGGCAGAGCATATTCTAGCCCGTGGTGCATTTCGTGCTCAGCGTTTTGTTCGCCGCCCACCACAATATAGCGTCCGTTTGAGCGAAGCACTTCAACGGGGGTCTGGTAGAGATTAGTGAGTACCTCCGAAGTCATTACTTCTTCGACAGTACCCACTGTGAACTGTCCGTTAGCTAGGTACAGCACACGGTCTACGTGCTCAATGATGGGGTTAATTTCGTGCGTTACAAAAACAACGGTTGCATTCTGCTCTTTGTTGTACTTGTGAATCAGCTCAGAGACCGCATACTGATGGTGCAAGTCAAGAGAAAGTAATGCCTCATCGGCAAGCAGAATCTTGGGATCATTAGCCAGAGCTTGAGCAATACGCAGACGTTGTTGCTCACCGCCAGATAAAAGACCAACCGGTACATTCGCATATTCGCGTGCACCTACCGACTCCAAAAGTTCATCTACTTTGGCACGGTATGACTTGGCGTTTAGCCGGATGCCCCATTTGTGCCCATCGATTCCCAAGCCCACTAAGTCCTTAGCGCGCATCGGGGTATTCGCGCTAATACTTTTTTGCTGCGGAATATAACCCACTCCGGAGTTTCCCGCGCGCGCAGGGGCGCCAAGCACCGAAATCTGACCGCTATTGAGGTGGGTCAACCCTAACACCACTTTCAAAAAAGTGGATTTACCAGAGCCATTAGGGCCAAGTACAGCAAAGTACTCCCCCTGTTGAATGCGGAGCTTGAGGTTTTGCCACAGGTTGCGCTGGCCAAAAGAAAGTGCGCCATCAATGATTTCGATGGACGCTGGCACATGCTGCACGGTTGTCATAGGTTCTAGGCTACTGTCTTCTTCAGGGTTTGCACATTGTCAGTCATCCATTGGACATAGTCTTTGCCATCGGGCAGGGTTTCGGTAAACGATTCACTGGCAACAGATGACTTTTCAGCGGTTTCCCGGATTTCTTTGGTTTGGCTCGTTTCTGTCTGTGCATTGTAGGCAAGCAAATCTAGGTCGCCAGCCTTAATAAGATCTTTGATTTCTTGCATGGTCAGGGGCGCTATATCTGACTCTGAGTCGATGGCTGCAACAAAATTTTCTGGTGTCACATTTTGCATGCCTGCTGTTTCAAGCAAGTAATTAGGCACAGGTTCGGTGGTCACAAATTTTTTATCTTGGACGCCTGCGTCTTTAGCGGATGCCTTGATGGTATCGATCTTCTGATCGAAATCTTCAGCTGCTTTCTTATAAGCATCTGCATTTTCCACATCGATCTCACCCATATCGATAGCTACCTGGTCTGCAACTTTTTTCATAGTTTCCAGGTCGTACCACATATGCTCATTGAATGCGTGGTCATGAGCCGCATGCTCACCCTCTGCATGGCTGTGGTTATGTTCTTCCACCAGAGCGTTGTAGTCTTCATCCGAGATTCTACCGGATAGTTTTACCGCGTTAATGCCCTTTTGGTCGGGGTTATCTTGTCCCACCATTTCTTCGGCAAACGCGTCGTACCCGGCTCCGTTGTAGAGCACTACGTCAGCGTCCTTGATAGTCAGACGGTCGTTAGGAGTTGATTCGTAGGAGTGAGGATCTTGACTTGTAGAGTTGATAATCGAGGTGACTTCAGCTTTATCCCCAACGACCTGTTTGGCGATGTCACCATACACATCTGTTGTTGCCACGATCTTCAGACCATCAGTTGATGAACCGGTTGCTCCGCTCTCTCCCGCTGAGCAACCAGCCAAAGCAAGAGTTGCAACGGAGAATAAGGCGAGGTTATTGAGCAACTTGGACATTTTTAGAACTTTCTAAACGCGAATCATTTTCATATAGAGCTTACTGGTTCATGCAACTCTTGCGCAATATCAGCTCGCGTTCCCCTGAACACACTGAAGATAAACAAAGGGATCAGCACCTATATTCCGATGCTGACCCCCTTTTCTTTAGATTCTTTTGAGAGAAACTACACTCTGTTAGCTGCCTCGCGCCTGCGAACATGCTCCTGAGTTGTGTCCTTAATTTCTCCCACGAGCTGTTCAAGGATGTCTTCCAAGAACAGCACGCCAAGGCTCACACCTTGGACCGAAACCACATGTGAAAGATGCGCCTGATTACGCTGCATCACAGCTAATGCCTCATCAATCTCAACGTCAGGACGCAAGATTGCCATCGGGCGCAAGCGGCCCCACGGAATATTTTCATCACCGCGAGAACCAACGTAGGCAAGCATATCTTTGACGTGCACGTACCCCATATAGGTACCGTCTAACGCATCCTGCATTACAAATCGAGAAAAACCTGTTTGCGCACAAGCATGCTCAATATCATGAGGGGTGCAGGGAAAGCCCAAAGTAACAACTTTCTCGCGCTCCACCATAATCTCTTCAACGGTTTTGGAGCTAAATTCCAGGGCTCCCGATAGTACCCCGGTTTCATCTTCTACAGTGCCCTCTTCGGTGGACTGCTTCACAATGCTTTGCAACTCATCCAAAGTAAAGGTTGAAGATACTTCGTCCTTAGGTTCGATCTTCAGGGCTCGCAAAGCGTGATTTGCAATCCAGTTCAACAACAAGATAATGGGCTTGAGCAACCGAGAGAAAAACACCAGCGGAGGAGCAAACCAAAGCGCAATCCCCTTATCGGTTAGCGATACTGACGCATTTTTAGGAATCATCTCACCAAAAATAACGTGCAAATAAGTCACAATAACCAAAGCAACGACAAAGCTGAGCGTCGCCACGATTTCGTAAGGAATCCCGATAGCTTCCAACGGTCCCGCCATCAGATGCTTCAGTGCAGGCTCTGAAACGTTCAGAATCAGCAGCGAGCAGACAGTAATACCCATCTGGCAGGTAGCAAGCATCAAAGAAACGTGCTCAATAGCAAAAAGTGCCGTTTTTGCCCTCTTGTTACCAGCTTCAGCAAGCGGTTCAATCTGCGAACGTCTGGTGGACATAATCGCGAACTCAGCACCAACGAAGAAAGCGTTACCAATCAATAGAACAACCAAAAGACTCAGCGCTACCCAGTCATTCATGCGCGCACACTCCCTTCTCGTGCTGATTCATCGTGAGGTTCAGGAATAAAACGGATTCGATCCACACGACGTTGCTCCATCGTCTCAACTCGCAATGTACCTCCGTTGACCGGTACGGTATCTCCGACCTCCGGAACACGCCCCAGCGCGTACATCATAAATCCGCCCATGGTTTCAAAGGCAGGGTTTTCTTCCACATCTAGCTCATCGATGTGTTCTGAAATTTCATCGGGCCGCAGAAGACCGGAGAACATCCAGTCATCATTACCCATGTGCAGGGGGCGCTCTTCTGTGTTACCTGAATCGTGCTCATCAGAGACTTCACCGACGATTTCTTCAACGAGATCCTCAAGCGTTGTCATGCCGGCGGTGCCACCGTATTCATCGAGAACAATCGCTAGCTGCAATGCACCCTCGCGCAACTGCACCAGCAGGGAGTCAAGATGAACGGTTTCGGGAACGCGCAACACGTCTTCCATCAGCGTGCCGGCTTCTAGATTAGGTCGGACATCCTCAGGAACACCGATTGCTTTTTTGAGGTGAACCACGCCAACTACGTTGTCTTGATCCTCGCGATAAAGAGGAAAGCGTGAATGCCCGGTAGTGCGAGCCATCTCTACGATATCTGCTACGGAGCCAGTATCTTCAAGCATCACTGCCTGACGACGGGGTGTCATGACGTCGGCGGCCGTTAACTCTGCAAAAGATAGAGTCTTATCGACAAAGCGAGCTGTGTCGGAGTCCAAGGTACCTTCAACTGCAGAGCGTCGAACCATCGATGAGAGCTCTTCGGGGGTGCGGGCACCAGAAAGTTCTTCTTTTGCCTCCAGTCCAAAGAGATGCAAAATTTTGTTGGCTCCCCCGTTCATGGTGCGCACCAGCGGGTTCATAATTTTGGTGAACATCAGGTGATAAGGCGCCAGAGCACGTGCAGTGGGGTAAGAGACAGCAATCGCCATATTTTTGGGAATCAGCTCGCCAAGCACCATAGATAAGACGGTTGCTACACCCATTGAGAAAATCAAGATAAGCATGCGGGCAGCCGATTCAGGAAGCCCCCAGCTAGATACTGAGTCAACCACTAGAGCCTGGAGTGCAACATCCAAGGTGTAACCGGTGAGCAAGGTTGTGATGGTAATGCCCAACTGGCACGAGGACAGCTGGGTTGACAATGTCTTGAGACATTTTAAAACCGCAACTCCCTTGGTATCGCCGTTGTCAATTTTTTGCTGGACAGCTGACTGGTCCAAAGCAACCAGTGCAAATTCCATTGCAACAAAGAATCCAGTGCCGAAAATCAGCAAAATACCAACGAGAAGAAGAAGCCATTCCATTTAGCGAATCCCCCTGTTGCGAGGGCGCGAATGTGGTGTAAAAACAGGAGCCGGGTATCCAGTGACTCTAACATCTACGCGAGCAGCGCGATGCTGGTGTGGGCGGCAACTAAAAGAGTCGTCCATAATGCCCCAATCTTAGTCAAAAATAACTAAAGATTCATAGTATTTGCGGTGCGAGGTTCGCTACGAACGACAGTGTTTGCCAGCGGCGAAAACTAGCTGTCGGATTTGGGGGCTTCTTGGATAATCGCTAACCGCGAAGATTTCCCTACAGTTAATATTTGGAAGAAATTTTCCACACTCTAAAACCACCAAAACCACTTAAACCCAACATCTTTAGGCCTTTAAACCCATAAATAAGTATGAATAGTGTTTGGTTTGTTGCTCTTTGACCCTAACTACTTCTCCCCCAACTTATTTTCTGTGCGAAATAATGTTTCTTTATCCTCTTCAGTCTTTCGCCATATAGGTCTGAGGTTATTAGACTGGTCTCAAGAGATGAAGCTGCCCCGTTTGTTTGAATCTCCGCCGCCGTCCTCTGACCGCGCGCGAAATCAAGCAACTCGACGGCGTCCTAACCCCACATCGAATGGAAGAGGCTAAACGTGCCAAACCAGTCTGAAAGTCGCTGGCCAGAAGAATTTGCTGGTAATGAGTGGTTCATTGATGAACTGTTCGAAAAATACCAGGAAGACAAATCATCAGTTGAGCAATCCTGGTGGCCGCTATTCGAAGCAGAACTGAAGAAGTCCGGCGCATCCGGCACTTCAGCACCTAATCAGTCTGCTGCTCAATCCGCCACCTCTACGAACGAAGATCATCACCCTGATCCCAATAAGGTGAAAGAAACCGCGCCTGCGCAAGCAGAACCTCGCCCTGTAGCAACCACTGACGAAGGTGAACAGGTAAAAAAGGCAAGCGGTACAGTGTCGAAGACCGAAGAAAAATTGAAGAAAAAAGAGGCAACAGTGGCACCTTCTCAGGATGCGGCCGAAGAAAAGAAAGAAACTATTTCTACCTTGCGCGGTCCTGCCAAGGCAGTGGTAACCACCATGGAAGAGTCATTGACTGTTCCTACCGCAACGACTGTTCGAGCAATTCCTGCCAAGGTGCTCATTGATAACCGCACCGCGATTAACAATTACTTGGCTCGCACTCGCGGTGGCAAAATCTCGTTTACCCACATTATCGGTTACGCGATTATTCGTGCCCTTGCAAACTTCCCGTCCATGAACGTCACGTTCGGTGAAGACGAAAAAGGACGCCCCGCCGCTGTTCAGCCAGCACACGTTAACTTTGGTTTGGCTATCGATTTGCCTCGCCCCGATGGAACCCGCAACTTGGTTGTCCCCAATATTAAGGGTGCTGAAGAGCTCTCATTCGCAGAGTTCTGGGATGCTTATGACGATATTGTAAAGCGCGGACGCGACGGCAAGCTCACTGTGGAGGACTTCCGCGGTACTACTGTTTCGCTGACCAACCCCGGCGGTATCGGTACGGTACATTCGGTGCCTCGTCTGTCCAAGGGCCAGGCAGCCATCATCGGCGCCGGAGCTTTGGATTACCCCGCAGAGTACCGTGGTGCTTCAGAAAAGACCATTGCTCGCGCAGGCGTTTCAAAGATTATTACCTTGACCTCCACCTACGATCACCGCGTCATTCAGGGTGCAGGTTCTGGCGAATTCTTGAAGATTATTGAAGGCTACTTGCTCGGCAATGATGGTTTCTACGATGAGATTTTTGAGGCTCTTCGTGTACCTTTCGAGCCTGTGCGTTGGGCTAAGGATAATCAGGTGGATCCCTCTACCGAGATTTCTAAGGTTGCTCGCATCCAGCAGCTTATTCACGCCTACCGCGTTCGTGGTCACTTGATTGCTCAGACCAATCCCCTGGGCTATGAGATGCTCACTCACCCTGATCTGCGGATTGAAAACTACGGTTTGACCCTGTGGGATCTTGATCGTTACTGGCCTACCGGTGGCTTTGGTGAGAAAGATACTTTGCAGTTGCGCACGATTCTTGAGTTGCTACGCGAGGCTTACTGCCAGACTGTCAGCGTTGAGTACATGCATATCGAGAACCCTGTGGAACGTCAGTGGTTCCAGGACCAGCTGGAGCACGGTTACTCTAAGCCCAGCCGCGAAGAACAGTTCCGGGTTCTGGGTAAGCTCAACGCTGCTGAAGCTTTCGAAACCTTCTTGCAGACTAAGTATCTGGGTCAGAAACGATTCTCACTTGAGGGTGGCGAGTCCCTGATTCCTCTGCTGGATTACATCATCTCAGAAGCTGCCGACGACGGTCTGTCGGGTGTAGCTATTGGTATGGCGCACCGCGGTCGCTTGAATGTTTTGACCAATATCGCAGGTAAGTCTTACGCCCAGATTTTCCGTGAATTTGAAGGCGAGATGGATCCCCGCATCACCGGTGGTTCAGGCGACGTGAAGTACCACTTGGGTACTGAGGGCACTTTCACTTCTGATAACGGCAATCAGACTCAGGTTTATCTGGCTGCTAACCCCTCACACCTTGAGGCAGCGGATCCTGTACTTGAAGGTATCGCTCGCGCTAAGCAGGATAATCTGGCGGGTACCGGCGCGAAGGATTACCCGATTTTGCCGATTCTCGTGCACGGTGATGCTGCTTTCGCTGGTCAGGGCGTTGTCTTTGAGACCTTGCAGATGTCACAGCTTGAAGGTTACAAGGTTGGCGGTACGGTTCACGTGATTGTGAACAACCAGGTTGGCTTTACCACCACCCCTTCAGATGCACGATCCTCGACTTACTCCACTGACTCAGCTCGTGCTATTCAGGCTCCGATTTTCCATGTAAATGCGGATGACCCCGAGGCAGTTGTGCGCGCGGGTCACCTGGCTTTCGAGTACCGTCAGCGTTTCAACAAAGACATCGTTATCGATCTTCTGTGCTACCGCCGTCGCGGTCACAACGAAGCCGATGATCCCTCGATGACCCAGCCCAAGATGTACAACATGATTGAGGAGCTGCCCTCAACCCGCAAGATTTACACCGAATCATTGGTTGGACGCGGTGATATTACCCAGGAAGAGGCAGAGCGCGTACTCAAGGACTACCAGTCACGTCTGGAGCAGATCTTTACTGAGACTCACGAGGCTCAGTCCTCATCAGCTCCTCTCGTGACTGCTGATGCCGCAGCTGTTGCTAACATCGAGCGTCCTGCTGCTCAGCAGTCTGAAGACTCAGTGCAAGAGCCCGGTTCAACCGCGATTTCAGCTGATACCCTCAAGCGCATCGGCGATGCTTTCGCAGCTGTTCCCGAGGGCTTCACCGTCCACAAGAAGCTCAAGAAGCTTCTTGAACAGCGCACCGCAATGGCAACCGAGGGCGGCATTAACTGGGGCTTCGGCGAACTCGCTGCTTTTGGTTCCTTGTTGCTGGAAGGTATCGACGTGCGTATGTCCGGTCAGGATGTTCAGCGCGGCACCTTCGTACAGCGTCACTCGGTTCTGCATGACCGTCTGACCGATGAAGAGTGGACTCCTCTGGCTCATCTGAGCGAGGATCAGGGTAAGTTCAGCATCTATAACTCACTCCTGTCTGAGTACGGTGTACTCGGATTTGAG
The DNA here is from genome assembly GCA_043424895.1 of Rothia sp. (in: high G+C Gram-positive bacteria). Classification (GTDB taxonomy): domain Bacteria; phylum Actinomycetota; class Actinomycetes; order Actinomycetales; family Micrococcaceae; genus Rothia. The sequence continues at coordinate 6,569 of JBHWPN010000060.1, read as the reverse complement.
TACGGTTACTCGGTTGAGCGTCCCGACTCGCTGGTGATCTGGGAAGCGCAGTTCGGCGATTTCGCTAACGGTGCTCAGACCATCATCGATGAGTTCATCTCGTCTGCTGAGCAGAAGTGGGCACAGCGTTCATCGCTGGTCATGATGCTTCCTCACGGCTTTGAGGGTCAGGGCCCTGACCACTCATCAGCTCGCATCGAACGTTACTTGCAGCTGTGCGCTGAGAACAACATGACTGTGGCTATGCCTTCTACCCCGGCATCGCACTTCCACCTCTTGCGCAAGCACGCTCACTCGCGTCCGCACAAGCCCATGGTTTTGTTTACCCCCAAGCAGCTTTTGCGTTTGAAAGCAGCAGCTTCTTCGATTGAGGACTTCACCACCGGTAGCTTCAAGCCTGTGATTGAAGATCAGGGTAACCTGAACGCATCAGAGGTTGATCGTTTGATTCTGGTTTCTGGCCGTCTCTACTACGATTTGGATGCTGAGCGCACCAAGCGTAAGGACACCAAGACTGCGATTGTCCGTGTTGAGCAGCTGTCCCCCTTGCCTCTGGAAGAAATCAAGGAGCAGATTGCTGCCTACCCCAACGCTGAGTTGATTTGGGCACAGGATGAGCCTGCTAACCAGGGTCAGTGGCCGTTTATGGCTCTCAATCTTCTGCCGCACGTTGGTTACAAGATGAACCTCGTGTCGCGTCCTGCCTCAGCTTCTCCGGCTGCCGGCACCGGACGCCGTCATCAGGCTGAGCTTGACAACATCTTGGCTGAGGCCTTCGACCGCTAACCATATACGTTAGAGGAGCAACCTCAACCTTTTGCCCCTACCCGTCATCTATGACGGGTAGGGGCAAAAGATTTTAAGGGCAGAGGCTGGCAGGTAGTTTACGAACTTGAGTAATTATAGATTAGGTTTGGCATCAGAACGCGCCAGCCTTGTATTCTGTATGTAAGAGTAAAAGTAGGCGCAGACATTGTGCGTACTTCAGTCAACAACAGAAAAGGTTCTCGTGGATCAGCGAAATATTCGAATTGTAGCAGTGGGTGATGAACTGCTCTCAGGCGTGGGTGATCCCCGTGCTCTAGGCTGGTTCGGCCGTGTTATGGCACGCACCCCGCAGAATATCGCATCGGTTGCAGCCTATAATTTGGCGGCGCCGGGCGAGGGTAGCGAACTATTGAATAGCCGCTGGTTTGAAGAGGCAGCACGTCGCTTTTCGCAAGGTGCTGATAACCGTCTTGTCATCGCGCCTTCAACATTGGATGTTGATTTGGACATCACTAGCGCTCGCTCACGTTTGAATTTGGCGAACATGGTAGATATGGCGTCGCAAAATAACGTGAAGGTTTTAGTCGTTGGCCCTCCTCCGACTTTGGACGCTGAACGCAACCGCCGTATTGCAGATTTATCAGCAGCCTATGCCGACGTGGTTACCCGTCGTAACCATGTATATGTCGATACTTTCAATCCCCTGTTGCACCATGAACAGTGGCGAAACGATCTAGCCGCTAACGACGGTCGCCCCGGCCAGTCGGGTTACGGTCTGATGGCTTGGCTTGTTTTGCACCGTGGCTGGTACTCATGGTTGAACCTGCCGGAGCCCGTATAAGTGAGGGTGTGAGCCGTTCCGCTGTTATTTCTGCACTGTGAAAGGTGCATTCACCTGTTATTTGTGCGAAAATGGACGGCAGTGCTGTGACTCATTTCTGTCACAGCAGTACATTCGGTTGCAACCCGTCTTTTGGGTTGCGGTAGAACCGTAATTTGTAGAAGGAGGCTCTCATGAGCAAGCGCGGTCGTAAGCGCAAGGACCGTCGTAAGGGCGGCGCAAACCACGGTAAGCGCCCCAACGCATAAGGTACCTTGAATACTTTTCAGGCGCCGGTTAGATTTTTTAGAATCTAGCCGGCGCCTGGTTTTATAGAAGCATTATTAGAGAGTTTTTATGCCTTATTCTTTATCTCTTCGATGCCAATACGAATTTTGTCTTTGAGCTCTTGAGGGGCTTTCTCACAGCAAGAACGCTTAATGGCTTGACGAATCATGAGTTCAAGATCGTGTTCTTGAGTGCAATCAGTGCACTCTCCAAGGTGTTCTTTGAGAGTTTCAACGTCTTTCTTGCTGACGGCGCCATCAAGGTACTCATAGATTTTGTTGATTTCTTGCTCGCAGCAGTTCTGCGATTTCTCTGATGAATTGGTCATTGCAGGTTATCCTTTCTGCGAGTTGTTGGTAGTGATGCCGCGTTCTCGCGCGTAATCAGCTAGGGAATCGCGCAAGAGTTTGCGCCCTCGATGAAGCCGTGACATCACAGTTCCGATGGGGCTTCCCATAATTTCTGAGATTTCTTTATATGAGAACCCTTCGACGTCAGAGTAGTAGACCGCCATACGAAAATCTTCTGGAATCTCTTGAAGTGCTCGTTTGATATCGGTATCTGGCAGGTTGTCCAGCGCCATCATCTCAGCTGATTTCAAACCCGATGAGTCGTGCTGGCTTGCTTGCGCTAACTGCCAATCTTCCACTGAATCGGTATGAGCTGGTTGGGGTTCTCGCTGGCGCTTGCGGTAGAGATTGATATAAGTATTCGTAAGAATTCTATAGAGCCAGGCTTTGAGATTGGTACCTGGGGTGTACAGGTGAAAAGACGAATACGCTTTAGCGTATGCCTCTTGTACTAGATCCTCGGCGTCTGCGGGGTTTCGTGCCATGCGAAGAGCCGCAGCGTAGAGCTGATCGACATACTGCATAGCGTCCTTCTCAAAACGATTTTTGCGTTCTTCGGCTGTTTCCGTGGCAAGATCTACCGGTGTCTCATGTTGGGCAACGGTGGGTGTTGTCATTGGCTTTCCTTTTGCTCTTACCTAGAAGGCAGAACCTTGTACTCACAGATTTTTGGGTGTGAGGATGCGTGAAACATCTGTTAGGTTCAACCCTACGGTATGAGGTTTTATTCCTGAGTCAGGCATGGTGTTATGGCAAGCATTCTTTAGTGCTGTTGCAGGCACTGATCGTCATAGAAATGTTTACTGAAATCTCGATTATTTTTAGTCGAACCCTGTCAGCACGCTTATGATGGTGAGAGAGGGATTTTCTTGTGCTGATCCCTGACCGTCGACACTTAGGAGTGTTTTATGTCAGTAGTACGTCGTCTCGCGCGTCCCGCGCTTGCATCAAGCTTCATTCTCTCAGGCGTAGACCGTTTGAAGGATCCGGCTTCTGCAGCTCATCTTGAGAAGGCTGTCTCACTTGCTGCCTCAACCTCGCCTTACCTCTCAGTTTTGAAGGGTCAGGAACGTTTGGTTGGTCAGGCACTTGCAGGTTCTCAGGTGGCTGCAGGTTCGCTGTTTGCTTTGGGTAAGCTTCCTCGTTTGTCATCAACCGTTTTGCTGGCTACAGGCGCCGTCAATGCCTACCTTGAGTTCATGGCAACTGAGCATGATAGCAAGGAGCAGAAGTCAGCTCGCGTCAACAATTTGGTAAAGAACTCATCGCTCTTGGGTGCTATCGCGCTTGCTTCAGTTGATACCGATGGCAGCCCCTCACTGGCTTGGCGTGCTAGCAAGCTCACCGACAAAGTTGCTAAGAAGTCAGAGCAGATTTCTTCAGATGTTATGGATAAGGCTGAGAACCTGTTTCATAGCTAATCTTTGAACTCTTTATTGAGTTGGCTCCGCGTTGAGACTGTAGATAGGGTTTTCTTATTTTCACGACTCAATGCGGAGCTTTTTTGTACACCATTTGTCAGCGTAAAATAAGTTGGATAACCGACAAAACATCATAGGTAACGATGACATGGGAATTAGGGGTTTATATTTTGAGTTCTGAAGAGGCTACGCTCGCGCCTGGTGATTGGCTAGCTCCACGGTGTTCAGTAACCGGTGGTAATTCCACCGTCGCTGTGCCGGGCTCAAAATCGTTGACTAACCGTTATCTGCTTTTGGCGGCGTTAGCGTCCTCCCCTTCAATTATTCACGCGCCACTTCATTCTCGTGACTCTGCGCTCATGATTTCAGCGCTTTCTGCCTTGGGTGCTCGCTTTGAAGAAATTGAGACTGGTTCAGTTTTCGGGCCGGATCTTCGGGTAACTCCTCTTCAACGAGGCGCTTCTTTCGGTGATGTATCGGTAGACGTTGGTCTGGCAGGAACGGTTATGCGCTTCGTACCTCCTGTGGCTACTCTGATCTCGGGCAATGTTCACTTCGACGGGGATGCTCATGCGCGCGTCCGCCCGATGGGTCCTGTTATCGAGGCTCTTCGGTCACTGGGCGTTGACGTTGATGATGAGTCTCGAGGCTCTTTACCTTTCACAGTGAATTCAACCGGTTCTGTAGCTGTCTCGGAACTCGAAATCGACGCCTCATGTTCATCGCAGTTTGTTTCAGCTCTTCTGCTTGCAGCTAGTTCATTTGAAAACGGTCTGAAACTCACGCACGTCGGTTCTTCAATTCCGTCAATGCCGCATATCGAAATGACGGTTGAGGTATTGCGGTCGGTGGGTATTGAGGTAAATGATTCCCAAACCAATCAGTGGGTTATTGAACCTCAAGAGTTTGACGGTTTTGAAGTGACCGTTGAGCCCGACCTCTCTAACGCGGGCCCCTTCCTAGCTGCCGCCGTAGTCACTGGGTCAACCGTCACAATTCCCATGTGGCCTGACACCACCACCCAAGGTGGAGATCATTGGAAAAAGATTTTGCCTCTTTTTGACGCATCGGTAGAACTCACTGAAAAAGGTCTGACGGTTCAAGGGCCAGCAGGAGGTGCGCGGTCTAGCGGCACCGGTATTGACCTTGATCTATCCGAAGCTGGAGAGCTCGCCCCCACGGTGGCTGCGCTGTGCGCATTGATCCCTCAACAATCTACTCTTCGCGGAATTGCACACTTGCGTGGCCACGAAACCGATCGCTTGGCTGCGCTCACCACCGAATTCAACAAGTTAGGCGCTAACGCAGAAGAAACCGAGGACGGAATCCGCATCCTCTCCCCCGTACAGCACGGGGGAAAGTTTAGCACCTACGCTGATCACCGCATGGCAACTGCAGCCGCTATTATTGGGCTAGTTGTGGATAACGTGATTGTTGAAAACGTTGAGACAACAGCTAAAACCCTGCCGAATTTCACGGGACTGTGGAACACCATGCTAGATAATTTTTCATCAACAGGTAAGGCTAACTAATGCGACGAAGCTGGGATGAAAGCGATGTTCGCATCCGCCCCAACAAAAAAGGCTCCCGACCGCGCACTAAGGACCGCCCGTCATATGATCAAGCGGAACTAGGGCGAATTATTACCGTAGACCGCGGTCGATACACGGCTGTCATCGACGAAAATACGCAAAACGAGCGCACTGTAACTGCAGTGCGTGCAAAAGATTTGCGCAGGACGCCAGTTGTTCCGGGTGACATTGTTGGCTTGGTGGGTGATACCTCGGGTAATCCTGATACTCTAGCCCGGCTGGTCACTATTCAAGAACGCACTTCGCTCTTGCGACGCAGTGCTGACGATACTGACCCCGTAGAACGCGTGGTAGTAGCCAATGCCGATCAGCTTGTCATCGTGGTAGCTGCGCAAAATCCCGAACCTCGCACGGGTTTTATTGACCGCTCTATCGCCGCTGCTTTCGACGCCGGCATCACCCCCGTCTTGTGCATTACAAAGACCGATCTCAAATACCCTCAAGAACTCCTTGATTATTATGCCCAGACCGACCTTGATATTGTGCTCTCTAAGTCTTCCGATGGTTTAGCACCGAGTGAAGACAACGCTCAAGGTCTGGATGCTTCTTTAGTGGAACAGGTCAGCGAACATTTGCAGGGGCAGGTTTCGGTTTTACTTGGTCATTCTGGCGTGGGTAAATCAACGCTTGTCAACGCGCTAACGGGGGCAGATCGCGCCACCAGCCATGTCAATGCTCATACCGGTCGCGGACGGCACACCTCGTCTTCGGCGCTCGCTGTACGACCGGCTGAGCGAACAGCTGGAACGTGGATTATTGATACCCCGGGCATTCGTTCCTTTGGCCTAGCCCATATTGAGCCGGAGACAATCGTTGCCTCGTTTGAAGATCTCGCCCCTGGATCAGCCAATTGTCCAAAAGGTTGTGAACATGCACCCACCTCGGCAGGCTGTGGCATCATCGCCTACGTCAACAGTGGGCAAGCTGGAGAATCTGGACAAGCGCGCCTAGAATCGCTTCAAAAACTTCTCAATGTAGCAACCGATTCAGATGCAGATACTGAAAAAGAACTCGGTAGTGTTCTTTAACAACCTTTAATCACACACGAAAAGTAACCATGAAATCATCTAGTCAGTACACCGACGATCTCCGTTTGGCACACATCATTGCTGATGCCGTCGATAGGCTCACCCTCACCCGTTTTCAAAAACAGGATTTTACGGTAGAGACCAAACCTGATCTCACCCCTGTTACCGAAGCCGACAAAGAAGCTGAACAACTTGTTCGTTCCCAGCTCTCCCGCGTCCGCACCCGTGACGCTATTGTGGGTGAAGAGTTCGGGACTACCGGTGCTTCTCCGCGTCAGTGGATTATTGATCCTATTGAGACA
>JBHWPN010000059.1:0-2511 GCA_043424895.1 Rothia sp. (in: high G+C Gram-positive bacteria) | reverse complement strand
GACAACATCACTAATACTCAGTTCGCGCTCAATGAGAACATGGGACGCGAAATCATGGAGCTTCATACGTGGGGTACCGGTAAGGGTTATTCGCAGGATGATGTTGTTGCGGTGGCTAAGCTTTTGACAGGTTTTAAGGGTGATTACGATGGCGTGTTGTCTGAAGCTCGCCCTGACCTGCATTTCTTTGGGCCGCTTACGGTGTGCGGTCGCAAAATTGCAAACGGTGGCTCAACGGCGCAAGATATGTACGCGACTTTGCGTGAGCTTATTGATTACCTTACCCATGACCGCGAAACTGCGATGCGCATTTCGCGTCGTTTGATTCAGTACTTTGTGGGTGAGCATCAGAATTGGCAGGATCTTCAGCAGAAAATGGCTGATGCCTACCTTGCAGCTGATACCGATATTCGCGCGGTTTTGCGGGTCTTATTTGCATCTTCGGAATTTCGTGCTTCTGGCGGGCAAACTATTCAGCGCCCCGCGAATGTGTTGGCATCGCTCATGGCATCGGGCAAGATCAAGCTGAAGGGCACTAATAATCCTTCGGACTTCAGCCTTGTTTTCATGCCGCTGTACAAGATGTTCATGATGCTGAACTACAACTCGGTAGGTATGCCTTACACCGCACCGGCGACCGACGGTTACCCCTTGAGTCCGCGTGCGTGGATTAACTCTACGAACGTCAACAGCATTTCTAAGTTCTCGCGTTTTACCAACTACATTTCTACGTGGGATGGCAATGCGAAAGATAGTTTTGCCCGCTGGTCTGAGCCTATTATGTGGTCGGATGCGTTGGGTATTACGGTGGGTAAAACTAGCGTAAATGATGCTGCGCGCAAGGTGTTTGTAACCTTGACCGGTTTTTCCATTGAAAATGACCCCAATATTGTGGGTGCGCTAGCGACTTTCGCTAAGAACACGAACCCGGTTGCTGTATCTGGTGATGCACGGGTTGCTGATAGCGTCCGCATCAGTAGCGAAGACGAAGTTAAACGTCTTGTCGAAGCCACATTGACCGCTCCTCACTTCTTGCTTGTCTAAGGAACCGCCGTGAAACATCTCAAAACACTTTTCTTAAAAGAAGACTCTTTGCACCAGGTTCACCATCACTCGGGGGATGATTCCCGTAACTTTCTGGTGGATACCCGTACCGGTGAGAATATTCGTTCTTTTGACCAAGCGAACAGTATTGCTTGCGAGCGCTTGAATGAGAGCGCGGGCGGATTCGGACGTCGTAGTCTGCTCAAAGGTGGCGCTTTGGGTGTGCTGTCGTTGAGCTCTATGATGCTGCATGAGTCGATTCACCCGAGGTATGCCTATGCTGCTGAGCCGGTGGGCGATGGCACCGTATTGGTTGTGGTTTATCTGCGCGGTGGCGCTGATGGCCTTTCTTTGGTGACGCCTTACAACGATAACTATTACAACGCCAGTCGTAAGACCACGCGTAAGTCTCTATCGATGAACGGTGCCTACAAGCTCGATGGAACCTTTATGCTGGCGCCGGAGCTTTCTGGTTTGCAGAAAGCCTGGGTTGTAGGGGATCTATCGATTGCTCACTCTGTAGGTATTGATAACAACACGCGCTCGCATTTTACTAACTACATCATTGCTGACCGCTCAGCACCGGTGCAATACAAAACTGGCTGGCTGGCACGCCTACTTGATGCAACCTACGATAATGAGTCTCAGTTCCGCGCATTCTCGCACGCAGGACGCGTTTCGGGGGCTTTCTACGGGTACGACCAAGAGGTTCTGTCTATTAATGCATTCAGTGATTTTAAGGTTTCAACCTCATTCAAAGACGCTGAAAGCATCTCTGCGGTGGCTTCGCGCATTAGCCGAAACGTGGGTGGTGATTTGGGGATAAGCGTCAAGACCACTCTCGGTGCTGTGAACCAGGTACAAGAAATTTCAAGCGCGGGTTATTCTCCTGAGAACGGTGCGAATTACCCCACTAGCGCTTTGGGCACCGGCATGAAAGACATCGCACAGATTATTAAGGCGAACAAGGGCGTGCAGGTGGTAACAGTAGACCAGGGCGATTGGGATACTCACCGCGGTCAGGTAGACCGTTTGAATACCCTTGCACAGGATTTGGGTGACTCCCTGGGTGCTTTCTACCAGGATATGGGTGCACTTCGTATGCAGAACGTGGTTGTTATGACTGTCTCTGAATTCGGACGTACAACGGTGGAAAATCAGTCGCTGGGCACCGATCACGGTGCGGGTAATTTCTCGTTTGTGCTCTCAGGTAAGGCAACCGGACGCGTTGCCGGCGGCGCGTGGGCCGGGCTGAAGAACGATGACGATAAAGATAACGCCATTCGTACTGATTACCGCTCTGTTGCTGCTGAAGTGATGTCTAAGGGTCTGGGTATAGATGCTGCCCGCATTGCGCAAGTATTTCCCGAATTTACGCCCAAACCGGTTGGTTTGCTTGCGTAAGAACAAGGGCCTCTGACCCTTTTAGAAAAACCCTGCACCTTCATAAGCTAAAGCGCTCCACCT
>JBHWPN010000058.1:0-4255 GCA_043424895.1 Rothia sp. (in: high G+C Gram-positive bacteria) | reverse complement strand
CCTCTCCCGTATTGTCGCCACTTCAGACCTTGCTGAGGCTGTGAGTGATGTCGATATTATTATTGAAGCAGTTCCCGAGAACCTTGGCTTGAAAAAAGAAATCTGGGAAAAGGTTGGAAAACTGGTAGATGACCGGACTTTGCTTGCTACTAACACCTCATCATTGTTGCCTTCTGACTTTGCTGATTCCAGCGGCCACCCTGAGCGCTTCTTAGCTATTCATTACGCAAATCGTGTATGGGCTCGCAACACGGCTGAAGTAATGGGGACGGTTAAGACAGAGGAATCGAATATCCAAGATGCTCTGCAGTATGCCGAACAGACCGGAATGGTAGGTATACACGTCCGTAAGGAACAGCCAGGTTATTTACTTAATTCTTTGCTTATTCCCTGGTTAGATGCAGGTGCTAAGCTTTATGTCAATGGTGTGGGTACACCAGAGGAAATCGATAAGGTTTGGACTAAAGCTACTGGTACAGCGGAAGGTCCCTTCTCAACCTACGATATCGTTGGCTTTAACGTAGCATCCAATATTGCCAAAGCAAGCTCTGACCCCGATGTTCGTACCTTCGGAGAAAAGTTAGAGGAAGCGTTGGAAGCAGGTTTCAGCGGGATCGCTGATCATAAAGGGTTCTATCATTATGATGAAAATGGCAATAAGACTACCCCAGTAGAATATTGGAACAAATAACCATATGAGCCCTACAGTACTGCCTGACATCCTCTCCGATGTCAGGCAGTACCGTTATGTAGGGAAAATGAACTGTGACAACATAATTAGAGTTCTTTATGCCTGATTCTTTTTTCAACGTGGTCAAGGAAAAATAGAAATTAAGCCTTAAAAAAATCCACTGCATTGGTTGACAAGACGTGGGCGGTCACGTCTTCATCCAAAGCGCTGTCGCGAATATAAGAGATAGCACGAGTGTACTTAGCATCTTGAAAGTACGGGTAGTCAGAGCCCGCCAGGAGCTTATGAGGATCATAGGTCTGAGCAGCCAAAACCAATGAAGGACCGTAGAAGTTCGCTGTATCGAACCACATCTTCTTTAACGCTTTGTTGGGGGAGTGCTCAAAAGAACCCCAGTCTTCATAGTTATCTTCAAGGCGCTGAGCCAAGAAAGCGAGATCACCGCCTAAATGAGCGATATGAAAACGAATGTTCGGGTACTTGTGCGGAATATCAGCCTTGAGCAGGTGCAAGGTGGCGATCGCGTCCTCAACCGGGGCTCCATTGACCCACTGTAAACAGAAATCATTAATCGCAGGCGACTGAGCGCCACCACCGGTGGGATGAACGTAGACGCGAGCGTTCAGCTCGTTCAGACGCGCATAGAGCGGTTCTAAGGCCTCATCGGCTAGAGACATTGAACCGTTGATAAAAGTCGGCACGGTAACGCCCACACAGCCGTCCTGTTCAAAATACTCATCGAGAATGGTGAGCGACTCTTTCACATGAGGAACGGGCAGGGCAAGATACGCACGAAAACGGCCAGGGTGATTTTTCATCTGCTCGATGTAAATGTCGTTAACCATGCGCGCGCCCTCAAGCGCGGCGTTCGCGTCCTGCAACATGGGTGCTTGCGGAGTAACTGAGAGAATCTGTTCTTGCACACCCGCCGCATCCATCTGTTGGATGCGGGCTGCCATTTCTTCTGGCTCATCGGATGCGCGCATATTACGGGCGATTTTGGTGAGCTCTGGACTCATTCCGTGTTCTTCAAGAAAATCTAAGTACCGTGCGGGGTAGAGGTGGGCGTGTGTATCAATAATGTGCTCAGTCATTGCATATACCTTTCATAAGATGTGCGAAAAAAGGGGATTAGTATTACCACCAATCCCCCTCTTTCTTTCCATTGTAAATCTTTAGTTATCTGCTGGTTTCTTGACAGCCCAGCCGCAGGCAGCGGCCAAAAGACTAGCCACAGCACCCATGCCGAAGATCGCGAGAATACCCGTCCACGAGGTAGAGCTGGTGCCGTTATGGCTGATTAAGAAAGTAGCTGAAATCGCTGCAACAGCAGCAGAAGCCACGGTGGTACCAATGGCGCGAATCAAAGCGTTCAGGCCGTTAGCCGCTGCAGTATGGTGGTGGGGCGCATTAGCCATGATGAGTAGCGGAAATGCAGCGTACGTAAGAGCAACACCGGCAGAGGCAATCATCGCCCAGATAATCACCATAGTGATGTTGATGCTCGTCAAAGCACGTAGAAGGTAAGCGGCAGCGGTCAACAATCCACCACCGATCAAAACCCACTCAGCGCCGAACCTATTCACCAGGAAAGAAGTAATAGCAGGCATAAAGAACATGATGATTGCAGAAGGGACCATTGCCAGACCGGCTACTGTGGCGTTCTGCGCAAAACCGTGTTCCTCAACCGTGCCCTGCAGATGCAAGCTGGTAACCAGCAAATTAGTGAACATAGCAATTCCCATGAGCAACGATGCCGCATTAGTGAGCATGATCGGACGCTGCGCATTGACCTCTATATTCACCAAAGCCGCGTTCTTACGAGCCTCGAAACATACAAAGAGCACCGCAAGAAGAAGACCGCCAACTAAAGAACCAAGAATGGGCAGAGAAGTCCAACCCCAGGCCTTGCCCTGGCTAATACCTAACAGGATCAAGATAAGAGCGGCAGAGAGCAAAAACGCTCCAATGTAGTCAAAGGGCTGACGCGCGTGGGGCTCTCGGTGCGGGATGAAGATAGCCATCAGCGCAAGAGAAACAGCAGCAAGACCGGCAGAAATCCAAAAGAGCGACTCCCAACCCCAAAGGGAAGAAAATACACCGCCTAGAGGAATGCCGGTGGAACCACCGATACCTAAAGTTGCGCTAATGAGTGCGATAGCACCGCTCATACGGTGCCCGGGGAGCTCATCGCGCATCACAGACATAGCAACGGGTACTAAAGCCGTGCCCAAGCCCTGCAAGGCGCGTCCGATAATAACGGTGGTAATGCCACCCCACGGGCCGATCAAAGAACCGACTAGTACCAGCGTCATAGCTAGAACCATCATCTTCTTTTTACCCACGGTGTCGGCAAGACGAGAAATAATCGGTGTTGCAATAGAGCCCGTTAAAAGGGTGGCTGTTACAGCCCAAGAAACAGCCGTGGCAGTGGTGCCCAGGATGCTCGGCAACTGCGGAACCGCCGGGATAATCAATGTCTGCTGAAGGGTAACCACCAAGCAAGAAAACGCCGCGACAGCAATAATCGCAGCTACCTTTCTCTCTTGCTGCTCGAGGTTAGATACCTCAGAAGCTACAACCTGCGCCATGCCCCATCCTTAAGTCCGTAAAAAGTCTCAGAACCTCAGTTTTACCGGGTTGCTCGGTACAGTATGCTCACGATGGTCGGTTCTGACAGAATAGGGTATAACTACGCACCATTGAGTCAAACAGTGCAAAAGTATGCACACTTCTTAGACTTATTAGAAATATTTATGGATAAAAAAATAATCATTACCCCCACAGATAAAGCGATGCTGGAATACTTGCGAGCGCATCCGTTGGCTTCTTTTGCACACCTAGCCGAGCAACTTGACCTCAGCCCGCACTATGTCTCCCAGCGCATAACTAGCCTAGAATCCGGCGGGGTCCTCAACATTATTGGACGCACACTGCCCAGTTTTACCGGGCGCGTAGCATGGATTATCCGCGCCGACGTTAACCCCGCTACCAGCGCGTCCATCGCCCACTATCTTGCTCAACAAAGCATCACTCGTTGGGTTAGGCTCACCACCGCCCACAATGAGCTCCTGTGCGGTGTGGTTCAAGGGCAAGGAACATTTAACAAAGTCTTTGAATACTTAGCGGGGCACGGGGGAGTAAGAAACATTCATGTGCACGAAATCCTTCTCACCTGGACAGCTGCAGGCGAAGCTGCAGTTTCATACCCCGATATAGAACTTGATGAACTCGACTACCGGATGATGCGTATTCTCGCCCGGAACGGACGCACCCCCATTGCTGAAATCGCCCGGGAAACTGGCTCAGTGCCGTCCACAGTATCAAGGCGCCGCGCTCGCCTTATTGAGCACGGCATACTGTATTTCGAGGCGGATATTGACCACAGAGCTCTTGGCTACGCCACAGATGCGATGCTGTGGATTAAGACCGCCCCGGGTTCTATGGACGCGGTCGGTCAGGTTCTGCGCTCGCTACCGCAGTGTCGCTTTGCCGCCGCCATCGGTGGGCAACATAATATCGTCGCGAACATCATCGTAAAAGATAAGAGCGAGTTAGTGCATT
>JBHWPN010000057.1:0-27438 GCA_043424895.1 Rothia sp. (in: high G+C Gram-positive bacteria) | reverse complement strand
GAGTGGTTTGAGCCTAGCCAATGGTCTGCAAATATGGACAGCTTAAAACAGAAATACGAGGGATGGGATTTGTTGCTAGATTGTAATGCTCCTCTATCCAACACCTCTTATCACGCTCTGGACGGCTTTCTAAGGCAAAGTAACGGGTTATAAGGCTTCCTTATACATAAACTCTCTATTGTAGGCGTATAAGGCAGATACAAGGCTCTAACCGATTATTGCAGTTACCCGAGTAAGCATTGAAATTCTTGCACTTCAATTGCCTTTTTCGTATGTTAGTCGCAGTAGCCATAAGAAACTATCAATGGATCTACTGACGGTCTGTTCACAACCCAATATGTAAGACCCTGTTTTTGATGATGGTCATGTCTCAGAACTCCATGTCCTAACTTCTCGGTTCAGCGACGTTAATCGGGATTCTGTGAGGAGCCATAGCGTAGCGAACTGAGCTCCAAAAATTTAGGGAATGTGTTTTCCTGTACCTGGCCTCTCGACGGATCTCGTAGTCGCGAATACGGCTCAGACAGATGCACAACATAGTTTTGTACGTGTGGTGAAGAGGGCAAGTTGTATTCAATGCTAGAAAACTTGTGTAACGACACGTTCATTAATGTTGAAGCACAACTAGCTTGAAGTACATTTGAAAAGCTCTGTTCGGATAACAGACATATTCAAGCGGGTACAGACACAGATGAAGCTTCCAGTAATTATTTTGCGCCCAAGGGCTTCAACTCCGTTGGAGGTATGAAGGTTTTTTGCCCGATCCTGACGTGGACGCTGACAGCATTTGCTTAAGCAGACTCTGATAGCTTCGGGAGAATAAAACAACGAGAAATCTGCAATAACTCTTTATCGTGGCTTCCGTATGGCGATACACCGGCTCAATCTCAGCGAATCACCGCGCTGATAGTTCCCAAACTACGGATTGAGCAAAGCCGAGTCTTATTGTTTATCGTTCTATAACGACATCTTCGTATGGTGTTCTTACTCCCGGCTCTCAGCAAGCTACGCTCCTTCGGACGGGGAAACTTTGAAGAGTACAGGACCGAGTTCTGGGACATCACACTACCCACAATGAGATAGACCTGATGCTTCCCTGGTTTAGCTTCAATAGTCTGTACCTCTACGATTTAGCTGAAACCATTGCCTATACCAAACCCAATGAAGCCAGTGCCTATCAAAAGTGCTTCTTATCTTCTAAACCACACAGCCTGGATGAATTTTCAGCCGAACATCTTGAATGCAAAATGGGGTTTCGACAAGGAAGTTGCCGGTGTTACTTGTTTCAAAAATTTGCGTTTCTCACACATGCGTCAGGCATATCTTTTATGCGTGGACGGCATTTGATAGACCCTTCCCTATCAGTGCCCTCCATACTGCTGATTCTATAGCCACCCAACACTACTCACTATGAATAGTTTTAAACACTTCAGGCGGGTACAGAGTATTCTGTACCCGCCTGAATAACTAACGTGTAGTTGTTAGATTAGTGAGCGTGATTGCCACGGTTGTATTCGTAAACCCAACCGACCAGCGCTGCAAGAGCGACCGGAATTGAGAGCAGGAATACCCACGGAGCAATTGCGATGCCTACGACAGCAATAGCTGCAACGGTGCCTAGAGCCAGCGGCCACCATGACCACGGGGAATAGAAACCATATGCGCCTGCTGCATCTGAGATTTCACCATCGAGATTCTCGTAAGGCTGGTCAGGATGCATCTTGTCGGTGAACCCGAGGAACCACCACAAGAAGAGACACATGACTGCAGTTGCGAGAATCGCTGGGAAACCAGCCCATTCGGTGAAATGAGTCATGAATCCGTAAACAACGCCTACAGGAATCAGGAATACACCAATCAAACCGAAAATCTTTGCAAGAAGTTTCATGAGATTATGCCCTTACGTCTGCTACTGCACGACGAGCTGCAGCAGCTACGTCATGGTTGGTTGACAATTCAGGATGGTGCAGGTCCAACGCCGGACGCTCTGAACGGATGCGTGGCAGAGCGGTGAAGTTGTGGCGAGGAGGAGGGCAAGATGTTGCCCACTCTAGTGAACCGCCGAAGCCCCAAGGATCGTCAACTTCAACCTTCTTGCCGTTGCGGCTAGTGGTGTACACGTTCCAGAACCAGGGGATCATTGAAATTGCGAGAATCATTGAACCCACAGTTGAGAGCTGGTTCATCCAAGTGAAGCCGTCTTCAGGCATGTAGTCCGCGTAACGACGGGGCATACCGTCAACACCCAACCAGTGCTGAACCAAGAAGGTCATGTGGAAGCCGATGAACAGCAACCAGAAGTGAATCTTACCGATGCGCTCGTTGAGCATCTTGCCAGTGAACTTAGGCCACCAGAAGTACAGACCTGCAAACATACCGAAAACGATAGTGCCGAAGATAACGTAGTGGAAGTGAGCCACAACGAAGTATGAGTCTGACAGGTGGAAGTCAAGCGGCGGAGTAGCGAGGATAATACCGGTGAGACCACCGAAGAGGAAGGTAATCAAGAAGCCGATTACCCACAACAGCGGAGTCTCAAAAGTGATTGAACCCTGCCACATGGTGCCGATCCAGTTGAAGAATTTCACACCGGTAGGAACACCAATCATCATGGTCATGAAGGAGAAGAAGGGAAGCATTACCGCACCGGTTACGTACATGTGGTGTGCCCACACAGTAACTGAAAGTGCCGCAATTGCAATGGTTGCAAATACCAATCCCTTGTAACCAAAGATAGGCTTACGTGAGAAAACAGGAATGATTTCTGAGACAATACCGAAGAACGGCAAAGCCAAAACGTAGACCTCGGGGTGACCGAAGAACCAGAAAAGGTGCTGCCACAGGATGGCGCCACCGTTTTCAGGATCAAAGATGTGTCCACCAAGACGGCGATCCATACCCAACGCAAAGAGTGCAGATGCAAGCGGAGGGAAGATCATGATAATCAAGATCGCAGTGATCAAAGTTGTCCAGGTAAAGACGGGCATACGCCACATGGTCATACCAGGGGCGCGCATACACAGGATGGTGGTCAAGAAGTTGACGCCACCCATGATGGTGCCGAAGCCCTGAAGAGCTAGACCAAATACCCAAAGGTCGCCACCCACGGAGGGTGAGTAAGTGGTGCTGTTCAACGGTGCATATGCGAACCAGCCAAAGGAGGCAGCACCCTGAGGGGTGATGAAGCCTGCGATAGCAATCAATGAACCGAAGAGGAAGAACCAAAACGCCAGGGCATTAAGGCGAGGGAACGCAACGTCCGGTGCACCAATCTGCAGAGGTACCAAAATGTTTGCAAATGCAGTAAACAGAGGAGTACCGAACATTAGCAACATCAAGGTGCCGTGCATAGTAAAGAGCTGGTTGAACTGTTCTTTAGTATGCAGAACCTGCATACCGGGCTCAAAAAGCTCAAGACGCATCACAAGTGCCATAACACCTGCAAAGCAGAAAAAGATGAAAGCCGCAATCAGGTACATATACCCGATGGTCTTGTGGTCAGTGGAGGTAAGCCAGTTGACGATGATTCGTCCCTTGGACTTAGGTACCACACGTGATACTACAGGGCTGGTGCCCTCAGCTGAATACTCAAAAGTTGACATGTGCTCCCCCCTTACTTGTCCATAACGTTAAGGTTCGGGTTACGGTTGAATTCATCGCCCAAACGACCGGTGTTACCCGCATCAGCGAGAGCTTTCATCTGCTTGTCGTACTCGTCCTGAGAAACTACTGCAACATTGAACAGCATCTCGGAGTGGTACTCACCGCAGAGTTCAGCGCACTTACCCGCATAGAAACCTTCGTCATGCGTGGTGAAGTACATATGGTTGGTCTGGCCGGGGATAGTGTCTCGCTTCTCGAGGAATGCGGGAACCCAGAATGAGTGGATTACGTCGCGAGTCTTGAGCTGCAAGTCAACGGTTGAGTTAGCAGGTAGGTACAAAGTCGGAAGGGTTTCTTCAACGCCTTCTTTGCCCTGCTTGTCCAAACGAGCCTGAACGCCAGATGAATAAACATTTTCATCAATGTAGTTGAAATCCCATGCCCACTGCTTGCCGTAAACCTCTACGGTTACATCTGCCTGATCTGCTTTCGGTGCGGTAATTGCACGTTCAGCGGTATCGGAGAAGCTAAAGAGGCTCACAATCAAGATAATGGGAGCGATAGTGTAAAAAATTTCCAGCGGTGCGTGATATGCGAGCTGGCGAGGGTAACCGATTTCGTTTTTACGGCGACGGTATGCAATGAAGCACCATAGCATGAGGCCCCAAGTAATGAGACCAACGACCAATGCTGCGACCCATGAACCAATCCAAAGATCCATGATCAGGTCAGCATTATCGGTCACACCTCGTTGGGTGGGCAGCCAACCCACCTTTGCTTGATCTGAACATCCAGTCAGAAACAATGCGGAAGCCAGGGTGACTGATGAAATTTTCAGACCCTTCAGCTTGCGGCTGCTGGTTCGATGCTGCGAACTCACAGACGGCCCTTCCTTTTGCGGTGTGCGTGTTCTTGAGTTACTGCGTGTGGACAGTATTACCCCAAGAGATTAAATACTTTCGAATACGAGCTTACCCGTATTTCATTCTTTGTGGTGACACCCTGTCGTGCAAACCTCGTGTCATTTCAAAGTATTTCTTAAAAATCTTCTGTTTTAACGACTTGTGGGGGTGCAACTTAGTTGCTCCCCCACATATTATTCTAAATCAAGCGAAGATTTAGTGGAATGAATCACCACATGCGCAGGAGCCCTGAGCATTGGGGTTATCGATTGAGAAACCCTGTTTTTCAATGGTGTCTTCAAAGTCGATGGTTGAGCCTTCAAGGTAGGGAACGCTCATACGGTCAACGATTACCTCAACACCGTCGAAATCGCGGGTTGCATCGCCGTCCAGAACACGTTCATCGAAATACAGCTGGTAAATCAAACCTGAGCAACCGCCGGGCTGTACAGCAACACGCAGTCGCAAGTCAGTGCGACCTTCCTGCTCCAGCAAGGTACGCACCTTAGTGGCAGCGACTTCGGTGAGGTTGACGCCGTGGGTCGGAAGTTCAGTAGCTACATCAGTCATTTGTAGCTCCTTTCTGTCGAGAAGATGAACAGGATACCTGCTCAAAAATTGATTATTGCTATCGATAGTTAACCTTAGGCGGGTTTGATTTATTCCGCTACTGCTGAATGTTGTGCAAGCACATCGGTATTTTTGCTCAAGGCGCTGATCATCAAGGCTTCAGCAACTATCGCCATTTCAAAATCGGGAATATAGAGGGATTCATTGGCGCTATGAGCACGCGTATCAGGATCTTCAATGCCGGTGATAAGTATCTCGGCTGCGGGGAATACCTCTTTCAAGTCAGCGATGAACGGAATCGATCCACCAAGACCGGTGCTCACCGGGGTAACTTCCCATGCGGTTTCGAATGATTTGAGAGCCAATTGAGCACCTACTGAAGAAGTATCAGTACTGAAAGGTAAACCTGAATCATCGGCTGTGTAGGTGATTTCAGCTCCCCAGAGATTAAGTTTGTTGAAATGTTCTTCGATGGCGCGATGAGCGTCGGTGGGGTTGCTTCCAGGAGCGAGGCGCACACTGATTTTCGCTGTGGAGCGGGCTGCAATAGTATTGGACGCTTTATCAACATCTGCAATATTCATCCCGATGATCGATATAGCAGGCTGGGTCCATAGGCGCGAAGAGAGCGATCCCTCGCCCGCAAGGTGCACGGAATCTAAAATTCCTGAATCAAGCCGGAAATTCTCTTCTGCATATTCAACCTCTGGCTGAGGTCCTATTAGCAATCCTTCAACTGCAACCTTACCTTTATCATCATGAAGTGAAGACAAGGCATGTACCATCACCGTGTGGGCGTCCAGTAGAGGGCCACCAAACATACCAGAATGAACATCATGATCTGCCACTTTGATACTAATCTCTCCACTGGCTACCCCGCGTAGGCTGGTGGTTAGAGCAGGAACGCCTTTCTGCCAGTTAGCTGAGTCCGCTACAACAATTACATCTGATTGCAACTTCTCACTGTAAGTTTCAAGGAACGATGAGAAACTGGGTGAACCTGCTTCTTCCTCGCCTTCAATGAAGAGCGTTACCCCTGCATTAAAATCTTCCCCAATAACTTCTTTTACTGTCTCGAACGCAGTGAGGTGCGCGACCACACCGGCCTTATCGTCAGCGGCGCCTCGACCATAGAGCCTATCCCCTACTTTGGTTGCTTCAAAAGGCTTGGTGTGCCATTCATTTTCGTCACCGACAGGTTGAACGTCATGATGCGCATACAAAAGAATGGTTGGATAACCGGGTTTTGCTGGTTTATGCGCAACGACCGCTGGCATCCCCTCTGTTGCGTCCTCACCATATGTAGCAGTGAGTATTTCTGCCGTCTCAAAGCCGACTGCCAAGGCCAAGTCTTTTACTTTCTCGGCGCTCCTATGCACCTGGGAAAGATCAAACGCCTCCCAAGCAATGGACGGGATTGCCACCAATTCAGACAATCGCTTCATTGCGATATCAAACTTGTCGCTTACATTATGCGCTAATAGATCGTGGTCCGAAAAATCAAATTTAGATGAGATATTCATATCTTTAGACTACTCTTGATACACATCTATCTCATATCTTCGATATTCTGGAATGGTGTTTGGACGTAATAAAAATAAGACTCAGGGACAGGCAGAACCACGCGGTTCTGTAAAAGCTCCCGCTCAAGAAAATTCAAAGCTTGTGAAAGCTCCTGCCACCCAGGATGCTCAAAGTACCGATAAGTCTTCGCATGAGGCTAAATCAAAAAAGACTACGCAGCCTAAGGGGCGACCGACCCCTTCTCGAAAAGAACAGCAGGCTGCTCGACGTCAGCCACTTGTACCCGAAGACCGTAAGGCTGCTAAAGAAGAAGAGCGTAAGTTAGCTCGTGAAAATCGCGCTCGTGAACAGCACGCTTTACAGACAGGCGATGAACGCTACCTTCCGCTTCGAGACCGCGGACCGCAACGACGTTTTATCCGTGATTACGTGGATGCGCGCTTCAACGTCGGCGATTATGTTTTGATTGCTCTGGTCTTAGTCTTTTTTATAACGCTATTTGTCGCTCAATACCAGTTCATTGCTACCGCCATTATGTGGTTTATTATCCTGCTGTGGATTTTTGATACTTGGTATGTCTGGCGAAAGATTAAAAAGCGTCTCATTGCCAAATTCGGTGAGGTTGAGCCAGGCTCTGGTATGTATACCATGAACCGTGTACTCATGATTCGCCGCTTACGTCTACCTAAGCCGCAGGTAAAACGCGGCCAGTATCCCGCATAAATTGGATATACAAAATAATGGGTGAGTAAGCGAAGACTTACTCACCCTTTATTTATGCTCCACGAATTTTCAGTAGTTCGCGGTTAATATGATGTGCCCACAAAGGCCCTTCATAGAGGAAGGCTGTATACCCCTGTACTAGGTCGGCCCCAGCGTCCAAACGCTCTTGGACATCGCGCCCGGTGGTTACACCACCCACAGAAATAAGTGCGAGCTTATCCCCCACCTCGTTCTTCAGCAATTTCAGAACTTCCAACGACCTTGCAGCAATTGGAGCGCCAGAAAGCCCGCCAGCTCCGATCTCATGAACTTTCTCCATGTCAGATTTCAGACCTAAACCTTCGCGAGCAATGGTGGTGTTGGTGGCAATAATTCCATCCAAACCAAGTTCAATTGCCATACGCGCAACAGCGATAATGTCATCATCAGCCAAATCCGGCGCAATTTTTACAGTGAGCGGTACTCGACGATCCGTAACGACTCGGTCTGCTTCTTCCCGTACAGCCTTAAGCAAGGGCTTCAAAGTCTCTACAGCCTGTAAATCTCGTAGACCGGGGGTGTTGGGCGAGCTAACGTTCACAGTTAGGTAATCTGCTTGAGGAGCCAAAGTACGGGTACTAATCAAATAATCGTCAATCGCATCATCTAACTCAACGATTTTAGTTTTACCAATGTTGACGCCAATAATAGGACGCGTTTTACCAGCATATTCATGCTCAAAATCAGCACGGGCTGCTGCAACTCTAGGACCAACAGCGGCGGCTCCATCGTTATTGAAACCCATCCGGTTGATGACAGCTTTATCATCAACAAGGCGGAACAAGCGAGGCTGAGGATTACCAGGCTGAGCTTGACCGGTTACCGTTCCAATCTCGATATGGCCAAACCCTAAATTTGCTAGCGCGCTAATACCCGAACCTTTTTTATCAAATCCAGCTGCAAGACCAAAAGGTGAGGGGAAATCTAATCCCATCACGGTTGTTTTGAGCGAGGGATGCGGAGTTAGTACTTTGCGACCAATATTGCTAATGCCGGTCTTACGCAGTACATCCACACCCCAAAAACCTACATGGTGAGCTTTTTCGGGGTCCATCGGAGTGAAGATCAGTTTGAATAAAGTTGGGTATATGCGCATAGCGTTGCCTAACACGAATGGATGGGTTTACGACCAAAACCTGGATGCGGTTTTCTATTTACTTACTTTATCCACTGCCCCACCATACCGGCGGTCTCGCAACGCGTATTCTTCTACAGCTTTCCACAAAGTGGTACGGTCAACATCGGGCCACAGAACATTCATAAAGACCATCTCAGCGTACGCACTTTGCCATAGCAGGAAGTTCGAGAATCGTTGCTCTCCACTGGTACGAAGAAAAAGATCAACATCTGGTAAATCGGGCTTGTAAAGATACTTTTGAAAGACTTTTTCGTTTACAGATTTTGCTTTCAACTTGCCCTCTGCGACATCCTGAGCCAGTGCGGCAGCGGCATCCGCAATTTCTGCTCGACCGCCGTAGTTTACGCACATTACTAGGGTGCACACAGTATTGTTTTTGGTTGCTTCTTCGCACTCTTCTAATCGTTTAATGACCGACTTCCAGAGTTTTGGGCGACGCCCTGCCCAACGGATGCGTACCCCCCAACTATTGAGGGTTTCAAGCTGACGATCAAGTACATCAATCGAGAACTTCATAATAAAGCTCACCTCATCGATGGAGCGCTTCCAATTCTCGGTGGAAAACGCGTAAGCGCTGACGCAGTCAATACCCATTTCGATTGCCCCGGCAACAACATCTAATAGTGCTGCCTCCCCTGCACGGTGCCCCTCATTACGCGGTAAACCGCGCTGGTTTGCCCAGCGGCCGTTTCCATCCATCACAACAGCTACATGCTTAGGCACAAATTGTGATGGAATCGCTGGAGCCACTGCTCCCTCGGGGTGTGCATAGGGTTTAATTGGCATGAAAATCCTTACGAGCCGCGTCCAGAGATTTAATGGGTTTTTCTACGTGCCATTGTAAATACTGCGATAACAGGTCTAGGGCGCGTAGTTTGACGTTTCGAGATCCGTCAACAGTTATACTCTGCCAACGACCAGAAGAAACATCGTCAATGTATGATTTTACGTCATTGGTGAGGACTAACAGCTTTTCACCGATTTTTGGTGCACACACAGCACAAACGCTGCCCGTACCGGGAGAAAAATAATTGACGTCCTGCCGGCTACCGCACACCGAACAGGTACTCACATCAATCGTCCATCCAGATAAACGCATCGTTCTGGCGATAAATGAGTTTACAATATCTATAGGAGCATGGATATTTCTTGCGATTGCAGATAAAGCCCCGGCAAGTAAATCAAAATTTTCTGCATACGTATCAGCATCGTAAACCGCTAGTTGCTCAGTGATTTCCGCCAAAGCCAAGGCGGATAAATATGCCGAATAATCGCTCATAATTGCGGCAGTATAAGCTCGTCGTGTCTGAACTTGGGAAACAGTCTCAAGATTTTTACCGGCAACCAGAGAAACATCAATGAGCATAAATGGTTCAAGTCGAGCCCCAAATTTAGAACTACTGCGCCTAACGCCCTTAGCAACTGCGTGCACTACCCCACGTTGGCGAGTTAACAGGATTATGATGCGGTCAGCCTCCCCCAAAGGCTGGGTTCTAAGAACAATACCAATGTCTTGGTGGGATTTACTAGAAAGCGCCGATGAACTCACGTTCACTATTATTCCCCATGAGAAAGCTAACCAAAAATAAAAACTCTGGGTCGGGGTGAAGAATACGCTTCGCCCCGACCCAGGTCTTCTCTAGGCTTTTGACAGCTAGGCAGTCTCTAAATCACGAACAGCGCGATTAACCGCACTGACCATTGCCTTGAGCGAAGCACGAGTAGTTGAATTATCGATACCGATACCCCATAGTACGCGACTACCTACAGCCGCTTCGATAAAACTAGCAGCCTGAGCGTTGGAGCTTGCAGCAAGCGTATGCTCTGAATAGTCCAGCAACCGTACGTCAATTCCCTCGGCGGAGAGGATATTCTGCATCGCATCGATTGGACCGTTACCCCGGCCAGTGCGCTCGCCACGATGGCCATCAATAAATAGACCAACCTTCAAGAAAGTATCGCCACTTTCTTGAGAGTCAATGTTGATGGAGTCGATTCGGTATTTGCCCCACAGACCGTCATTATCCTGGGATGGGAGGTATTCATCAGTGAAGACTTTCCAGAGATCCTCACTACTAATTTCACCGCCACTACTATCAGTTCGTGCCTGTACTACCTGAGAGAACTCAACCTGTGCCCGACGCGGTAGATCCAGACCGTAATCGCGCTTGAGTAGGTAGGCCACACCACCCTTACCGGATTGCGAATTGACGCGAATAACGGCTTCGTAATTGCGACCCAGATCCTTGGGATCAATGGGCAGGTACGGGACGGCCCATATAAGCTCATCAATAGATTTACCAGTCTTGGCCGCCTCAGCTTCCATCGCCTCAAAGCCCTTTTTAATTGCGTCCTGGTGCGAGCCTGAGAAAGCTGTAAACACTAAATCACCCCCATAAGGTGAGCGTTCATGAACCTTCAACTGGTTTGCATACTCAACGGTGCGGCGGATTTCATCGATATTCGAAAAATCAATTTCAGGATCAATGCCCTGACCGTACAAATTCAAACCCAAGGTTACCAAATCAACATTACCGGTACGCTCGCCATTGCCAAACAAGCATCCTTCGATGCGATCTGCTCCAGCGATGTACCCCAGTTCTGCTGCCGCGACGCCAGTGCCACGGTCATTGTGCGGATGCAAGGACAAAATTACATGGTCACGATTGGTCAGATGCCGGTTCATCCACTCAACCGAATCGGCATAAACGTTGGGAGTTGCCATCTCGACAGTAGCGGGAAGGTTGATAATTACCTTGCGGTCTGGACCAATCTTTAACTCATCAGTTACTGCGTTGCAGACGCGAACAGCGAATTCAAGCTCCGTACCGGTGAAAGACTCAGGTGAGTATTCATAGGTTACTTTAGTGTCAGAAACCATCTGCTCTTCATACTTCATGCACAGACGAGCACCTGAAAGAGCGATATCTAAAATACCGTCTTCATCTTGTTGAAATACAACCTTGCGTTGCAAGATTGAGGTCGAATTGTAGAAGTGAACAATTGCCTGCGGTGCGCCTTCAATCGCCTCAAACGTGCGTTGAATCAGGTGTTCACGGGCTTGAGTCAATACCTGAATTTTCACATCTGATGGGATGTGGTTTTCTTCAATCAAAGTACGCACAAAGTTAAAATCAGTCTGTGATGCTGACGGGAAACCAACTTCAATTTCTTTGTAACCCATCTTGACCAAAAGATTGAACATCGCCAATTTGCGGTCTGTATCCATAGGGTCAATGAGGGCCTGATTACCATCTCGCAAGTCTACGGCGCACCATTGAGGAGCTTTAGTGATGACGTTGTTAGGCCACGTGCGATCAGGTAACGAAACGGTGATCTGATCCTGAAACGGGCGGTACTTGTGAAAAGGCATGGGTGAAGGCTGTTGTGCGTTGGTCATGATGTTTCTTCCACCTAAAAATCTTTAGTTTGTGAACGTGGCCGTATACAACGAACACCGCAACGAGAAACGACCTGATTTTTCAGACCCCGTTGCGGCATATAAGCGACAGCATGAATATAACCGAGTTCACATTCTCAAAGTAGCAGAAAATATTAAGGCTAGATGGCGCCCCTTATGAATACTCAATATCTGAACATATACCCGAGGGGGGGGACGCGCGTCCCCACCCTCATTTGGTGTATTAGTAAGCAAATGCCTGCTGACAGGTTTGCTGGTCAGCGGTTTGACCGCTGGCGCCACCTGCAATCTCGGTTGCATTAGCTCCGACTTTATCTCCTTCAGTAAAGTCTGAACCTACTACAATTTGGATGCCGGTAATGCTTGCCGATTCCGCTACTTCTTTAATACCGAGTTTGTCAGCAATTTGCTGAGCTTCGTTGGTGTAGCCTGGCTGGAAATAGATAGCAGATGCTGCATACTGACTGTCTGCCGGAGTAGGTGAGACAGACACATAGCCAAGCTCTTTCACAATTTTGGAGATATCTTGGTCGCGGTTATCCTTACCCGACCCATTGAGCACAGTCACAGGCGCTGCAGTATCGTATCGGATTTCTTCAGCACTTGGAGCAGTTGACGGTTCTATGGAAGAAGCCGGTGAGGGCGCAGGAGACTCTTCTACCAAGCTTCTATCGTCTTGCAAGCGCTGGAAGATAGTTTCCGCATCCGCTGAAATCTGTAGCTTATTGGCATCAAGCTCATATGGTTCAGTAGGAACTGTCGCAAAAACAACCTTGCTGAGGTCAACCTGCCCAAAGATGCTTCCCATTCCCGCAAGAGTTTTAATGCTCGTCAGCCCCTCGTCAACAGTTACATTCTGAGTAATAGCTTCAGCAATATTGACCACTCCTCCAGGATTAGACAAAGTGCCTTCAGCCTGTACTTTCCTCAAAAGTGCGGCTAAAAACCCTTGCTGAGCCTTAATGCGTCCGGTATCAGATCCATCACCAAAGCCGTGTCGTGAACGAAGAAACGCTAGTGCCTGCTCGCCTTCAACTGAAGAATTACCTGCAGGAAGTTTCAGTCCCGAGTATGAATCGTCGATGGGCTCATTCACACAAACTTCAACACCACCAACAACCTTACTAAGCTCTTTGACGGCGTTGAAATCAACCAACATAAAGTGATTAATATTCACACCGGTTATTTCAGAGATTGTCGCAACTGTGCACCCTGGTCCGCCTCGAGATAGAGACTCATTAATCTGAGTAGCTTCGGTAGCAGGGTAAACAGTTCCCGATTCAGGATCAGTGCACTTAGGTATATCTACAATCAAATCGCGTGGAAACGACAAAGAAGTGATGTTTTGTCGGTCAGCACTAATTTGAATGAGCATCATGACATCGGAACGAGCACCTGAGGCCTTATCTGCGGCATCCCCGTAATCAGAGTTAGCTCCTGCTCTTGTATCAGAACCGATCAGAAGAATATCTAAAGCACCGTTTTCAAGCTGAGAACTAGCTTCACCCAGATTCAAACTAGCAGTGTGTACGTTGTTTTGAAGACGCATAAAAATGAAACCCGACAACGCCATCACAAACACGAGCATTGACGCTACAGCAAGTGCCAACCAGCGATAACGTTGAGAGCGCATCACCTGATGCTGCATATGCCGACCAGCGCTAATCAGATAAGTGCCAGAGGTTTTATGAGATGACATCAACGAACTTTCTAAAAATCACTTCTAACTTATGGCAGTGTTCAAGGGTAACCGCAGAACCCGGGACCCTAACATGGGGTTAAGAAAAGATTAGAAACCTAATCTACCAAGTGCCTTGGGGTCGCGTTGCCAGTCTTTTGCTACCTTCACATGAATATCTAAATAGACTTTAGTACCAAGGAGTGCTTCGATATTCTGACGCGCGGTCATACCGATTTCTCGTAGCCTTGAACCTCGTTTACCGATAATGATAGCTTTTTGCGAATCGCGTTCCACAAAAAGATTGACATGGATATCAACCAGTGGATTGTCTTCGGGGCGGCCTTCGCGAAGTTCCATTTCTTCAACAGTCACGGCCACGGAGTGAGGTAATTCGTGGTGAATTCCTTCTAGAGCAGCTTCGCGCACTAGTTCTGCAACCAAGGTCATCTCTGGTTCGTCGGTCAACTCGCCCTCCGGATAGAGAGGCGGAGACGCTGGCATATGTGAGGCAAGCAGCTCAGCTACCTGTTCCACCTGAAAGCCTTTAACAGAAGACACTGGAATGATATCTGCCCAGCCGCCTTTACCGTCATTGACCGGTGATGAAGTTTCGGTTTGAGTCTTACGACGCTGAGCAGCAGGACCAGAATCTTTACGGAAAGCTAAATTAGTATCGCCCTTTTTGCGCGGTTGCTGACGACGCTTACGCTCGGCACGAGCCGCACGTTCTGCACTCATGATTTCTTCGCCTAAGCGAGAAACCTCTAACAGTTGGATAGCGAGTTCTTCTTGGCTCACTGTGTCAGTTTTTGTCACAATTGCAACGACGGGTTTATTACCGGATGCAGCAAGCTGTTGAGCGATATAACGATCACCAGGGCCAATCTTCTCGTTGGCAGGGATACAAAAACCAATGACATCAACTTCAGCCAAAGTCTCAGCCACCATATCGTTCAGACGCTCACCCAAAAGAGTTCGAGGTCGGTGAAGTCCGGGAGTATCAACCAAAACCAGCTGAAAATGATCGCGGTGAACAATACCGCGAATAGTATGGCGCGTTGTCTGCGGGCGGTTAGAGGTAATTGCGACTTTCTGCCCCACCAGCGCATTAGTCAATGTTGACTTACCTGCATTGGGGCGTCCGACCATCACGGCAAAACCAGCTGTGAAATCCTCGGGGAAAGAAGCAAAATCCATACTGTCACCTTCGTAACGATAAAAACAAAATAACTAAGGGCTAACTTTACAGCGTCCCCATTCAAAGTGACACGTTTTCGGAGTCATTCCTATATGTGAATCTCAACCACAAAGGGGAGAAACGAATAAACGTTTCTCCCCTTTGTACTCATCATCATTGCTGAGTCGACATAGTTTCTTCTGAATCATGAAGTTCTGGTTCTGCCCACACCAGCAACGTAGCAATTTGATTACGACGCCCCTGGGTGCCAATTGCACGAATATGCAGACCTTCAACGATAACTTCGCTGCCAATAATAGGCACGCGTCCAAGATGCTTGGAAAGAAGACCGCCCACGGTATCTACATCGTCATCCTCAAGATTGATACCAAAGGTCTCACCCAGTTCAAAGACACTGAGACGAGAACTAATCTTGAAAGTTCCATCTTCTTGCATCACAACTTCAGGTTTTTCGTTGTCATACTCATCGGCGATTTCACCAACTAGTTCTTCAATCAGGTCTTCTAAGGTGACGAGACCGGAGGTGCCACCGTATTCGTCAATCACAATCGCAACATGGGTTGATTCACGCTGCATTTCTTGCAGGAGCTCTAACGCACGTTTCGATTCAGGCTCGAACCGAGGCTCACGCATAATTTCTGAGATAGTTGGTAGTGCTCCCCCAGCCTGAGTTTTAACAAAAGCTTGAGTCGCGTCTTTCAAATATAAAAGACCGCGGACATCGTCAACATTCTCTCCAAGTACCGGCACACGTGAATAACCTGAACGCAACATTAGATTCATGCCGTCGTCCAGAGGCTCATCAAGACCAATAGTCACCATATCTGTACGCGGAACCATCAGCGAACGAATCAGAGTCTCATCCATCTCAAAGATGGAATGAACCATCTGTGCTTCGTCATCCTCAATGGCATCAGTGGTATTAGCGCGATCCACGAATTCGCGGAGCTCGTCTTCAGTGAAAAACCCAGCTTTCGTTTCAACCTCAGAAGGGTTAACTTTGCGACCCCACGCCAATACCAGATCAGGTAATGGACCTAGCACAGAACCTAAAATATAGGTCAGCCCACCAAACGTCCGTAGTACTCGGTAAGAGTTAGAACGCCCCCAATACTTAGGGTGCGCCCCAAACAGCACAAAGCCAACCACACTCATCACAACAACTGTGATAATCGCTGTGACCCACGGTCTGTTATCAGTAAAACGGTCAATGAGCACGTAGAACAGGACGATGGATGCCGTCTCAAAGATGACTCTCCATAATCGAGTTGCGAACATGAAACGCTGGGGCTCATTAACAAGCCGCACAGTACGTCTAGACCGACCTGGCTGCCTGAGACGATCAGAATCAGAGCCCGAGATGTAGGTGAATGCCGTTTCAGTACCAGTGAGTACATAACAGAGAAAGGCTAGAATAACGCTCGCCGCAAATAAACCTATTGAAAGCATCATCGCAGTTAGTGCCTCGTCTCAACAGGAGCAGGACGGCCCAAAAATTCTTCGAGAATAGAGCGCTGGATGCCAAACATTTCAGCTTCTTCTTCAGCAGTGGCGTGGTCATAACCCAAGCAATGCAAGATTCCGTGCACCGTCAACAGACACAGCTCATCGCTGGTGGAATGTCCCGCGTCCGCTCCTTGACGCGCGGCCACTGGCGGACATAATACTATGTCCCCAAGAATTCCCTCTGTAAGTTGATCCACGGTGCCCTCAGTCAACTCATCCATAGGAAATGACATAACATCGGTTGCACCGGGCAAATCCATCCACTCTATGTGGATTCGTTCCATCTCAGCTTCATCAACAATATTGATTGAAAGTTCAGTTTCCGGTGAAAGATACAACCGTTTAAAGGCAAACGCAACAAGACGGTCAAGCTCAGCAGTATCTACCTCGGAAAATGATTGTTTAACAAAGGCATCGGCTGTCTCGGAAATCTCTTCAATCTCAAATTCAGTAGCCATGTGTTACTTATCGTCCTTAGATGTATCTACGCCAGAGCGTTCTAACAGTTTCTCGGCTGCAGCTTCAATGGTTGCACGCTTAACCTTGCGGTTACGCTTTCTTTCCATTGCGTTCTTATCTTCATCCCACTGATCATAAGCAGTCACAATATCTGAGACGAGAGAATGGCGCACAACGTCAACGGATTCCAGGATGGAAAAATGAATATCTTCGACGTTCTTTAGAATCTCACGCACCTGTTTGAGGCCGGATGCGTGTCCGGTAGGCAAGTCAATCTGGGTGACATCCCCAGTAATGACCATCTTTGAACCAAACCCCAAACGGGTGAGGAACATCTTCATCTGCTCCACCGTGGTGTTCTGAGCCTCATCAAGGATGATAAAAGCATCGTTGAGCGTGCGTCCGCGCATATAGGCCAACGGAGCAACTTCAATAGTCCCCGATTCCATCAGTCGCGGAATCGCCTCTGGATCCATCATGTCGTGCAAAGCATCGTACAAAGGACGAAGGTAGGGATC
Source organism: Rothia sp. (in: high G+C Gram-positive bacteria) (assembly GCA_043424895.1). Classification (GTDB taxonomy): domain Bacteria; phylum Actinomycetota; class Actinomycetes; order Actinomycetales; family Micrococcaceae; genus Rothia. The sequence goes on along the minus strand of JBHWPN010000057.1, from coordinate 10,156 downwards.
GATTTTATCGTTCAAAGAACCTGGCAAAAAGCCCAGGCGCTCGCCTGCTTCTACCGCAGGGCGCGTCAGGATGATGCGGTTTACTTCTTTAGATTGAAGAGCCTGCACTGCTTTTGCCATTGCCAGGTAGGTTTTACCTGTACCAGCAGGACCGATACCAAAAACCACAGTGGCATCATCTATAGCATCAACGTAAGTCTTTTGATTAATAGTCTTAGGCCGAATGCTTTTGCCACGACTACTCAAAATATTTTGGCTGAGAGCTTCAGCAGGGGTAGCCATCTCAGCAGCAAGCATCTTGAGCATTCGAGTCACAACTTCTGATGAAACGATTGTCCCGCTATTCGACAAGATACGAAGTTCGCCCAAAAGGCGCACAGCGGTAGCTACTGTCTCTGAAGGACCTGTAACAACGACATCTAAATCTTTGGGACGCAAAGAAACACCGGGAAACTGCTGTTCAATAAGAGCTAAAGATGAATCGTGAGGTCCTAACACAGAAACCATTTCGGTACGGTTTTTGAACGAAAATGTACGAGCCACAGAGAGTGGACGCGAGGATGAAGTGGAGTTAATAGTCATAAATGATAGCGTCCCTAAAGGACTTGCTCAGAGCTCCTAGCCTGAAAAGTAAGTGTTAGTACTACAGTACAAGTTTTAGAGTAAACGGGATAGAAAATGTGACTGTCATAAAGCCTTCATTCTCCGCGTTACCAATGTTTCACCGCGATGTTTACAGCCGTTAAAGCCGCAAGACCTGCTGTTGAGCTTCGAAGGACTTCTCGACCTAATAAAGTAATACGCGCGCCAGCGTTGGTGAAGGCATCCAACTCTTCAGGGGTAATGCCTCCTTCAGGTCCGACAACGAGGTAAATCTCTTTGATTTGTTGCTTATCAAGCGAGGCTAATACAGAAGTCAGCTGTTGGCTACCTTGCTCATGCAGAATCAAAACAATAGCGTCCTCTGCTATAACTTCTGAAATCATCTGAGTGAGCTGTTTAGAAGTATGCAAGTCATACGCTGTGGGGATGAGGGCTCGTCGTGACTGTTTGGCGGCAGCAGAAAGAGTGTTATTCCATTTGCTGTGAGCTTTTCGAGCTCTTTCGCCCTTCCATCGAACAATCGAGCGGTCAGCTTGCCACGGGATTACTCCCGCCACTCCGGCTTCGGTGGCCATTTCAATAGCCATAAGATCGCGGTCCCCTTTTGCCAACGCTTGAACTAAAAATAGTTCAGGCGTTCGGGACTCTTGCACAATATTTTCAACGCGAATGCGTAACCCATCGGGCAACACAGAATCTACGACACCACCAGCACGCAGCCCTTGACCGTCGGCAACGTCTACCGGCTCTCCCACCGAAAGGCGCTTAACATTCTTAGCGTGATGCCCTTCTTCGCCACTCAACGCTACAAAACTACCGGGTTTAAGATCGGCCAACGCTGATGGATCTACATAAAAAACTGGTGATGTCATAGTTTCTAACCGTAACTTGTCTCTTTACTGGAAACGTTCTTTAAATCGGGAGAAGAAACCTGTGTGGTGCTTCTGTTCCACGACCTCACTCCGGCCCAAGTCTTCGTTGCGAGATTCAGCGAACTGTCGCAACAAATCCCGCTGCTGGTCGGTGAGATCATCAGGAATACGAACTTCAAAATGCACATGCAGATTGCCGCGACCGCCACCTCGAAGTCGCGTTGCACCCAAATCTTTGAGTGTTACAACATCACCGGTTTGAGTACCTGGCTTAACCGTAATTTCTTGGGGACCGTCAAAGCTTTCAAGGGTAATTGAGGTACCCAGCGCAGCAGCAGCCATAGAGATGACCATGGTTGCATGCAGGTCATCACCGTCACGGGTAAAGGTAGGATCGGGATTCACACGAAGCTCAACGTACAAATCGCCATTGGCGCCGCCAGCGATACCAGCTTCGCCCTGGCCTGCGAGGCGGATGCGGGTGCCGTCAGCCACGCCCGCCGGGATCTTGATGGTCAGAGGTTTGCGTTCACGCACGCGTCCTTCGCCATAGCACTCGTGGCAAGGATGCTTGATGACAGTACCGTAGCCGTGGCACGAGGGGCACTGCACGGGCTGTACAACCGTACCCAGAATGGACTGGACCTGACGTTGCATATAGCCCTGACCACCACAGGTATCGCAAGTCTCAGGAGTGTAACCGGGCTCAGTGCCTTCGCCGTCACAGACCTCGCAGGTTACCGCGGTATCAACGGTGATGTCCTTATTGACACCAAATACTGCATCTACAAGATCAACGCGCACCTGAATCAGAGCATCCTGGCCCTGACGCGTACGACTTGCAGGACCTTGTGGCTGCTGGCTGAAGAAGGTGTTGAATATATCTTCAAAACCCCCAAAGCCACCGAAACCGCCTCCGCCGAAACCGGAAGGATTACCGTTTTCGTTACCTGTGCGATCGTAATTACTGCGCTTTTCAGGATCCGACAAGACTTCGTATGCGTGAGACACACGCTTGAACTCATTAGCTGCGTCCTCCCCCGGGTTAAGGTCAGGGTGGAGGGTACGAGCCTTCTTACGGTAAGCCTTTTTAATCTCTTCAGGGCTTGCGTCTTTAGAGACACCCAGGGTTTCGTAGTGATCGCTCACGAATACTCTTTCCTCTTCATACTCATGTGTTAGAAAAATTAAAAATTTGTGGTTCAGGCTTAGGTTCGTTTACATCTGTCGAGACAAATAACCAGCAACAGCTCGTACTGCAGCTAAATTAGCTGAATAGTCCATACGAGTAGGACCAACAATCCCAAGTTTAGAAGTATTTTCTTGACCGTAACCCGACGCCACAACAGCTGCGTCATTGAGCAATTCTTTTTCGTTCTCAGATCCGATACGCACCAAAAACCCACGCTGATCCTGTTGCAACTCATCTAATAATCGCAAGACAAGTACTTGTTCTTCAAGTGCATCTAAGATTGGCGCGATACTGTGCGAAAAATCATCGGTGGAATCCACCAAATAGGAGGTACCAGCGATAGCTAAACGTGAGACCCTATGCTGACTTATCAGCCTTTCAACTGCCAACAAAATACTGGTGTAAACCTCTTGCAAATAAGCGGCACCTGGAGTGATGATTGGAGCATCTTGTGCAAGCACAGATGCTCTTGCATATTCGAGCAACACCGGCAGATCTTCCTCTGAAATACACACCTGTTTGAGTTGTTTTTGCAGAATCTCCCCGTTATTGAGCACCACAATCACTAAAAGCTGATGAGGTTCGAGAAGAACCAGATCTAGATGACGCAAAATAGGTTCACTGACGGTCGGATACTGGGCTATTGCAACCTGATGGGTAAGTTGCGATAGTAACCGTACTGTGCGCTCCATCATTTGCTCAACATCATCGGCAGAATCTAAAAATCGCTCTATCGCATCCTTTTGCACGTTAGAAAGAGGTTTGACTGCTGCAATTTGATCCACAAACAAACGGTACCCCTTGTTAGTGGGAATCCTACCGGCGCTCGCGTGAGGAGCAGTAATTAGCCCTTCGTTTTCCAAAGACGCCATATCATTTCTAACGGTTGCGCTAGAAACCTTCATATTATGGCGTTCGATAAGGGCTTTAGAACCAACCGGCTCACGAGAATGAACGTAGTCTTCAACGATAGCCTGCAATACCTTGAGTTGTCGTTCGCGGTTCACGTTGGTGCATCCTCCTTACCCGGGGCGAAAATCTAGCACTATCATCAATTGAGTGCTAATTAGTACTCTAATAGTTTTTAGGGTTAGCTCCTACCTCGTACGCTATTGGCACAAGAGACTTTGAAGATACTGCACAATTAAAAGACTCACTGAATCAATTACGAAAGCTAGGGGTAATCATGAGCGGTACATCTCAATGGGGTGCTCAAGACCTCAGTCAACTTACTCGCCAGCAGAAAACTCCTCAAACGAAATCTATCTACCTCAAAAAGGGACTGCTGTTAGAAGATGTCCAGACAGGGTGGGTCGGTATCGTAGTTTCCTTTGAAACTATTGGTGGAATGCAAGTGTTCGGACTCGAGGATGCAACCCGACGCATCAAAAAATTCCCTTTAGGTCCGGGATTCTTGCTTGAAGGTGAGCCCGTGATCGTTGTAGCCCCCAAGAGAAAACCAGTTTCTACCCAACCGAAGATTTCTCGTTCTGGTTCTATCACCGTTGAGAACGCTGTAGCCCGGGTTGCCCGAGCCTCCCGAATATGGGTTGAGGGAACTCATGATGCTGAATTGATAGAGAAGGTCTGGGGGCATGATCTGCGTGTTGAAGGAATTGTCGTTGAACCGCTGCACGGTGTAGATGATCTAGCCCCCGCAATCGCATCATTTGGTCCTTCGCCTCAACGAAAATTAGGGATTCTTGTTGACCACCTAGTAGCTGGTACAAAAGAAACAAAGATTGTAGAAAATGCACTTCGTGTTCCGGGAGCTTTTGGCAATGTTCTAGTAGTCGGACATCCTTTTGTTGATGTGTGGCAATCGATCAAACCCAAGACTTTGGGGCTCGCTGAATGGCCTGTTGTTCCTCGCAATGAGCCTTGGAAAGAAGGCATATTGAAGCAGTTAGGGATGCCTCATTCTTCTCAGGCGGATATCGCACAATCATGGAAGTTTATGTTGTCTAAGGTCAATTCCTATTCAGATTTAGAACCTCAGATTCTAGGTCCCGTAGAACAACTCATTGATTTTTTGACCGTTGATGAATAACTCTGTGAGCAACGTCTTTATTAAATTTATTCGATTTCCTGTGCAATCTGCTGGTTTCTTCATAAAATAAACATGACGTACAGCGTCTTTTCATGTTTAACCCCTTGTAACGCCTATAAGAATGAGCTGCCCTTGAACACTGCAACTAAGATTCCTTCCGACTCACAATTCGAAGGAACCCATGCTGCTGCCGGTAATTTAAGCGTGTCTGAAGACCGTAATATCGCGACGCTTGCTCATTTTGGCGGTGTATTAGGGTGCATACCTTCTGCCGTTATTTACTACCTCTATAAAGAACGCGGCCCCTTTACTCAACAGGAATCACGTGAAGCTCTAAATTTCACCCTGTTGCCCACCATTGTCTTGGTTATTTCATTCGTACTTAGTACCTTGCCAGCTGTTGGTGGTTTCTTCGGAATGCTAGCCGCATTGATATGGGCTTCCCTCGCACTGTTCTCTCTTATTGGTGGTATCAAGGTAAACAAGGGCAACCCCTACCTTTATCCCATGAATACTCGCTTGTTCGACATGATTTCCCATAAGAAATAAGGTTTTCACAAAAGCGGGTGCAGAAAGTTTTTTCCTTTCTGCACCCGCGTTTTGTATTTAACTATTTGCAATCTGTAGCTCAGTCAATCTCCGGCAATAATTCGCGAGTCACAGCGTCCCCTAGCAAACGACCTTTAAAGGTGAGAATGATGTCCCCCTGCTCTAATTTATCGGCACAGATGAGGTCTTGGGAAACCAACCATCGAAGTTTTGAATCTAGAGCCTCACCATGGACTTCTTTCAGGTAAGAAGTCGAAACTCCCTCAACGGTTCGTAGCATCAGCATAATATTTTCAAAATTCTTGGTTGTAGCATCAAGAATTTCTCGAGCCGCAGCTGGTGACTGTAGCTGACGTATGCGTCCTGAATATGCGACAGGATGCTTTACGTTCCACCAACGCGTACCGTTGATGTGAGAATGAGCCCCCGGTCCAATCCCCCACCAATCTTGGTTCTTCCAGTAAGCAAAATTATGTGTACTTCGTGTGAGTGGACCGGTAGAAAAATTAGAAACTTCGTACCACTGATACCCCGCCTGAGATAATATTTTTTCGGCTTCAATATACATATCAGCCATAAGATCGTCATCGGGCATCGTATACGTACCTCGTTTGATCTGTACCGCTAACTTAGTACCGTCTTCAACAATCAGCGAATACGCCGAAATATGATCGGGGCGGTAACTGATCGCAGATTTCACAGATTCAGTCCACTGCTCTAATGTCTCGCCCGGAGTCCCATAAATCAGATCGACCGAAACCTGTAGCCCCGCATCCTTAGCCCATTTAACAACTTTTGGCACGTTAGCCGGTGTATGAGTTCGATCGAGCACCTCTAATACTTCGGAAACTGCGGATTGCATTCCAAAAGAGACTCGAGTGAAACCGCCATCAGCCAATATCTGTAAATCTTCTGCGGTAACAGAGTCAGGGTTTGCTTCAGTAGTTACCTCAGCGCCATCTTCTAGACCGTAAAGATTGATGGCGTGCTGAAGGATGCGAACGAGGTCCTCGGCAGGCAATTTTGTGGGGGTTCCGCCTCCGAAGAATACGGTATGTAGTTTACGCGGTGGAATGCCGTTATCTCGCAAGACCTGAGAAGAAAAATCCAACTCAGCAATAGCATCCGCGACATACGTATCAATCCCTACACCGTTGCCGAAGTCATCAACCGCATAAGTATTAAAATCGCAGTAACCACACCTAATGGAACAAAACGGCACGTGCACATAGAGGCTGAAAGTGCGATGCTCCGCACCGATAGCTGATTCACGCGGAATCGAGCCATCGAGCGGAGCAGGCAAACCTAAAGGTTGAGTTGGAGTCACTTCTTAGACTTATCCTTTGACTCTTCTCCAGAAGAAAGTGCCGCAATGAAGGCTTCTTGCGGAACCTCAACGCGTCCCACCATTTTCATGCGCTTCTTACCTTCTTTCTGCTTCTCAAGCAGCTTACGTTTACGTGAAATATCGCCACCGTAGCACTTCGACAGAACGTCCTTACGAATTGCTCGGATATTTTCACGAGCAATGATGCGGGAGCCGATAGCTGCCTGAATAGGGACTTCAAACTGCTGACGAGGAATAAGCTCGCGCAACTTACCGGTCATCATCACACCGTATGAATAAGCCTTATCTCGGTGAGTAATTGCGCTGAAAGCATCTACCTTTTCGCCCTGCAACAAGATATCTACCTTGACCAAGTCGGCTTCTTCTTCACCGTCAAGCTTCCAATCCAGTGAGGCGTAGCCCTTAGTACGGGATTTCAGCTGATCAAAGAAATCGAAAACAATCTCCGCTAGCGGCAGACGGTATCGTAGTTCCACGCGGTCCTGCGACAAATAGTCCATTCCACCCATGATGCCGCGACGTGATTGGCAAAGTTCCATAATCGCACCGATGAACTCGCTGGGCGCGATAATGGTACAAGCCACCATAGGCTCACGGATAGTCGCGATCTTACCTTCTGGGAATTCACTGGGGTTAGTGACTCGGCGAGCCTCACCAGATTCATCGACCACATCGTAGATAACGTTAGGTGCGGTTGAAATCAGATCAAGGTTGAACTCGCGTTCTAGGCGCTCACGCACAATTTCAAGGTGCAGCAGACCCAAGAAGCCAACACGGAACCCAAAGCCCAGAGCTGCTGAAGTTTCAGGCTCATAGATAAGAGCTGCGTCATTCAGCTTTAACTTGTCGAGGGCGTCACGCAATACCGGGTAATCCGAGCCATCAATGGGGAACAAACCGGAGAACACCATAGGCTTAGGGTCTTCATAGCCGCCCAAAGAATCAACAGCGCCGTTAATCGAGCTGGTAACGGTATCACCTACGCGGGACTGACGAACATCCTTCACACCGGTAATGAGATAGCCAACTTCGCCAACACCGAGCCCTTTAGTGGGATTGGGCTCAGGAGAGATTACGCCGATTTCAAGCAAATCATGCTCGGCACCGGTTGACATCATCTTGATTTTTTGGCGTGGTTCTAGGCGGCCGTCAACCACTCGAACATACGTAACCACACCCCGGTACGAGTCATAGACGGAGTCAAAAATCATGGCACGGGCAGGTGCATCCGCATTGCCTTTAGGCTCGGGCAGCTGTTCCACGATGCGATCAAGCAACTCAGTAACACCTTCGCCTGTTTTGCCTGAAACACGCAACACATCTTCGGGCTCGACACCAATAAGGTTAGCTAGTTCTGCCGCGTACTTATCGGGTTGAGCGGCGGGAAGGTCAATCTTGTTCAGCACCGGAATGATGGTCAAATCATTCTCCATCGCCAAATAAAGGTTCGCCAAGGTTTGAGCTTCGATACCCTGTGCCGCATCCACCAACAACAGCGCACCTTCACACGCCGCAAGAGAACGAGACACCTCGTAGGTGAAGTCGACGTGACCGGGGGTATCAATCATATTCAGCGCATAGTTCACACCGTCTTTTTCCCACGGCATACGAACTGCCTGAGACTTGATAGTAATACCGCGTTCACGTTCGATATCCATACGGTCAAGGTACTGTGCCTTCATTTCACGCGGGGTAACCACGCCGGTGGCCTGAAGCATGCGGTCAGCAAGCGTGGACTTACCGTGGTCAATATGCGCAATAATGCAAAAATTGCGAATCACAGTTGAATCTGTTGCCGAAGGAACCGGCGGGTTAGTGGCCAAGGGTGACACGTAGGTATCGTCCTTTCTACACGCGTACTCACGCGAAGAACAGTAGATATGAGGCACACAGAAATGCCCATTTAAAACTCAAAAGTTAATTCTAACAAGGCAACCGGGTAAAACGTATTTCAACCCGAGGCTCTCAAAGTAGCAAACAGCTTAGAACTGCAACAGCGTAAAATCTTTTCGAAATCTCCCACCATGATAATAGGTGCCGACCGTAGGCACAGCGATAAAGTTAAATCATGAATTTCAATATTTCTACAATCCGGAAAGTCCTAACTTTTGGACAGCGCGCTCTTCGCGAGTATCAAAAAATTCAACGGTTGCAAAAACCAGCACCGTACGATGCACAGCGTCCTGCAGGCTACACTTCTCCTGAAAATGTTCGCCCCCGCGAAACAGCTCACGAAAAGCTTTCTGCCCCGTATCCCGGAGATTATTCCGGAAGGGTTCAGGCATCTTATGCCCCTCAACCAGATGGTCAACCCGACCCCGGAGAGGTTGTCTGGACATGGGTACCCTACCAAGAAGACTATTCACAAGGTAAAGATCGGCCTGTGCTTCTTATTGGACGCGATGGAAAGTATTTGTTGGCGCTGATGCTAACCAGCAAAGACAACACTAGCGTTTTAGATCGCGACCCTCGTTATCTTGATATTGGAACCGGATCATGGGATTCAAAGGGCCGACCATCAGAAGTAAAACTTGATCGTATTCTTCGTGTGCTACCCCAAGAGATCCGCCGAGAAGGTTCAGTTATCCCCGAGGACCTATACAACAAAGTGATGCACGCGCTCAATCAGCAATAAACACGGTAGGCTGTGGCATAAGTCTTAGGGCTGAAAAGCCTAAAGTCTGGTACAGTCTATAGATGTGTGTCCGATGGTCATTGGACACAGCTGGTTGATTGCCATAGGCATCCCCACGCCGCTCAGTCGATGATCGACCAGCGTCGCCCTCACCGACCAATTAGACAAACAGAAAGTTATACAAGTGGCTAACATCAAGTCCCAGAAGAAGCGCATCCTTACCAACGAAAAGGCACGTCTTCGTAACAACACGATCAAGTCTGATCTGAAGACCAGCATCCGTAAGGTAAACCAGGCTGTTGAAGCTTCAAATCTTGAAGCTGCAACCGAAGCGCTTCGCACTGCAAGCCGCAAGCTTGACAAGGCTGTTTCAAAGGGTGTTCTGCACAAAAAGAACGCTGCTAACAAAAAGTCAGGTCTTGCAGCTCGTGTAAACAAGCTTTCAGCATAAGTTTTACTTATGTAGCTTTTTAGAGTTCTAAAAAGCAAAATGACCCCTCATCTATGAGGGGTCATTTTTGTTTAAGACTTTATCTTCCGGCAGTGGCTATGGCTAAAACTGCCTTTTCAAGTACATAGTCAGGTGCGGCCGACTCCCCCTTCAGGGCAGCATCTGCCTCGGCTAATATGTTAAAAATTCTCGCAAGATCGTCCGAAGAAAACCTGCGGGATTCTCGAAGTGCTTGTTGAGCTTGCCATGGCGCCATGCCGCGTACATTGTTGGATGAACCTCCGCCGTGGACTTTTGAGATATTACGCATTCGTGCAGCTAGGGCACCTACCAACGGGATGGGCTCTACTCCGGTGTCTAGGGCATTACGTAAAAGCTTCATAGCAACTCTCGGGTTACCCATCACTGCTGCATCAGAAACTTTAAAGGCGGTAACTTCTACTCTATTGCCGTAGA
>JBHWPN010000056.1:0-4961 GCA_043424895.1 Rothia sp. (in: high G+C Gram-positive bacteria) | reverse complement strand
CGTGGTCAAGAAAAGATTCTGAAAAATAAAGGAAGCCCTTACTTCGTTGACATTGCAACGGCGTAAAGGCTTCCTGTTTTCAGCGGTAGCGGAGGGATTTGAACCCTCGGTACGGGGTTACCGTACACAACATTTCGAGTGTTGCACCTTCGGCCGCTCGGACACGTCACCAGCGTTTACGAGCTTACCCAAAAGCCCGTCAATACTCAAATACTGCGCCGGGCAACACCCCTACATGACCGCTAAGAAGAAATGTAACCATCGATCAGGAGCATCGCGGTGCGTGTGGCATCCTCGGCAGCGCGCTGTGATGCGTGAACTTCACGATCCATAGTCAGCATAAAAACAGCTCCAAACAAAGCAACCGCTACAGCTTCTGCACTTTGATTAGTGTCAACCATATAGTACTGCGGAATGCCGTCAATAATGTCTTTGATGGCACCAATAAGCTCGTGACGCACCTCCCGCATAGTGGGCGACCATGTCTCGGGGTTCTTCCACACCTCCGAGATCCACAAGCGGGCAAACCCGGGATGCTCCTCTAAGTATTTAAAGGCGGAGTAGCAGGCGATCCTAATAGCCTCGCGCGGGTCTCGCTGCATTCGTCCTTTATCTATCTCTAAAATCAGCAGTTTAGCGCCGTACTGCAAGAGCTGATCCACCATGGTCTTTTTCGAACCAAAATTGTAGTAGACGGTGCCTTTTGACACCCCTGCGCGCTCTGCAACCTCATCAACGGTGGTAGCAATCGAACCTTTTTCGCTCATGATAAGCAGAGCAGCCTCAAAGAGTTTGAGCTGGGTTTTATTGGTGCGCCCTGGACGTCGGCTGGACGCCTGCGCATAAGGGCTCTGATAAGTGTAAGGCTCTGCTGATGAGCGCGGTGAGTAGTCAGTCATGGGGCGCTACCTTTGAGGTGGGAGACAGTAAACTATCTAGACAGAACATCTAATACACCCTCTCATTTTTGAAAAAATCGTTTATTTTTTTAAAAAATTTGGGGGTCTGCGTTCAAGTATACCGTCAGGTTACCAATTGGTTACTTTAGATTCGCATCTTCTAGCGTTCCCGCTTGTCAGCAAAGAAAGTGGTCAGCAACCTAGCGCATTCTGCCTCGCGCACCCCTGCATAAACTTCAACCCAATGGTTCACGCGTCCATCGCGCAAGACATCATACACACTACCTACAGCACCCGTTTTTTCTTCCCACGCACCCATGACAATAGCGGGTATTCGCGCCAATAAGATAGCCCCGGCACACATGAGGCAGGGCTCAAGCGTCACTACTAGTGTGCACCCGTCCAGCCGCCAAGAGCCTAGTTGCTCAGCTGCTTCTCGGATGGCTAGGACCTCAGCATGCGACGTTGGGTCTTTAGTCGCCTCACGCTCGTTACGACCGCGACCAATCACTTGACCGTTAGCGTCCACTACTACCGCACCGATAGGCACATCGTCGCTTGCCAGAGCCAGTTGTGCCTGCTCAAGAGCAAGACCCATCCACTCACGGTGTTGTAAGGACGCGGGTAGATCGTTGGTGCGGGTTGTTCCCGGCACGGAGGGGTGTAATTCGCTCATGTCTCTCCCCTAGTGTGTGCTCGCGAGCGCGAACGGTAGAACGTGCGATGCCCCTGCTTGCTTGAGTATTCGGGTGGCGGCGGTGATGCTCCAGCGAGAGTCTACAACGTCGCTCACTAACAGCACAGCGGAGCGGTGTTCTTGCAGGTAGGTTTTCATGTCATCAGGAACCTCCCAGGCATGCACAGTTCCGGCACATCTAAAGACACTGTTGCCGCCAAAGTGCGTGGCGTCCTGTACCTGGGTGAGAGAGCCGAGGTTTGTAAGTTTTCCAGTTACAGCGAGCCCGTGAGCAAGTGACTGCGTGAGTTGTGGACGCACGGGTGAGGGGATGAATACCACCGATTGGGGGCGTGCCTGCCACTGCCAATCAGCGAGTACCTGCACGCAGGCTTTACCCATGTCTGGACTTATAGGTGCATCATTCTCGGGGGTGTTTTCAGCGTTTGTGAAGAGTTCGCGCAGCCGATTACCCCAGCCAAGATCGGTCAGGCGGGCGAGCGCACGTCCTGGCTCGGGGCGGAGCTCTGCCGGAATCTTGCCTTTGAGGGGTTTGCCGTTTTCGGTGACGCCCAGGCGATCAAGGCCGGTGGGCCACATGCCGCGCGGTTCAATTTCAACACCTACCGATGCCAGACTGCCGCGGGCTGTTTGCACCGCGTTTTCGTTGATGTCGGCTGAATACCACGGACCAGCACAGTTGTCGCACTGGCCGCAGGGTTGAGCGGTGCGGTCATCAAGCTCGAATGCAAGAAACTGCATGCGACAGGTAGTAGTGTGCTCGTATTCCAGCATGGCGTGCTGCTCGTTGATGCGGGTTTGCGCTACGCGGTTGTAACGCTGCGCGTCGTACTGCCAAGGGTTGCCAGTGGCTATCCACCCTTTTTCCACGCGCTCGGTAGCCCCCTCCACGGCAAGCACTTTGAGGAGAAGCTCAATAGAGTTGCGTTTGACGTCCACCCGGGTTTCTAGTGCCGGAACGCTCAGCGGTTGCCCCTGCTCAGTGGCTTCGCGCAAGGCGTGTAGCAAGGCATGCGTGTTTTCTTGCGTGGGCATGGACGCGGTAGCAAAGTACTCCCAGATTTCTTTATCTTCACTACCGGGCAGCAAGAGGACATCCGCGTTGATGGCACCGCGTCCGGCGCGTCCTACCTGTTGGTAGTAGGCAACGGCAGACGATGGGGCACCCAGGTGCACCACAAACCCGAGGTCGGGTTTATCGAACCCCATGCCAAGGGCGCTGGTAGCCACAAGAGCCTCGACGCGGTTTTCTTTCAGCGCCGCTTCTAACTCTTGACGTTCATCGGGGTCGGTGCGCCCGGTGTAAGCAGCTACGTTGTAGCCGGCCTCGCGAAGGGCAGCGGCAGTATCTTCAGCAGCCGAGACGGTGAGCGAATAGATGATTCCTGAGCCGTTGAAAGAACCAAGGTGGGTCAGTAGCCAGCCCAAACGTTGGGTAGAGTCCGCAAGGTTTAGTACGCCTAAACGCAGGGAGTCACGAGTCAGCGGACCGCGCAGAATAAAGACGTCGGATGCCGCATCCGCCCGTCCCTCCCCTGCCGGGGTATTAGCCGCTGCATTCGGGGTAGAAAGATCAGCGTGCGCGCCAAGTTGCTCGGCTACATCTTGCACTACGCGCTCGTTAGCGGTTGCGGTGGTTGCAAGAATGGGAACGCCAGCCGGTAGTTGCGCAATCAACGTGCGAATACGGCGGTAGTCGGGGCGAAAATCGTGACCCCAGTCAGAAATACAGTGTGCTTCATCCACCACTAACATGCCCAGATTGGGCAGGATGCGCGGCAGCCAGTTCTCGCGAAAACTTGGGTTGTTCAAGCGTTCGGGGCCGATGAGTAGAACGTCAAGCTCATTGGCAGCAATTTGGGCAGCTATGGAATCCCACTCTGTCATGTTGGACGAGTTCACCATCGCCGCGCGCACCCCGGCGCGGGCGGCAGCGTCCACCTGGTCTCGCATCAGCGCAAGTAAGGGCGAGACGATGAGGGTTACGCCGCTACCAGCTTGGCGCATCAAAAGCGCGGACAGAAAGTAAACCGCTGACTTACCCCAGCCAGTGCGTTGAATAACGAGGGCGCGCCGACGCTGCGCCACGAGAGCTTCAATGGCCTCAAACTGTCCGGGGTGAAAGTTCGCGTTCGGATTACCCGTGAGTTTGTGCAGTAGCTCAAGTGCGGATGCGTGCAGGTGGTTGGCGGGCTCAGTGCCGGGTACTGAAGTCATGTCTCTAGCATTGCATATCTAGGCAAGAAGTAGCAGGCACGTTTTCTACCTCTCGATTTGCACCGGTTAATTAGACTGGAAGATATGCCCGTAACCAATTCCATTCCGCTCAATGCTGGCAAAATGCAGTGGCTTGCCCTTGCTGTGTTGATGCTACCCGTTTTGTTGATTTCTGTTGATAACACTGTGCTAAGTTTTGCGCTACCCGAGATTTCTCGCGTCATGCGCCCCACCGGCGCACAGTTATTGTGGATGGTTGATCTCTACCCGCTAGTGCTGGCGGCTTTGTTGGTTCCGATGGGTTCGTTGGGCGATAAGATTGGACGCCGCCGCCTGCTGATGATTGGTTGCATCGGCTTTGGCGTGGTGTCGGCTCTTGCTGGTTTCGCACCGAGCGCCGGCTGGCTGATTGCCGCTCGCGGTGCACTGGGATTTTTCGGTGCCATGCTCATGCCTTCTACGCTGGCGCTGATTCGCAACATCTTTTTGAACCCTAACCAAAGACGCGTGGCTCTAGCGGTCTGGGCATCTGGCTTTTCTGCCGGTGCTGTGCTGGGGCCCATCATGGGCGGGTTTTTACTGGAGCATTTTTGGTGGGGTTCGATCTTTTTGATTGCCACGCTGATTCTTGCCCCGGCTCTCATCTCTTTGCCCATGCTGGTACCCGAATCGTATAACCGCACAGGCGGGCGCATCGATGTCCCTAGCATCCTGCTGATTATGACGGCGATGTTCGGCATTATTTACGCGCTTAAGATTGGCGCAACCGAAGGTCTTGCACATCCCAGCATTTACGTAGCACTTGTTGCCGGCTTGATGACAGGTGTGCTGTTTGTGCGCAGACAAAACCGTCTTGAACACCCTATGCTTGATATGACGCTCTTTCACAGCCGCGTTTTTACCGGTGGTCTGCTGAGCAATCTCATTACGATGACGTGCTTTACGGGCTTTATGATTTTCTACTCCCAGTATGTTCAGCTGGTGGTTGGTTTTTCACCCATTGCTGCCGGGCTTTCGATGCTGCCCGCGGTTATTTGCACCATTATTTCTGGGCTTTTGGTGGTTCGGCTCGCTAAGTTCATTCGTCCGGGACTCGCTGTTGCCCTTGCTTTAGCGCTCAATCTTGTGGGTTACGCGCTAATCTAGAC
>JBHWPN010000055.1:0-10695 GCA_043424895.1 Rothia sp. (in: high G+C Gram-positive bacteria) | reverse complement strand
CACGGTGAAGATCTGATTCTTTCAGTTCCTGAAGGCACCGTTGTTAAAGACCGTGAGGGTAATGTGCTTGCGGACCTGGTGAATATTGGGGACGAATACCTCGCTGCGCAGGGCGGCTACGGTGGTCTGGGTAACTCGGCTCTGGCATCCGCTAAGCGTAAGGCACCGGGATTCGCGCTGTTGGGCACTCCCGGCGATGAGCGCGATATCGTGCTTGAGGTCAAATCCATCGCCGATGTTGCCTTGGTGGGTTACCCCTCTGCGGGCAAGTCGTCGTTGATCGCCGCGCTTTCTGCGGCGCGTCCTAAGATTGCGGATTACCCCTTCACCACGCTGGTTCCTAACCTTGGTGTTGTTCAAGCCGGCGACACCCGTTTTACTGTGGCAGACGTCCCCGGTCTTATTGAAGGCGCATCAGAAGGTAAGGGGCTCGGGCATCAGTTCCTGCGTCACGTGGAGCGTAGCTCGGCTATTGCGCACGTGATCGACTGTGCAACTCTTGAGCCTAACCGCGATCCCATTACCGACTACGAGGTAATTGCCAACGAGCTTTCAAATTACGAAGTGGATCCGACCGCCGGTGTGACGGTGCCGCTGCACGAGCGTCCTCAGCTCATCATCCTGAATAAGATTGATGTACCTGAGGCTCGTGAGCTTGCTGATTTTGTGCGACCCATGTTCGAAGAACGCGGTTTGCGCGTATTCGAGATTTCAACGGCATCTCATGAAGGTTTGCGTCAGTTGAGCTTTGCGATGGCTGAGCTTGTGGCTGAAGACCGCGCTGAGCAGGCTAAGCGTGAGGCTGAAGCTCCCAAGGTGGAGGTTGAAGTCATCAAGCCTAAAACCATGCGTGGCAAGAAGAAGCAAGAGTTCATCATCCGTAAGGAAGAGCGTAACCTTGAGCCTTTGTTCCGCGTGATTGGCGAGAAGCCCGAGCGCTGGATTATGCAGACTGACTTTAATAATGATGAGGCTGTGGGGTATCTGGCAGACCGACTCAACCGTTTGGGTGTTGAAGATCAGCTGTTCAAGATGGGTGCGCGCGCCGGAGACGCTGTGGTCATCGGTGAAGAAACCGATGCTGTGGTCTTTGACTGGGAGCCGACCATGGTGGGCGGTGCTGAGCTTTTGACTTCACCGCGCGGTACTGACGCCCGTTTGGAAGAAATTATTCGTCCGACCCGTGCCGAAAAGCGCGCCGAATACAAGGATCGTATGGACGCCAAGACCGCAGCTCGAGACGAGCTGGAGGCTGAACGTAAGGCTGGTATCTGGACTGAGTCAGTTGATGCTAAGCGTCGTGAGCGCGGGGATTCATAAGATTCATAAATAGCATTCAATAATTGTCTGTAGAATAACTACCGTCACACTGAGGTGAGACGGTAGTTATTTTTTGAGTGCACAATGAAGCGGAGGGTGATGGGAAACGTGGGCGGTAAGAGGCAGAAAAGTCATGTGGTGGAGCGGGCTGATATTCCCCGTGCCAAGCGTGTGGTGGTGAAAGTCGGTTCTTCATCGTTAACGTCTATTGAGAATTCGTTGGATGAATTGGCTATTGCCACGATTTCTGATGTTTTAGCTAAATTCAAGCGTTCCCATCAAAACGTGGAGTTGGTGTTTGTTTCTTCGGGTGCGATTGCTGCTGGCTTAGCACCGTTGGGGTTGAAACGACGTCCGAAGGATTTAGCGACTGCTCAGGCTGCGGCGTCGGTGGGTCAGTCATTGTTGATGACGCGTTATACGGATATTTTCTCTCGGTACGGTGTAACTGTTTCTCAGGTGTTGCTCACGGTGCAGGATCTCATTGCCCGAGATCGCTACATTAACGTGCACCGACAGTTGGAGCGCTTATTAGAGCTTGGGGTAATGCCGATTGTCAATGAGAACGATGCGGTTGCTACAGCGGAGCTGAAATTTGGGGATAACGATCGTATTGCAGCTTTGGTAGCGCACGCGGTAAAAGCTGATGTTTTGGTGTTGCTTTCCGATGTTGATGCTTTGTATACCAAGCATCCCGATGAAGGTGGTACGCGCGTGGTGGAGGTTCGGTCCGCAGAGGATATAGCCGGTCTCAGCATAGGCTCGGTGGGGCGAGCTGGCGTGGGTTCTGGCGGTATGGTGACCAAAGTCAAGGCAGCTCAGATTGCTGCGGCCAGTGGTATTCCTGCGTTGGTGACTTCCGCTGCGAATGCGCGGGCTGCTCTTGAGGGGCAGGACGTTGGTACCTGGTTTTATGCCTCCGGTAGCAGGCGTCCGGTAAATATGCTGTGGTTGGAGCATCTGGCGGATATTCGCGGCAAAATTACGGTGGATAGCGGGGCGGCGGCTGCTGTCCGTCGGCGAAATTCTTTGCTTGCAGCGGGGGTAAAGGCTGTGAGCGGTGAATTTGAGGCTAATGATCCGATCGAAATTGTAGATACGGACGGCGTTGTGGTCGCCCACGGGCTGGTTTCTTACGATTCTTTAGCGGCCCAGCAGATGATCGGTTTGCATACTGATGAGATTGTGCAGATTTTGGGTGAAGAAAACGATGGCACGGTGGTGCATGCCGACAACATTGCTCTGGTGCATTAGTAGCAACAAATTTTCATAACCTGTATTGTGAATCACAGAACTAGGTTTTAGCGAGAAAGTTAGGAAAGACGTGAGCACAACGACTGAAAATTTGACGGTACCTGTCGATATTCTCAAAAAAGTTACGGATATGGCCTATGACGCTCGTGTGGCTTCTCGAGTACTAGCTAAGGCTGATACCAAGTGGAAGAATAATGCTTTAGAAGCCATCGCTAAGGATCTTGAGCGCAAGGCAGATATTATTGTGCGCTCGAACGCTGAAGACCTTGAACGCGAGCGCGCCAATGGTATGAGCGAGGCTATGCTTGATCGGTTGATGCTCAATGCTCATCGGGTCGGTGAACTTGCCAACTCTTTGCGTGATCTTGCTACCTTGCCCGATCCTGTGGGTGAGGTGGTGCGCGGGGCGACCTTGGATAATGGGTTGCGCATGACTCAGGTGCGCGTGCCCATGGGTGTTATTGGCGCTATCTATGAAGCCCGTCCGAATGTCACTGTTGATATTGCAGGTCTCGCTATTAAATCGGGCAATACTGTGATGCTGCGCGGAGGCTCGGCAGCAGCTAAAACCAATGAGACAATCGTGGGGATTATTCGCCATGCCCTCGATAAGAATTCTTTGCCTATGGACACCGTTCAAAGTGTCGATGAGTTTGGACGTGATGGCGCCAACGCTTTGATGGTTGCTCGCGGCTATATTGACGTGCTCATTCCCCGAGGTGGGCATGAGCTGATTCAGTCGGTAGTAACGAACGCTCGTGTACCTGTCATTGAAACGGGTGAGGGCAACTGCCATATCTTCTTGGATCACAGCGCAGAGGTTGAAGGTTCGGCAAAGATTTTGGTGAACGCTAAGACCCAACGTCCGGGCACATGCAACACTGTTGAAACTCTTTTGCTTGCAGAAGGTGCAGAAGCAACAACCCGCGTCCTGCAGGCTCTTAGCGATGCTGGAGTCACCTTGCACGTGGACGCGAAAACCCGCACGATGCTGCCCGAAGGGGTAGAGGCAGTAGATGCTACCGAAGAGGACTGGTCTACTGAATACGGTTCGCTGGATCTTGCGGTGCGTACCGTAGACTCAGTGATCGAAGCTATCGAGCATATTCGTAAGTATTCCACCGGCCACTCAGAAGCTATTTTGACTAACAACCTAGCTAACGCAGAAACCTTTATTCGCGAGGTTGATTCAGCAGCTGTCTATGTCAACGCATCGACCCGTTTTACCGACGGCGGTCAGCTAGGATTAGGGGCTGAAGTTGGCATCTCAACTCAAAAACTTCATGCACGCGGCCCTATGGGTCTAGAGCAACTCACAACCACCAAGTGGATTATGCGCGGCAACTGGCAGGTACGCTCGTAAAGATAGGGTAAACACCTGTGAGCTTTGCACAAAACCGGCGGAAACCCGGTAGCATTGCATGTAGTTTCACACGCACACCAACGTGATAATTCCTGGAGGACTTATGATTAACTCACTCATTCTCGCAGCGGGCACCGTAGCTGCTGAAGAAGGTGGTCACGAGCGCATACTCTTTGGTATTCCCACCTTCTGGTTCGGAATCGTTTTCGCTCTTGGCTTCTTGCTGATGCTCTGTGTCACCATCTCATTCTCAGGTCGCGGCATCGTTCGTTCACACACCGGAACCGACCGCCTTGATCGCGATGAACAGGTTGCTATTCGCTCATACCAGGGCAAGCACCACGTCTAAGCGGTAGCCGCTACACACTTTGAGTTTCGGCGCGACTTTATAGCGAACATTTCGTATAAGGTCGCGCCGAACTTTGTTGAATCAACCTACCTTCTTCGGAGAACCGTGAATCCGCAACCTCGCTCCACTATCCACTCCCTGAACCTTCCTCCGCGCGTTGAAGGGCGCATCCGTTTAGGTGTCATGGGTGGAACTTTTGACCCTATCCACCACGGTCACCTTGTAGCAGCAAGTGAAGTTGCTGCGGTGCTGGATCTTGACGAGGTCGTTTTCGTACCCACTGGAAAACCCTGGCAAAAAACAGGGGCACGAGTTGTGACGGACGCCGAGCACCGCTACCTGATGACGGTGGTGGCAACCGCATCCAACCCACAATTTACCGTTAGCCGGGTTGACATTGACCGCGGTGGGCTCACCTACACGATTGATACCCTCAAAGACTTACGCGACCAACGACCCAACGCCGACCTTTTCTTCATCACAGGCGCAGATGCCATGAGCCAAATCATGACCTGGAAAGATGCAGACAAACTCTGGGAGCTGGCGTACTTCGTGGGGGTTACCCGTCCCGGTCACGAGCTTGAGTTACCGCCCATCGCCAACACCTCAAAAGCGGCCCTGCTCGAAGTGCCTGCGCTCGCTATTTCCTCAACAGATGTGCGAGACCGTGCTGCTGTTGGAATGCCGGTCTGGTATCTAGTTCCCGATGGTGTAGTGCAGTACATCAACAAATACGATCTTTACACGCCCTGCGATAATGCAGGTGACGGGCATCTTTACAGCCACGGATTACCTGCCCCCGATACCCGGGACTCCGAATAACTCTTTTAGCAGTGTATTCCGTATGGGGCACCGACAGACTAGAATTTACATAGACCCCGCACACCAACAAAGGATCCCGGTGACTGAGAATAAAAATCAGAACACAACGTATGACGACTCAGAGGCATATCTCTACGAACCGTTCACCACTGAGGACGGCATCGTAGTTCCCCCTCCGACGCGTCCTATGGGTCCGCGTCGTCTTATTCGATACCGCAACGACGCCGCCGAATACTTGCGTGCCCTCAAAAACGGGGATAAGTTACCCGATGAACCGGTGGCTTACATGGGCACACTAGAAAATGATGAGGTTGTTAATACCGAATCTACCGCAGCACATCAGCGGTTATCGGCACTGGCTGCGCAAGGGTCAATGGAGTCTGCCGCATCTGATGAAGACACCCTTCAGAAGGTGCAGGGTAACGGTACAGCTCAATCTACAAGTGTTCAAAGTGATCCTACGATGGTGGGGCTTGATGATTCTTCGCTCGTATTTGAGGATGAGGTTGAGCCTGCTTCGTCTGCGGTTGATGAGAGCTCTTACCAGCCGTTGACCGTGACTACTCCGTGGGCAACCGGGGCGCAACCTGTTGTGCCTGCGCCCGCCGACAGTGAGGAAAATAGCGTCGGTGTCGATGAGCAGGTGCACGAGAGTGAGGCTGTTGTGTCTGATCCGCTGACTCAGCACGATGGTGAGGACGCGAGCGCTGAGAGCATCTCGCCTCTTGAGAGCGATGAGCTGGGGGATGCGGGGGAGTCTGAGAATTTCTCTGTTGCCGCTAGCGAGCCAGCTGTCGATGAGGGTGTGCACGAAACCGAGGTTGTAGAAGTTACTGATTCTGCACTCTTCGAAGAAGAGCAGGACGCGCCGGTTGAGGAATATATTCCCGAGACCGTGAGTGCGCTATCGGCGCAGGGTCTTGATTTAACTCCTGTGGCTGCTGAGTTCTCGGAGTTTACCGATGATGAACTGCTGGGGGATGATGCTGGTGCGCACGATGCGGCGGCGCCGGTTCAAGAGCATGATTCGTTTGAGAGCGTAGAAGCTGAATCTGAGGGCGCAAAGGATTCTCAGGAATATGAGAACCTTCGCGAGGATGAGTCTCTTTCTGAAAGCCAGAGTACCGGCCTTGAGATTTCTGAATACACGGAGGGAAACTCAGAACAATCGGCGGGAGAATCACAGTTCGATGTGGCTCAGATTGGTCAGAGTACGCGAGCAGAGAATAAAACTGCTCAGGTGGCAGAAGAGCCTGTGACGCCCGTCGGCTATGTAAAAGACTCTACCGAGGCGGAATCACACGAGAGCTCAAGTGCCGTCGATCGAAAAAGCACATCAGCAGTGTGGTTGCCGCTTGTGCTGATTATCATGGCGCTCGTTATTTTTGGTATCTACTTTTTCATGAATAATGGCTAAGTACCTTCTTGCGCCGATGTGCCCTTGCACCGGTGAAGAAGATCAGGAAAATTTTTTGAAAGGAATCTATGGCTGCGGCTAAAGAATCAATTGAAGCACTTAAGGTTGCTGCTGTAGCGGCCGAAGAAAAACAGGGCACTAACCTGTTGGCTGTTGACGCATCGGATCTTATGGGCCTGATTGATGGCTTCCTGGTAGTGAGCGCGCACAACGAGCGACTTGTGAACGCTATCTCTGATGAGATTGAGGACGCTCTGCGTGAAAAGCTGAGCCTCAAGCCCATCAGCCGTGAAGGACGCGCGTCCGGACGCTGGATTCTGCTGGACTTCGGCGACATCGTAGTGCACGTTCAACATGAGGAAGACCGCGCGTTCTATGCGCTGGATCGTCTGTGGGCTGAGGCTCCGCGCATTGAACTCGGTGTTGAGAACGAGGCTCCTGTGGCTGATGCTGAAACTGAAGAAGAAGCAGAAGCGATCATCACCGACGACGATGTGGTGGGTGAAGAACGCTAAATGTACCGTTTCAGCGCAGTGAGCGTTTTCAATTTGCGTTTGTGTGCCTGTGATGGTTAATATAGTTGAGTCGTCTCTTACAGGATGCGACTCAACTGAATACGGGGATATGGCGCAGCTGGTAGCGCACTTGCATGGCATGCAAGGGGTCAGGGGTTCGAGTCCCCTTATCTCCACTTTTTAGCCGGCTGGTTGAACGTTGTTCGACCAGCCGGCTTTTTCGTATCGGCATCGGCTGGATGAGGTATTCTTCGCTGGTGCGCCCGGTGTTGTAATGCTGTGCGAAGTGGTTGACAGCCGGTTCGTGAGCTTTTGTGTCGGGGGAATGCCACGGTGATGCTCAGCGGATGCACCACGCCGGTCTGTGCTCCTGCTATCGTGTGGATAGCACACACCACTTCATTTCTTAAGGGTCCGTCGTCATGGTGAGAAAACGCGTGAAAAGAACTATCCGCAATGCCCGCGGGTTTCATCGCAACCCCAGGGGCGTTTTGGCCGCGATAGGTGTGGGGCTGGCGTCCTTTGGTCTGCTTGCGCTGTCGGCGGCGATGGTGACTCACGTTCAGGTGTCAACTCGTTACCCGACGGTTGCCGAAGCGCTGCAACACGGGGAGGCCTACGAGTATATTCCTGGACTGTTTCTGGGTGTTATGGCCTGTTGCGGGTTCTTGGTGATGTTTGTGCTGAGTCTGCGCGGCATCATTCGTTTGGGCCAGTACCATCACCCGATGTGGATGAGCATCAGCATTCTCTGCCTGATTATTAGCACCCTGGTGCTTCTGTTACTTTTTGTGCCGGTAGTACTAGGCCTTGTCTTTGGATTTGCCACCGGCCAGCTTTAGTCCTTGAGTAGCGGGTAGATCAGGGTAAAGCGCTCGCATACTACGTTTTGATGCGGGTGAAAACCACCGGGGGAGTTGTCTTCCCAGTACTGCTGGTGGGTAGTGCGCCAGGTATCTAGCGTCCTGTCATCTTCGCCTTCTGCCCAAGCGTGCTCGGCGGTGACGTGCGCGAACTCTGTGACGGTGACGCTGGTTGTTTGGATGATGGCGCGAGGTGCTCCCGTCCCATCGCAGAGAACGTTGTACTGACCGACCACCGGCAACGGCTCATTGTCTATCTCATAATCGCTCAGCGCTGAGGATGTAGCAGTTTTGGTCCTGACGAGCACCAGCGCCAGAAGATCATCGGCTTGCTGGGCATTAGAGCCGAAGCTCCACGCATCGGGCGCGATCATAGGCAGCGATGGAAGCATTGCTCGCGCGTTATCCCAAAATTCTTGTACCTCTTTGGGGTCAATGACGACATTGCGTAAAGCTCGTTCAAAGAGTTCAACCGTGCTGATAACCTGCCCCGCATGATGCGGTTTGGTCTCCCCGGTAGGCGTATAGCCTAGGGACGCCCAAAAGGGTGTGGCGGATACGGCATTGGTGGCAACAATCCCCAGACGCAGCGTTGTAACCTCTGTACGCTGTAGAAGGTTATCTAGCAGATAGTGGTGAAGCTGACCGCCAATACCTTGCCCCTGATAATCCTGGTGGACGGCGAGCAATCCAATATAGGCGGTTTGGGGCGCAGGCCAATGCAGCACCGTCACACACAAACCTACGAGCCGTTCACCCAGCCACGCGCCCAGCACCCATAGATCCTCAGCCGCTACACCCGGCGGACGAGTCTCAAAAACCTCAGCTGCAGCGTGAGGGAAGACGCGCTCGCCGGTGATGCGGTAAGTGTAATCAGCGTTTGATTCTAAGAGCTCTTGAATCTGAGAAAGGTGCTCGTGTGTCAGCGAAGAAAAGCTGAGATTTTGCATCATTGAACCTTCCTGGTTGGGGTTGCCGGGGGAGAAAAAGGGCTGAGCTGCGGCCCTTTTGCCATTTTCGAACAAAAGTTCGAATAAATCCCGTTCGATGGGGAACTTTTTATTCCGCCCGTGAAGCATGGTCATTTTTACCCCGGAAATACAGGGTTTTCTAAACCTGCCGCCAGGCCAAAAAGCTGCTCCGCAGACTGCTGATTATTGCGCGAACCCACTAACTGCACGGATAGAGGCAACCCGTCTTTATCTTTTCCCACCGGAACACCATGCAAGGGACCGCGCTCGGTAGGGGATAGCGCATCAAGCTCCGCAGCACGAGCCTGAGCCTCCTCCGCAAGCACCACAGTAAAAGCATTCAAGAGAGGATTCAGCTCATCAATCCGATTCAAAGCAGCAAAAATCCCCTCCACCGCACTGGTTTGCTCAACCGCCGCACGCCACCCATACGCATCCAACCGATGCCAATTCACACCCATACTTCCCCCGTTACAAAGAATCAGATAATTCACGTCACATCATAACTAAGCAGCGTAACCACCACAGCCTAACCCGCAAGGGGAGTACCGCGCGTGCGTTCAAGTGACACACCCAATTCCACGCGAAAACAAACGCGCCACCAACCCCTACAGCAAACCACTACAGAACACACCCAACCGCGCCACGTGAGGAAAATCAGCATCCACCCCCACACCCCCACAATTTACTGACTACTTGTGCCAAAAACCCACCAATATCACCCCAAAACCACCCAACAAACGATATATTCAACTATATGAAGAATCCCAAAGCATTCACCGCGCTAGCCCTTGCCACCGGTGCCCTCATCACCGGCTGCGCCCACACCGTGCCCGCCGGCATGGCACTTGAAAAAACCGACAGCTTCGAACACCGCGACGACATCGTCGTCTCAGGTTCAATCAAAACCGAAGACGGACAAAACGCACCCGGCAACATCCGAGTCACCGTAGACGGCAAAAACTTCGAAGGCAACGAAGCAACCTTCAACGGCGAACAGTCATACTACAAACTCACCGCCGACAACGCCGCAGACCTCCACGACACCACCTACTGGGTAACCGTCCAAGCAGAAGACCCCGAAGCAGAAGTCAGCTGCTACGCCAAAGACGCAGGCATCACCCACCCCACCCACGCCTCAGAATCAGAAGGCAAAGGCTCAGCAACCTGCCGCCTCGTCTTCAACTAAAACACCACCCACACACATACACACAAACGGCCGTACGCACTCCAGCGCACGGCCGTTTCTCACCCCCAAAACCCACAATAAATGAGACAATAAAACAAACAACCAAACCCCAACCACCAGGAACACATGAACACCCCAAACAACCAAAACCCAACCAAAAAACTCAAAAACGAAGCCGACAACATCGCCTACCGCATCGGCAACAAAATCCACGACTGGAGAGAAACCCGCGCTCGCGAAAAAGGACTAGAACGCGTAGTTGTTGCCAACCAAGGCTACGGCTCAACCAGCTGGGTACGAGTCATCGGACGCGCCCTCTACAAAACGGACGGCTTC
The DNA here is from genome assembly GCA_043424895.1 of Rothia sp. (in: high G+C Gram-positive bacteria). Taxonomy (GTDB): domain Bacteria; phylum Actinomycetota; class Actinomycetes; order Actinomycetales; family Micrococcaceae; genus Rothia. The sequence goes on along the minus strand of JBHWPN010000055.1, from coordinate 296 downwards.
GAAGAAATCTTTGACTCCATCACCCAAGTAAGCTCCACAGAAGGACTACGCGGATGGCGCTCCTTCACCTCCATCGCCATCCGCCATGCAGCAGTAAAAGTAATCATCGACGACCAACACGAATACTCCATCCACGCCGATGAAGGCGGAGTCATCGACGTCAAACTAGCAGTCAACCTCGAACCCGGCATGCACAAAGTCGTACTCGATCTCGAAGACGGCGACAGCTCCCAGACAGAAGTCTTCGTCGTACCTGACGACCAACAAATCGGCATCCTCTCAGATATCGACACATA
>JBHWPN010000054.1:0-10931 GCA_043424895.1 Rothia sp. (in: high G+C Gram-positive bacteria) | reverse complement strand
CTACTTAACCTCGCATCTAAATTTTTCGCTCTAAGTTACGAACCAGTAAATATATTTTCGGGATTTTATCCATATTCAATTACATCCTTATGACTTTACTGTTACATATATGACGGTAAAGGTTATCCATTTCTTATCAGGCAAAAACTAACGCCTCACTAGGTCATATATCTCATTTTTTCCGTTCCACTAGCGCAACCAGCCCCGATTATCACTAACCTGTAAACTAGACTGAGGCGTTTTGGGAAGTTTCGAGAACGCTTTTTCTACCCATGTTTTCTATCCACGCAAGCTGAAGGACGTTCATGGCACGGCGCTCATCTAAAAATGTTGTTGACGATTATCCAGAAGACATCGTTGAGAACATCGTCGATATCGACGTTTCAACCGAGATGGAATCCAGCTTTTTAGAGTACTCCTACTCGGTCATTTACTCGCGCGCCTTACCCGATGCTCGTGACGGTCTGAAACCGGTGCAGCGTCGCATCCTTTATATGATGCAGCAGATGGGATTACGCCCCGATAAGGGGCATGTGAAGTCTGCACGTGTGGTGGGCGAGGTTATGGGTAAGCTTCACCCGCACGGTGACGCTGCAATTTACGATGCTATGGTGCGCCTAGCTCAGCCTTTTGCCATGCGTCTACCTCTAGTTGATGGCCACGGCAACTTTGGTTCTTTGGATGACGGCCCGGCAGCATCGCGTTATACCGAAGCTCGCATGGATCCTGCCGCGCTGGCCCTCACCAATAACTTGGACGAAAACGTCGTAGATTTTGTGCCTAACTACGACAACCAGTTCATGCAGCCCGCCGTATTACCAGCAGCCTTCCCCAACCTTTTGGTGAACGGTGCAACCGGTATCGCGGTGGGTATGGCAACTAATATGGCACCGCATAACCTTCGCGAGGTTATTGCCGGTACGCGTCATCTATTGGAGAACCCAGACGCCACACTGACCGAAATCATGAAGTTCATTCCGGGCCCAGATTTGCCTTCCGGCGGCGTCATTGTGGGCACCAAGGGCATTAAGGATGCGTATGCCTCCGGCCGCGGTATTTTCAAGACTCGGGCGAAGGTGAGTGTTGAGCAGGTGACCGCTCGTAAACGCGGCATTGTGGTGACTGAGCTGCCGTACATGGTTGGTCCTGAAAAAGTCATCGAAAAAATCAAGGACGGCGTTAACAATAAGAAGCTCGTGGGCATCTCTGATGTTCAGGATTTCACCGACCGTAAGCACGGCTTGCGTCTTGTTATTGAGGTCAAGAACGGGTTTGATCCGCACGCGGTATTGGCATCGCTGTATAAGTACACTCCGCTGGAAGATTCGTTTGGCATTAACAATGTGGCACTGGTTGAGGGGCAACCTCAGACGCTCGGTTTGCTGGATCTTTTGCGCGTGTACGCTAATCACCGCATCGATGTGGTGCGTCGTCGCACTGAGCATCGCTTGGGCAAGCGCAAGGACCGCCTGCATCTGGTTGAGGGTTTGCTGGTAGCTATCGTCGATATCGACGAGGTCATTCAGATTATTCGCAACTCTGATGAGACCGCGCAGGCGCGGACACGCTTGATGCAGATTTACGACCTTACTGAAGTTCAGGCTAACCACATTCTTGAGTTGCGTCTGCGTCAGCTCACCAAATACTCGCGTATTGAGCTTGAGGCTGAGCGTGATGAGTTGCAGGCTGATATTGCTGAGCTCGAGTCAATTCTTGCCTCTGAAACCAAGTTACGCGATCTGGTCTCCGCAGAGCTTCAAGATGTTGCCGATCTCTACGGCACTGACCGTCGAACCAAGATTACTAATAAGGATGATTTGGCTGAAGTAGCAGCCGCTGCCGGTGCTGAGCCTTCTAAGAAAAAGGGACTGGGCTTGGCACTTGAGATTGCCGATGATCCCAGCTGGGTTCTGCTCTCTACCTCAGGTTTGATTGGACGCACCGTCGCGGCCAAGGGCGAGCTGGCGCCACTAAAGGAGCCGGGCAAGCGCATCAAGCATGATGCCTTAGTTTCTGCAGTTGCAACGACAGCGCGCGGTGAAATCGGTGCGGTAACGTCTGCCGGCCGTATGATTCGCGTGAACGTTATGGACTTGGCTCAGCTTGAGGACTCGGCGGGTACTCCCCTGATGTCTTCGGGTGTGAAAGCTGCCGACGTGGTGTCGCTGGCAAAGGGTGAGACTCTCATTGGTCTTGCCCCCATCAACAAAGTGCTTGCGCTTGCTACCGAACGCGGTGTTATCAAGCGCGTCAACCCCGATTACCCGCTCAACCGCGATGACTGGGAAATCATCAAGCTAAAGAAAGGTGACAAAGTCATCGGTGTGGCTGTTGCAGATGCCGGGGACGAGAATCTGACTTTCGTCACCGAGCAAGCCAAATTACTGACGTTCGATGCGTCCAAGGTGCGCCCACAGGGACGCTCCGGCGGCGGCATGGCGGGCATTAAGGTAGCCAATGATGACAAGGTGATTGCCTTCGGCGTTACCGCACCTGGCACTGATGCTCAGGTTGTTACGATTACCGATTCGAGTAATGATTTTGACCCGTCCGTGAAAGTCACTGAACTCACTGAGTTCCCGGCGAAGGGACGCGCGACTGCAGGTGTGCGCGCGCATCGTTTTGTCACCGGTGAAAGCAAGTTGGAGCTGGCATGGGTTGGTGTTGGCCCGGCTAAGGCGGTCTCCCCCGCAGGTGTCTCGCGTAAGCTACCCGGTGAATTCGGCGCGCGCGACGGTTCGGGTGTTCCGCTCACCCAGGCAGTTGCGGCTATCGGCCCGGCATATGCGGTGACGGAACCTCGTATTGCTCCGGCTGCTGCCGCGGTTGTTTCGTCAACCGTGGAGGACGCGGCAGATACCGCATCCGGCTCAGTGGAAGTTGATGAGCCGGCAAAGCCCGTAGCATCCACCTCAGCGACTGGCGAGTCTGAGGATGTGACGCTGTTCTAAAGTTCTAGCCGATTTTTAATGCTGTTTTATCGGCAGGACAATGCAAAAAATCTCCGTACCTTATCAAGAGGTACGGAGATTTTTCGTTTAACGGGGTGCCGCATAAATTCTTGTGAGCTAGGGCAAGTTTGTTCCCTGATTTTCATCGAGCTGCGGGCTACCGGTCTCTGCTAAAGACTTTATTGTTCTTACGGCTTCCTCTGGTCTGGGAGTTGAGACCACCGTGTTGGCACCGTCGAATGTTTTGATCGCTATGCACGGCCCTCCCGTCAGGTAGCCGGTGGTGTTGCTCCCCATGATGCGCAACCCAGCGCCAGCTACTAAACCGGTGGACGGGTGGACGCTAGCGTCCTTGATTTCGTGTGTCGAAATGGTGGAGGTGAAGATACCGAACGTTCTGAGCTCAACCCGGTCTGGATAAATTTTCAGATGAGTACGAGCGAACAAAATCAAGACGGCAATAAGAAAAACCGCCCCGCAAACAATCACGCCTATGCGCGCGTCCTCGCCAGTGCTTGGGGTAGCAAGGAGCCAGCCCATAATTGCCAGCTGTAATACCGCGATCGCGCCCATCAGGGATACAAAAGGTTTAGTGAGTTTTGCGGTAGAGCTAAAAAGTGGTTCGGTCATGCGTTGCTCATTTCAACGAAGAATCTTTAAGAAAAGATTCTTACACAGTTTCATCTGGACGCTAAAGAATCCATCAAATTATGTCTGAGTGGCTGCCTGTTCTGACAGTCTTCTCTCCCAGAAATTCGGGTTGAATAGAAACTGATATATTTCACGGCTAAGGCGAGCAACCATCAGTACCCTAGTGAGTACTCTTTTTCTTACAGAGCAGGATGAGTGCGCATAGCCATATCTACTTGCCACATTAGTTGATCAGATAATGAGCCAATATATTCACCAAGTCGAGATCCTGAGACGGTGCGAATCTGCTCAGCCTGCGCTTTGGAGTCTTGAGCAAGTCCCCGAGTCAGCACCCGGAACGAGCACATGAAAACTTGCCGCGAACTTAGTATTCGTTGTCAGGGGCAAAACAGTTACGGTGCCCATGCCACTTGTTTGAACATATGAGTTATTTTCGTTCCGGCTCACCACTAGGGCAGGACGTTTTTATTAGCTTCGTTGCCTCGGGATGGTTCAAAATCAATCCAGTAAATATCTCCTCGTCTCATTTCAGACTATCGCTTGTGGTTTGATCCCAGACGTCATCCTCCCACTCAGAGGCTGCCCGAGCGTACTCCTCGGCCAGAGTATTACTCGTTAGCTGTTGCAATGTTTCATAAATCGCAGCTGTTTGCTAGGTCTTCTCTCAGCATAAGATTGTTCTTGAATTACAGCTGAACCACCGCGTCGCATCGGGCTATATCTTCTGCCCGGTGAGAGACCACCACAACCGCGGGAATATCACTGGCTTGCAAGGTTGCGCCCCGAGTGCCCGATGAAACCTCGTCCATCAGCGCGGTAGCAGTTGGCGCGTCCAGGTGAGCGGTTGGCTCATCAAGAAGAAGCAGCGGCGAGCGCACCAGTAAGGTGCGGGCAATTGCCAGACGTTGACGCTGCCCTCCTGATAGGTAGTTACCTCCTGCCCCTACCTGTGTGGCTAGTCCCTCGGGTAAGGACGCGGCGAACTCACCTAGCCCGACTCGGGTGAGGGCGCGCATCATTTCGGCGTGGTCGGGGGCATCCATTTTCTCGCGAGCCAAGGCAAGGTTACCCGCGATGGTTGATTCAAAGATGTGAGCTTCTTGCGGGCACCAAGCGGCGTAACCGCGTAAATCTTGAGAGAAAGCGGCGGCACCGTTGATGCGGATAGCACCTGACTCAGCAGGCAAAAATCCCAGGAGGGTTGCCAGCATTGTGGTTTTACCGGCGCCTGATTCGCCGGTAATTCCCAACCACTCCCCGGAACGCACTCGCGCGTTGACGTCCTTAAACACAGGTTTTTCCATACCCTGCCAACGAGCTGAGATACCCCCTAATTCAACCTCGATCGGACCGAAAGAAGGCAGGGGCGACGTTGCAACATGTTCTTCAGGCTGAGTATCATTCACTGCGCCGGTGACTTTCAGCGCCTGAACGGTTGCAGCGAATCCTCTCCAACCTCGAACAGCCTCAGCGTGAGCATTTGAGACCTCTAATAGTGCGGTACACATCAAAATAATGATGGCGGCTATGGGGGTTCGCAGCTCGCCGGAACGAACCGGCTCCCACACCAGTGCAAGAACTACTAGCACTGCGCCCCACCAGATTGCAGTATTCAGTGCGGTACCCAAACCGGATGCCAACGCACCCCGTCGAGCAAGATCGCTCACGCGAGCGTCCAACTGTTCTTGCGCTTTCACGGCAGTTGCCTCGCGGCGATTCCCGCGAAGATCAGCCGCTGCCAAAAACGCAGACACGGCAAAGCGCAACATCCGCGCTGTGGTTGCGCGTTCTGCTGACTCGGCACGCGCATCCGCAAACACCACTACCCACGGGATTACTACGGTTGAGAACACAGCCGCGAGCGCAACTACCCACCAGGCTTCCGGCGTCAGTGTCACCGTCGCGATTACCGCCAGCAGCATCACAATTATGTGAGTTGCAACGGGTAGCAGGACGCGCGGGGCGGCATCGCGCAGCTCATCGGCATCAGTAATCAGTGAGTCAACTACCTTTTCACCGCGCAGAAGCGAACGCACACTCACAGCAACTGTGTTCAATGCCCGCCAGGTTTTTGACCGAACGGTAACAGCCGCATCAAGCACCAGCCGATGAGTCACCAGGCGTTCAAGATAGCGCCAGGTAGCCCGTCCAATGCCGAAGAAACGTACCCCGACTACCGCCAGTGTCAGGTACATCATCGCCGGTTGTTCGGCGGCGCGTACAATCAGCCACCCCGAAAGCGCGGTGAGAGCAACACCGAAGACAGCGGTAAGAACGGAAAGAAAGGCCGAGAGAAAGGTTCTGCCGACATGAAGCTCTGCGAGGGAGAAAAAGTCCCTAAGCGTCTGAATAACAGAAAAGTTAGGTATTTTCTCGGGCTGACGTGGTGAGCGCGGTTCACCGGACGCCGAGTGAGCATCCGCAGGGCTGAATTCTTCCGCACCAAAAACCGGTTTCTCGAAGTCTGCCTTTTGCTGGTTTTCAGTAACAGTCCACTTGCCGGGATTTTCCGCGTGCAAACGAAGGTCAGCTCTTTGCGCCAACGCTTCATCGTGAGTTACCAGTACAAGACATACGTGCGATTGCACGAGGTGGGCAAGCGCTGCATCCACACGGGTAGCGGACTCAGCGTCAAGATGAGCGGTTGGCTCATCTACTAAAACCGTGACCAGCTGCTTGCCCAACGCATCCACCCGCGCCAACGCACGCGCAATCGCCAAGCGTCGTTGCTGGCCTATGCTCAGTGACTCGGGAGCAAGATTTGCACACTCTGCTAAGCCAACCGCATCCAAATACCGGGTGAACTCAGAAAAATTACCTTCACCCTTTTCTATCAGAGACTCGATGCCCACACCCCCGTACAGGGCGACTTCGCGAGCAGCGGTGGACGCTACAAAACGCGGGCTCTGCGGAACCCACACGATGGCTCCGGCACCGGTGATAGACCCGCTCACTCGCACAGCCTGCGCAGACCCCGTAGGAACAAGACCGTCCGGTAACAGTCCCGCAATAGCCGAGAGGACGGTGGATTTGCCGCAGCCCGACTCGCCGGTAATAGCAAGGGTTGAGCCACGGGCAAGCTCGCAGTTTACCGGCCCAATCGCTTTCGCGCGGCCCGGATAATGCACAGTGAGATCAGTAATTGTCAGCGCAGAATCCCGAGTAGTAGAAATAGCTTGCTCCCCCGGTACTGGCGCGTCAATAATCTTTTGGGCAGTCCGCAGGGCAGCGACGCCTTCCTCGCTCTGGTGGTACGCAGAACCAAGGTCACGCAGGGGTTGATAGCACTCCGGTGCAAGGAGCAAAATCATGAGGGCAACATCGAGCCCCATATCACCGCGCACTAGACGCAGCCCAATGAAAACAGCAACAATCGCAACTGAAATAGTGGTGATCAACTCCAGCGCCAGCGAAGACATAAAGGCACTGCGCAGCGTCTGCATGGTCTTGTGACGGTATCGAACACCAAGTTCAGTAAGAGCCTTTTCCTGGGAATGAGATCTGCCCAAACCAATGAGAACAGGCAGTCCCTTAGCAAGTTCAACAATGTGGTCAGAGAGCCGGTGCAAATCTTTTTGGGCAGCAGCGGTCTCTGTTTGGGTTGTCTTACCAATGAGCACCATGAACAGTGGAATCAGCGGCAGCGTCAGCGCAATAATCAGCGCCGAGACCCCATCAAAGAATAAAATCACAAGCCACACTGCAAGCGGCACAACAGCAGTAGATACCAGCGCGATCAAAGTCTTGGTGTAGTAATTATCAAGGGCGCCTAATCCCATCGATAACAGGACGCCCGTTGCTCCGGCACCTGCCGGAGCGTCGCGTCCACCGGTTACCAGGATGCGTTCAAGCAGTTGCGAGCGCAAGGTAGCTTTGGCGCCAACGGCTGCTCGGGCAGCAAAGGCAGACATTGCCCAGTCGGCAAGAGCTCTCATTAGCACCGCAAAAGCCCCGATTGTTACCAGCAGTACCGGGCTGCTCAGGTTCTCTGCACCGGGAACAATTCCTGAGATCTGAGCCTGCCCGAACCCCGCAAATTCTGCCTGCTGACGCTCGTAATCGGTGGCATACACGACGCCCTCGTAAAAGTGCGCATACGTAAATCGCGCTAGGTGGGCCACCACCGTGCCCAGGACCGCGGCAAAGACAACCGTCGCCGCTACCTTGATCGTGGCGATGACGCCAAGTATCACTAAGTTTTGGCGGGCAGCTGGCCCCAGCGGCGGACGGTTACTCACGGTGACTCCTTGTACTGAAATCTGATGCGATGGTTACGCGCTAGCGCGCATTCGGCAAAGTTGCTAAATCTGCTGCATCGTGCGCCTCGGGAATGTTTTGCACAGTGAGGCGCTTGCGAAAGACCCAGTATGTCCACCCCTGATAGAGCAGCAACACAGGAATGCCAAAGCACGCCACAATGCTCATCACACCCAAGGTGTAGGGCGAGCTAGAGGCATTTTCGACCGTGAGGTTGTGAGCCGAATCCAGTGTGGATGGCAAAACGTTAGGAAATAGCGCCAGAAAGACGCTGAGCATCCCGAAGACTATGAACGCAACCATGGACGCGAACGCTTTACCTTCACGAGCACCATAAGCAAAACTCCAGGCAAGAATCACAGCAATACCCGAGATAATGCTTGCCGTCAAAGACAGCACAGAAGCACTGTTTAGCTGCATATAGACGATGCTCACCAGCATGGGCAAAACCCCCAGCGGTAGCAGACGAACCAGTGCCTTGCGAGCGCGCACACGAATCTCACCGTCCGTTTTGAGGGCAATAAACGCCAGTGCATGAACGATAGCAAAGCCAACGAACGCTAAACCACCGATGATTGCGGGAAGTGATAACCAGGCAAATGCCCCACCTACGCGATCGCCGTTGTCATTCAGCGGCAAGCCGGTGACGGTAATAGCCAAGGCGGCGCCGATGAAGAAAGCGATAAAGAACGAGCCCGCGTTCATAGCTATCGTCCACCCGTTGACCCACCGCGTCGTATTTTTCTTACCGCGATATTCAATGGCAACAGCGCGAAAAATCAGAGCTAGAAGGGTAAACACTAGGGGCAGGTAAATACCCGAGAGCAGACCGGCGTACCACATGGGAAAAGCCGCAAACATCGATGCGCCGGCTGTCACCAGCCAGACTTCGTTCCCGTCCCAAACGGGGCCGATGGTGTTGAGAAGCAACCTGCGTTCTTTCTCATTCCGAGTAAACAGGCGATTCATTAGCATACCTACGCCAAGATCAAAACCATCTAGAGCAATGTAGCCGATCCAGAAGAAACCAACGATCAAGAACCACACGGTGGGCAGGGTCGGTGCAGAACCAAAAAATTCCATGTCTTACTCCCCCTTAGTAGGCGAACGCGAGAACATCGCGGTCGTTGTGGTCGTTATCTTTATCGTGTGGGTTTTCTACCAGTTCTGGCATAGCCGCAGGTACACCAGCTTTCACGAATTTAGCCAGCAGGTAGGTCTCTGCAACCATCAGCGCACCGTACACAGCGGTCAGCGCAATCAGCGAGAACAGAATTTCTTCACCACTCACACCCGGTGATACAGCCGCTGCAGTGAACATCATGACAGCCGGGTTGCCATCGGGGTTAGGGGCAACGACGAATGGCTGGCGCCCCATTTCGGTGAACACCCAGCCAGCCACGTTGGCACCAAAGGGTGCAAGGATGCCGACAATAGCGAGATTCGACAGCCACTTCACCTCGGATACCGTGCCCTCCCCCTTCTTGCGCGTCACCCACAGGACATAGAAATAGGAGAGCATAGCGATGCCGCCGAGCGTGAACATCCCACGGAACCCGTAATAGGTGACTTCCATCAACGGCAGGTAGTTAATCTCCTGGCCGGCGCGCTCGCCGTACATGGGATCATCAGGAAGGTGAGTTCCGTACTTCTGCTGATATTCGGGAGTAAGGCTGACGATACCGGGCACATCAGTGGTGAAGTTTTCGTGGGCTAAGAAGGAAAGCAATCCGGGAATTTCGACGATGGCTTGTACATCGTCACAGTTTTGCGCGCCCGGATTTGAGATGGAGAAAAGGGAGAACGCAGTACCATCGTGGCAGGCAGCCTCTGCCGCAGCCATCTTCATAGGCTGCTGCTCAATCATCAGCTGAGCCTGTGAGTGACCGGTAAAAGCCGTACCAAAGAAGCCAATCAGACCAACCACAGCGCCAATCCGCAGAGAGTTGAACCAGACCTTGAAGTCCGCTTTATCGCGTCCGCCCACACCGGCATCTCCGACAACGACCTTGCCGTTCTCACCGATTGTATCCACGCCATCGGAACGACGTTTATAGAGCTTGTACCACGCAATACCTACGAGGAAGGAACCCGCCACCTGTACTGACCCAAAGAGCGTGTGCGGTACCGCTACCATTGCCGTGTTGTTGGTGAAAACAGCCCAGACATCGGTCATAACGGGCCGACCATCTACCATTTCAACACCTACAGGATGCTGCATCCACGAGTTCGCGACAATAATAAAGTAGGCAGAAAACCAGGACGCACACACAGCGCACAGCAGACACAGGGCATGAATTTTAGGCTTGAGCTTGTCCCAGCCAAAAATCCACAGTCCAATGAAAGTCGATTCAACAAAGAAGGCAAGTAAGCCTTCCATCGCCAGCGGTGCTCCAAAAACATCACCGACAAAACGGGAGTATTCACTCCATGCCATACCGAACTGGAATTCTTGCACCAATCCGGTAGCAACACCCATGATGAAGTTGATGAGGTACAGTTTGCCCCAAAACTTCGTCATACGCTTCCATTGATCTTCGCGTGTTTTGACATACATCAGATTGAAGAAGACAACAACAGCGCCAAGCCCTAGGGTAAGGGGCACCATCATAAAGTGGTAGACAGTCGTAATACCAAACTGCCACCTAGCTATTTCAAGAGGATCCACGAACAGTCCTTTGGTGGTGAAAGAGAACCTCTTTGGCTTACGAGGACCACGAGGTTCTTATCAAAAGATTTGTTCTAGGATACGCACTCAACATGAAAACAAAACCTGTAGGGTTGTTGTTCTTTTTTGAGAAAACTTGACAGGCGAGAAAAGGTTATTAAAACGTTAACGCCCGAGTACTGTTTAGCTGAACAATTACTCGGGCGTTAATTTTAATACCTGATATTTAGCTTTGAATTTATTCAAAGAAAGATGAACTCTTAGGCTCTGATTCCCAGCAAACCCATAGCTTTTACGGCATCACGCTCGCTTCTCAGCTCACTGACTGAACGTTCAATGAATTTTTGGGAAAAATCAGAAACTTTATAATCGTGCTGTATTTCATAATGACCATTCTCACAGCG
>JBHWPN010000053.1:0-5531 GCA_043424895.1 Rothia sp. (in: high G+C Gram-positive bacteria) | reverse complement strand
TGACTGGGAAAAGTGCAAGAAAAATCAAACCAGGTATATTTTAAAAATATCTTCAGAGAAGTTTCTCCCGAGAATATATTGCCTTTAAGTGATCAAAAAATTTTCTGGGAGATAATATCCTCTAGTTGAATAAGGTTTATTGTAAAAAAATAGGCATGATAGACGCTTTGCTTGGCTGTGGGGAACCTCTGAAGCCGTCAGTCCACTTGGCTTGTAGTCGAAGATGTATTTGATTGTACGATAGTAAAGGTACGCGGTGCACACAGGGTTCCAAGGCTGCTAAATCATCGATAGGTAGCGGTGCACCGCTCTGAAAGCACTATCCATGAACTACGAATAACGGTTTACGTATGTCTCTCACGCGCCCCACTCTAAAAGCAATGAAGATGCTACCCGCAAGATATCTCTGGGGATACGAAGGTGGTATCAATTCACATCGGGCTGTGGTAGAGCGGAAGGATGCATAGGTGAAGACTTGGCGGATTCTGCATGCGGGCTTTCGGTCGCCACTGGGGTTGTATATTTCGACTTGCACAATGTATACTCGAATATATATTCGATTTTTCTAGGGGGAGGTGGTCACTTTGCGTGGCGATGTAGATACCAATTATGAAGATGGTTCTTGGAAAAATAAGTTCCAAGGCAACACGCGAGCTTCAAATGTGCACACTACTAAAGCTGATGCCCAGAAAGCTGGCCGCGAGATGGCAAAGGACAAGGGCGTTGAGCATATTATCAGGAATATGAATGGCCAAATTGGTCAGAGAAATTCATACGGAGGAGACCCTCACCCGCCAAAAGGCTAATCGTTTCGGCTAGATTTACTGCATGGAATTTAGTGAATAAAGGTCATGACCTATTTAGGGATCCTGCGCCGCTATGCAGAAGTACTGGGCAGCGCGGTCAATGACCGCGAGGAAAATACATTACTTGTGCCGGACTTGAACCTGCTGTTACCTCAGGGTACCCACTGGCGCATAGAATCTAGAAGAAGGTTGCGGACCGGAGAAGCTCCTCTGCAAATCAGGGGAGGCGCTGGTGCTAGGCAGGTCTACTTCTGTGCGTGCCCTCAACCTTCTGCATAAAATCATTGAACCACTCATCTGTGGACTTAAATGCCGGGGCAAACATGTACATCCTCACTGACGATATTCCTAATTCGGTTCTGGAGAGGCCTCAAATTAGCAGGACGGTTCTGGCTCATAACGATAGTTCCTTCTGCACTCTGCCCCAATTTTTCATAGTAAGAAGAACCTGCTGCCTAGCCTTATGCGTGGCTTGAACTAGCCTCTTCTGCTCAACCTTCCCTCGACACTCAAGAATGGCATCAGCCACCGGCTGGCAAGGAATGCCCTCATACTCGGTAACTGGAACCCCAGTCCTACCCACCGAAACCTTGAGGTTACCGGGAAAAGATCTACGCACTCTCTTGGGCGACGCCACGTATATATACCGAGAGTTCACATCAGCCAACCCGTGCAACTCAAGCACGCTCTCACCGTGCAAATAGGCGCCATCATCCACCCGCTTCACTGCCTCAGCCAGATAACCCAGAGAGGAGGCAGGGGTCTTGGTGAAACGGTAGAGCCCGTAAGCCACGTTTTGCAGATTGCCGTTCCTATGGCGAGCCAACTTAGGAAGCTCGCCCTTCGGTAAGCCAACCTCAAGGGCATCTGCGGGGGTAACGTATCCGTAGCTATCTAACGCAACCTCGTACAAGGTTTCACGATAGGTCGGAGCTTTCAACATTGCTTCAGATCCTTCCTTGATGCTGTGAGGAGGCAAATTTTGCTGTTAGATGTCAAAATTACACCGAAATGGGTATAGTTTTGACACCGTCTGACAGGCGTTGGGGGATGAACTCTTGTAGCTTAATGCACGTTGCGTGGGCGAGCGTCCTGATCAGTGAGAGCAATCCTGTGGAAGAAGAGACCTTGCGTAATGAGTTATCTCAGGGCAAGCGATTTACGATGGTAAAGCATACAATCCCGTATTTTGGTAATTTTTTTCCGCATTTCACTAATTTTTGCTATAGAGTGGAATGTATGATCCTAGATTTCAGTGTAGAGAACTATCGCAGTATTGACCAAGAAGCTATCTTTTCTTTTGTCAAACCTGGACTAAAAACAAATGTGCCCACCGCCCCTCAAACCTGGTCAGATGTCACCAGCAAAGTCGCTGCTGTTTTCGGCCCCAACGCAGCAGGTAAAACCACCCTACTGAGAGGTTTTGCTGACCTGTCAGCAGCTGTTTTAAGCCCCGGCCGTCGCCTCTATAGCCCTAACAAACTTACCAATGACGGTGAATCAAAGGCTGTCTCCTACTGTGTGAACTTCACGCACAAAGATACCCGTTACGAGTACCAGGTGCGGGCAGAGGCTTGGGGCATCAGCTGGGAAGCGCTCTATTCCTACCCTACCGGCTCCAAACGCACTATTTTTGAACGCACCCAAACTGAAGAGCAAGAACTCCCTGATATTAAAGCTGGTAGCACCCTCAAAGGTCCTACCCAACAGGTGCGGAAAATAACGCGCATTAATCACCTGTTTTTGGCGGTTGCGCATAAATTCAGTCACACTATGCTCAGTGAAATTAGTGATGGTGTGAGGCTTGGTAGGGCAAGCGACATTATTATGCATAGCGAAAATGTTTTGCGCAGTAACCTTGCTTGGATTACCCATCAGCTCTCAGAAGATCCTAAACAATGGGCAAAAGTAGGTAACGCTATAGCTCGTGTGGCTGACCTCGGTATCGCAGAAGTTTCAGTTGAAGAACGCGAAATCTCACCTGAGTTTTTAGAGAAACTAAAGGTATTTAAAAAAGGTGAGGACGGAGAAGACGAAGAAGTTGAGATACCGGAAGAGCTTTTACAGCAAATTCGTCGTTCCCTTACCTTTACTCACTATGCAAGCGATGGTAAGCGTGTAGGTCTGACTCTTGAAGCTCAAAGCCACGGAACCCGAGCCTGGTTTGCCTTAGCCGGCAAAGCTATTGCAGCTCTGCGTACGGGAAAAATTTTAGTCGTCGATGAACTTGATTCAAGCTTGCACCCAGCGCTTTCGGAAACTATCGTTGACCTTTTCAAAGATGAGAGTCTCAATAAAAAGGGGGCGCAGCTCTTCTTCACCACCCATGATGTTTCTCTTATGGGTAATTCACCAACTCGCCTGCTTGAGTTTCACGAAATCTGGTTGGTTGAAAAGAATGATGAAGGCAGCTCAGAGGTCTGCTCACTGGCTGACTTCGACCTGCGCAAAGGTAATAATGCCGAGAAGAAATACCTTGCCGGTGCTTTCGGTGCTATACCCGACCCTGCCCTTATCGAGCTGAAATCATGCTTGGAGGACTAAATGAGGCGTTCAACTAGAACACAACAGCAGAAAATCACTGTGCTCCTAGTGACTAACGGTGAAAAGACTGAGCAAAAATACCTTGACCTTCTAAAAGACGCTATCCTCAAAAAACATGGTAAAACTTATAGTGTTAAGGTGGATTTCCTTGCAGGAGCTCCCGTTAATCTTCCAAATAAACTGACAAAACCGACGGGTGACGCTTCGGCATACGATCAGGTCTGGCTCTTTGTAGACAAAGACAACTTCCTTCTCGCAAAGTTTATAACTGACTGTCGAAAAGAAGATAAAAAGCGAGAGAAAGAAAATAATAAAGGTAAGAAAAAGGGGAAGCTTCAGCCAGGGCACGAAAGGGTTTTTAGGGCTGTTGTATCTAACCCTTGTTTCGAGGTGTGGTTGGCGGCTTTCTTTGGCAAAGTTTCCCGCTACCAAAATCAGAATGATGCGCAAAGGCACTACGAGAGCCTGGCGGGCCTGAGTAGCGGAACCAAAGATCTGCCCGCCAGCATCGATCTCAGCAAACTTGCTGAGCAGTGCGACCAGGCCAAGCTGCCAAACACCGACCACATCGAGCTCAGCTCCGAGGGGGCATCGCCCGGAACCGCAATCCCCAACGTCCTGAAGTTCTACGGTCTGGTTTAGTGGTTCTAAACGCCGCTAGGGGACACATACCGGTCAAAAATGGCTAATTTAGATCGGTATGTGTCCCCTCGCAGATTATGTGGGCTGGGCACCTACTTGTTCACCGCCGTAATCGTGCCCGTCAGCACCGTCGAAAACGACGTCTACGCCGCATACGGAACCAACAGCGCACCGGCTACAGGCTTTACCTGCGTCGCCCGATGCGCCATACCTTATTTGCTCTACCCCCCGCGGCGGTGCAAAGTTCGAGCGACGAGCGGTAATGCCGGTTGAGGTGCGCAAAAAGCCAGTGCGTAGCGTCCTAAGAAACTACACACGGGCGTAATCCGCACCCATCGTTAGGGCGTGGTTGGCATGGGGGCTGGTTCTGCACTTTTCATGCGCTCTTCCGTCCAGTACTCCGTTGACGCATCACTCGCCGGATTGGTGATTGAGGTCGTTTCTGCTGGGCTTGTAGTTTCGCCTGCAGGTTCTGCGGAGGAGCTGCAGGACGTCAAAAGGAGTCCAGAGCTGACCAGTAATACGAGAGTTTTCATTTTCATAATTTAATATAACCCACCATTTCTATTTAGCTACCGGGAAGATGTGTGTTGCGCCTGTGAGTGCCTTTGGAGGAAGCCACCCCTAGGCGTGTATTTGCGATACAACCTGCAAGAGATAGTAATTACTTGCCTGAGCCATTGAATAGGTTTCTGACGTCTGAATTGAAGGGCGTAGAAATCAGTTTTGTGGGTCCGGAAGTGGCGCGACGTGAAGTAACACCATAAACACAGCCGACATTTTGATTAGTAAGTTACTTGATCCACGGACCTCCACTAGCTTCGCCTGCCATGGGGCAGTTCAAGGTCATATCTCGTGAGAAGGCGCTCCGAGCACTGGTGTTGCCACTGCACTAAACTGCGTACTTGCCGGTGTAGGGCAACTGCGCGGGCCATCCTCAAACCTGAACCTTCCTTTGTACTCATGAAGCATTGAAAACGACGCCGTTGCCACCGAAGCATCAACTAGCTTGCGACCGTTATTGGTTCTCACTGTGATGAAAGCTTGGTCGTAAGAAAAGTCTGATTTTTTGGTCCAGTTAGTAAAGGTTGAGGCCTTGGCGTGGTGCCAGATGCCGTAGAAGCTTGCTAAAGGGGCGGAAGACCTCCCCGGTGGCATTCAGATGAACAACCTTGCTACGCAAAGTGCCAACGCCAAATTGTCGGGATCTCAGCATAAAGAGCTCAACGCTGAAAGGGAGGCGCCCGGTACAGCTGTCCCCAACATGTTGAGCTTCTATGGTCTGGTCTAAATCGAATCTGAGTCTGTTGTCTTAGCGATGTGACTGGCGTACTGCCCGGTTTTGGGCATCTCGCATTTCATGGGGTGGTGACTAGTTGCGCCCCAATGGAACATACGGTGCCCATTTCTGTCCGCTCAGATTCCACCCTCAGGGTGTCGCCCGCGTGTTGGTCAGCAAACTGAGCATTGGTGCGGTAGAACTAACCTAGAAGGTTAAACCCCCATGCTAAGGAGTACCCCGTGAAGATCCTGCTGACC
>JBHWPN010000052.1:0-3348 GCA_043424895.1 Rothia sp. (in: high G+C Gram-positive bacteria) | reverse complement strand
TCATTGCCTCCGCTGCTGTGCGTCATCTTGAGCTGCACAAGGGCTCTGCGGATCTAAAGAATATTGAGCAACATATTTCGCAAACGGTTGCCATGTTCCGCACCTTATTACGCGAAGATTAAGCACTGTTTATAGGCTTCGCGCCGCGTTCGCGTCAAACGCGTTCGCAGTACTTTTGACGCAGTAGGCTTAGAATGTGCGGTGTTTGATAAGAACCGCTGCTGCAGAAGTAAGGAAAGTTCCAATGAAGATTCTTGTTCCCACCTCTATCGAGCTTGATGAGCAAAAGCTGGGTCTGGCCAGTGAAGACACCACTGTTAGCTACGATCCTAAGCAGCCTCTTGATTCTGCCGATTATGATGCTGATGTTCTCATTGCTTGGGCTAATACCGACGATCAGCTCAAGGACGCAGCTGGCAACCTCAAAGATGTGAAGCTGGTACAGGCACTATTGGCTGGCCCCGACCAGGCTCGTGCGGCGGGTTTTCGCGACGACGCTGTTATTGCATCCGGTAGCGGTTTGCATTCCAAGACCGTTGCAGAACACGCGCTGGCATTGACCCTAAACTTTATTCGTTTTTTGCCGACTTTAGAAGATTGCCAGGAGCGCAAACATTGGGCATCAGACCTTGGTGGACCTCAGGAGCTTTACCCCGATAATCAGGTAACCACCTTGCTCAATGCGAACGTGACTATCTGGGGCTTTGGCTCGATTGGCAAAGAAACTGCTGATCTTTTTAAGGCATTCGGTGCGCACGTCACCGGTGTTGCAACTACTGCCGGTGAACGTCATGGTTACCCTGTGATTGCGGTTGAAGATATTGATGAGCAGCTTGAGAAGACTGACGTGCTCGTGATGATTCTGCCTACCAGTGATTCCACTAAGAACGCCTTGGATGCTGACAAGCTGGCAAAGCTGCCCCAGCGTAGCTACGTCATTAACGTAGGACGCGGCACCACCGTTGACGAGGATGCCCTCATGGCGTCGTTGAACTCGGGGGAGATTGCGGGTGCAGCACTGGATGTTGTGGTTGAAGAACCCCTGCCCGATGACTCTCCGCTGTGGGGTACGAAGAATATTGTGATTACCCCTCACGCAGCCGGCGGACGCCCCGTTAACCCTGAAGAGCTTATCGCTCAGAATCTACAGGCAGTGCGAGATCTTGAGACGGGTAAGGAACCGAACTGGCGCAACAAGATGTAAGTCTCTTACCGCGAGAGTTTAAAACCGCCAGAGGGAAGGGACGGGACGCTTTTTACCTCAAAAGTGTCCCGTCTCTCCCCTCTCGCGTACGTGATTGGCGGGCTCGCTAGGTTGCAGTCTGCATGCCTCGTCCCTCTCACGTGTGTATTTACACGTACATCGGGTTATGCCCGGTCTCCACGCGTTCGGATGCGCGTACCTCGCCGGGTGCGGTTGCGCCGGCGTCCGCATCAAACGGTGAACCGCCCAGCTTCTCGCGTCCGTGCTCGCTCAGCCAACCTGAAAGATCGGGGCCGGCGGGCACAATTCCGGTGGGGTTAATATCTTCGTGAACGATGTAGTAGTGTTCCTTGATTTGCTGGAAATCAACGGTATCGCCAAAGCCGGGGGTCTGGAAGAGATCGCGCGCATAACCCCAGAGATTAGGCATGGATGCGATGGTCTGACGGTTGCACTTGAAGTGGCTGTAGTAAACAGCGTCAAAGCGCACCAGAGTGGTGAAAAGTCGTACGTCTGCTTCGGTAATGTGATCGCCCATCAGGTAACGGCGGGTGCTCAGGCGATCTTCGACCCAGTCCAGGGCATCCCACAGGCGCTTGTACGCTGCCTCGTAGGTTTCTTGTGAACCCGCAAAACCGCAACGGTAAACCCCGTTGTTGATTTCGGTGTAGATGCGCTTCATTACCTGGTTCATCTCGTCCTCAAGCTCGGCAGGCCACAGGTTGGGCGCGCCTTGGCGGTGGAATTCTTTCCACTCTTTTGAGAAGTCTTCGGTGATTTGCGGAAAGTTGTTGGTAACAACAGCGCCGGATTCGATTTCGATGATAGCCGGTACGGTAATGCCGCGCGAATAGTCGGGGAATCGCTTGAGGTAAGCCTCTTGCAGGCGTTCGATGTCGAGCACGGGATCCTTGCCGCTCTCGTCTAGGTCGAAGGTCCACGAGCGAACGTCGTGGGTGGGACCGGGAAGTCCAATGGAAATCGCGTCTTCTAGGCCAAGCAGGCGTCGCACGATTAGGGTGCGGCTTGCCCAGGGGCAGGCACGGGCTGCGACTAAGCGGTACTTGCCGGCTTCGACGGGCCAGAAATCGTGGTTGTTATCCGCTGAATGTGCGGCGGGGTCAGCCACAATGCGATCTTCGATGTAGTTGGTGTCGCGGTTGTACTCTTCGCCCGCGTGAACGTAGGCGCCGAGGGTGGAGTGGGGAGTAGTCATGGGTGTAACTATACTTCAGATATATTTTCGAAGTAAAGTATTGCTCTTTGTTTTATATGGTTAAAGGTCGCACAAACATTCGAAAATTACGTGATGTCGAAAGTTGTGCGACCTTCAGTTTTATGGTGCGGTCACTTACCAGATTTCTTCGGTACGTCGCCCGCTACGAATCAGCGTGAGAATACGTGAGGACGCGAGTATCCCCGCAAGTGCCCAGGTGCAGCAGATTGTCAGCTCGGTGATGGCGTGCAGAAGCACCGCGTCATATAACCCGCTCCCGGTTTCAACCTCACGGAAAACCTCTATTCCGTGAGTGAGAGGCAACCACTGCACCAGTACGGCTAGCCACGCCGGGTAGGCTGAAATTGGTGCCAGCACTCCGGCGGTGAGTGGCAGAACTGCTGCCACTACGTTGGAGATCAGGTACGGGTCGTTGAGGGCAACCGAGAGCGTTGCACAGGCAAACCCCAACAGCGCGCCTGCCAGAATAAAGCAGGGGAGCAAAACCAGGGCTATCCCCGCCATTTTCGCTGAAGATTCCGGTGTGAAAACCCAGATTCCGCCAATCATTACGCACCCCATGAGGGCTGCATTCAGGCAGGGCACCGCCAGCTTCGAAAACCAAAACACCGGGTTGAAAAAGCGGGTGAGCAATACATCGTGCAGCACGCCAATATTGCGGTCGTAGGTTACCAGCGCGATACTCTGCGCCATCACCCCGGTTGCGGCAGCCACTAGCGCACCGCAGTAGGCGGTGATCACTAGCTGAGGCGAGTTCATCGCAGAGGCCACCGCCACCAGCATCAAGAGCTCTAAAAGAGGTAGAACAATCAGCGTGGTAACGGTGGTTGGCACGTTAATGAAGGTTTGGGTTGCGGCAAGTCGAGCCGCCACCGCGTAGCGTGAGGTGCTCACCTACATCACCTCC
>JBHWPN010000051.1:0-20921 GCA_043424895.1 Rothia sp. (in: high G+C Gram-positive bacteria) | reverse complement strand
CTCCCGCGCTTTACTTACCGAGTGAGGTACCGGTTGAACCGAGCTGAGCAGCAGCTTCAACAACGCGAGCAGCCATACCCTTTTCAGCAGCAGCACCCCATACACGAGGATCGTAAGTCTTCTTGTTACCTACTTCGCCGTCAACCTTGAGCACACCGTCATAGTTGCGCATGATGTGGTCAACTACAGGACGGGTGTATGCGTACTGGGTATCGGTGTCGATGTTCATCTTGATAACACCGTATGAAACAGCGTCAGCGATTTCCTGATCGGTTGAGCCTGAACCGCCGTGGAAGACGAGGTCGAAAGGCTTGTCCTTGCCGTACTTCTGACCGATTGCGTCCTGGATTTCCTTGAGCAGCTCGGGGCGCAGGTGAACGTTACCGGGCTTGTAAACACCGTGAACGTTACCGAAAGTCAGCGCAGCCATGTAGCGACCGTTTTCGCCCAGACCCAATGCGTCAACAGTCTTCTGAGCATCATCGATGGTGGTGTACAGGGAGTCGTCAATTGCGCCCTCAACACCGTCTTCTTCGCCACCAACAGCGCCGATTTCAACCTCAAGAACAATCTTTGCCTTGTTGGTGCGCGCAAGAATGTCTTCAGCAATCTTCAGGTTCTCACCGAGGTCAATTGCTGAACCATCCCACATGTGTGAGTTAAAGATGGGGTCTTCGCCGCGTGCAACAGCCTTTTCTGACTCTGCAAGCAGGGGAAGCAAGTATTCATCCAGCTTGTCCTGGGGGCAGTGGTCAGTGTGCAGTGCAATGTTAACGTCGTACTGCTCAGCAACAACGCGTGCGTATGCTGCCATTGCAAGAGCACCGGTAACCATGTGCTTCTTTGATGAGCCCGACCAGTAAGCGGCGCCACCGGTTGATGCCTGGATGATGCCGTCCGAGCCAGCTTCTGCAAA
Organism: Rothia sp. (in: high G+C Gram-positive bacteria); assembly: GCA_043424895.1. GTDB lineage: Bacteria > Actinomycetota > Actinomycetes > Actinomycetales > Micrococcaceae > Rothia. The sequence continues at coordinate 20,005 of JBHWPN010000051.1, read as the reverse complement.
GCCCTGGATTGCAGCGTTCAGGGTCTGTGATGAGGTGACGTTAACTGCGGGGTACGCGAAGCCCTTGTTCTTCGCGTTGTCGAGCATTTCTGCGTAGACTTCCGGGGTTGCAATAGGCATGCTGACTCCTTGAATTGGATTATTAACCCGCCCTTAGTGGCAGGTCTGTGTTTTTGTGGACGCCTGCGCTCACCCAGGGGGTGTGCGCGAGCATCCGCCTGTTTACAAGTCTACCAATGTTAGGGGTAAACCCAAGGGGTTTTTCGCAAAAAAACCACACATAAACCCACTTAATAACAGGTGTATTTGAGGTTATTTGAACCTAAACTCCCGGTTTTTTGGGGCTTCTAACCCGAGCCTGCGTGGTAAGTGTTGCGGTTTATCATTGACCTCATCAAAGTGCTACTACTCCCCCGAGTCTAAGCGGCTGTTTCTTCCCGAACCTCGCGTCGACGGTCCATCATCGTGAAGAACAACCCGCCTGACAGCGTCACCAAAATCGCACCAAAGGCCGCCATAAAGCCAAGGTTCCAGTGGTATCCAGCCTCAACAAGGCCAAACAAGATACTGGGAATAAGAGCAGTACCCACCGCAGTGCCCATGCGCTGTCCCAGCGACATCACCGCACCAGCAACACCGCTTACCTCAGGCGGCATAGACTTCAAAGTAAGCGTCTGGTTAGGTGAAATCGTCAAACCGCCGCCAATACCAAGTAGCGTCAAAGGGGCTGCAAGAACCCACATCGATAAAGTACCGTTTTCTACTAACGAGACCAACGCCAGGGTGGATGCGATAGCCGCCATCGAAAACGCAAAACCAGCAATCATCATGCGACGGCCAGCAGCCAGCACACGCTTACCAGCCCAAGGCGCCGCTATCGCAGACATAAGAGCCGAGGGAACCCCCAACAACGCAGCGGAAAGTGCGCTAGCGTGCAGGTGCGACTGTACATAGATTGGGATTACCAGCCACACGCTAGTGTTGCCTAAGAAGTAGAGAGTAACGATCAAAATACCGTTGCGAAAAGCTGGCTCTTTCAGCAGATCGATATCGAGCATGGGCGGCTTGCCCTCGCGCTTGTACCGCTTTTCCCACCACACGAAGAAGATAACGAGAGCGATTCCTGCGGCGAGAACTACCCAGCTCATCAGAGTGAAAGAACGCTGCACAAAGGGCAGAAGAAGCGCAAAGGTTGCAACCGCAAGTGAAACCATGCCAACAGGGTCGAGATCCAAGCGGGAGCGTCCTTCACCAGATACTGCTTTCTTCTGTTGATGATCAGCAGGAATCCAGCGCAGCGCCAGCAGAATACCGATAATACCGATGGGCACGTTCAGCAAAAACATCATGCGCCAGCCCAGTGAATCACCGAAAATTTTGAGTAAGAATCCACCCACGACAGGACCGACAATAACCGCGAGTGCCACGGTTGTACCGAACATTCCGTAGGCGCGCGCACGTGCCTGCCCTGAGAAGTTCTGCTGAATGATGCCCGTGGTCTGCGGGTTCAAAAATCCGGCGCCGAGACCTTGCATGACGCGGGCTGCAATCAAGAATCCGGCGCTGGGGGCAAGACCGCTCAATAAGGAACCTACTGTGAAAAAGAGGATGCCGGTGATAAAGACGCGTCTGCGTCCGGTTGCATCACCGATGCGCCCAGCGGCAACCAAAGGTACGCCGAAGGCCAGGGCGTAACCTGAAACTACCCACTGCGTTTGGCTACTGCTTGCGGCAAGCGATGAGCCGATGGGAGTAAGCGCCACGTTCACCACGGAGACCGCTACCAACGCCATGAATAACGGGATGAGCAGGGCAAATAAAAGTTTCTTTGGATGAGCCTGAGCTGCAGGTGGCATAGCGCTCCTCTTTTCTTGTAGCGGGGTGGGATCGGTTATTAACTCCCTAGAAAAGGGTATACCCATTACTTGATAACGAAAATAGTAATGAGAGCAAGCAACCGCGAGTATGTGTTGCGATACACAGGTTTGAAGCTGTGCAGGCGGGTATGCGACGCCCCAGTGAACACCGAGAAACCGAGAGCTCAAGGTGACCACATTTTTACCGCAAGTGACCATAAAACTCCCAAATTACCCGGTTTTTTGCAGGATTTTTGGGAGTTGCGTGGTCACTATGGGAGTTGCGTGGTCACCTCGCGGTCGGGTGGAGCAGTGTCAGGGGCGGACGCTGGAATACCGGTGGGCGCGAGGATGCAAAGACGCAATACATGCCTAGACCAGCCACTCTCTGCCCCGCGCGCGTCCCGCGGAACCCGCGTCCTCAAGTGCCATCGCCTACTTTACGCACTGTCCGAACACATGCCGGCGAATCCACGCATGCATCGCCACAGCGGCGGCGGATGCGGCATTCATAGACCGCGTCGAACCAAACTGCTCGATAGACAAAGTTGCCTCAGCAGCCTCGTGAATCTCAGGCGAGAGCCCCGGGCCTTCCTGCCCAAAAACCAGCACGCACTTTTCGGGTAGATCGTAGGTTTCAAGCTGCTGGGAATCCGGGAAAATATCGATGCCGATGACGGCAACGCCTTCCTCCCGCGCCCATGCCAAAAAGTCCTCGATGGTGGGGTGGTGACGCACGTGCTGGTAGCGATCGGTCACCATCGCCCCGCGACGGTTCCAGCGCTTCTTACCAATAATGTGCACTTCTTTCGCCAAAAACGCGTTAGCAGTGCGCACCACGGTACCGATATTGAGATCGTGCTGCCAGTTCTCAATAGCCACATGAAACTCATGACGCTGCGTATCAAGATCAGCAATAATCGCATCCATCGCCCAGTAGCGGTACTTATCGACCACGTTGCGTCGGTCGCCCTCACGCAAAAGCTCAGGATCCCAATGATCACCCTCAGGCCAGCCCCCCTCCCAGGGGCCAACACCAATCACGTGGTTAGCCTCGGCAGAAGTCTTCTCGGATGCCTCCGCCACGGCCTCGCCGGGAACTTGCTCACTCTGCACGGTTTCTGAGGCAGCAGTCTCATGCGCCGTCGCGTCCTGCTCAAATTTTTCTGAATTCATAACCCTCACCCAAAAGTAAAAACGCCACCGATAAGTTTACCGGTAGCGTTCTCACACAAGTATTTTTATCGTTTAGTCGAGACCGAGGTCATCCTTGGAGTACGCGTAGAAGCAGGGAACGCCCGCAACTTCCTCAATGTGCTCCTTAGCGCCGGTTGCGCGATCAACAATTACAGCAACGGCAACAACTTCGGCACCAGCTTTCTTAAGCGCTTCAACAGCAGTCAAAGCTGAACCACCGGTGGTAGAGGTATCTTCGACAGCTACGACGCGGCGTCCTTCTACTGAGGGGCCTTCAACCTGGCGACCCATGCCGTAGGACTTCTGTGCTTTACGAACCACAAAGGTGTCGATAGCGCGGTTCTGATCGCCAGCCGTGCGCATAATCGCGTGACCTACGGGGTCAGCGCCCATGGTCAAACCACCAGCAGCGTCGAACTCAATGCCGTTCTTATCGAGCAGATCAAGCATCACCTGGCCGACAAGGCGAGATGCCTCGTGGTGCAAGGTGATACGACGCAAATCAACGTAGTAGTCAGCTTCTTTGCCGGATGCGAGGGTCACCTTGCCGCGCACCACAGCAAGTTCAGAGATGAGCTGACGCAGGCGCTCACGGGCTTCTTCGATGGGGAGAGTTTCAGAGAGGTTAGTCATAGTCCCTAGTCTAGTGGGTTGGGGCGTGGTTTCTCATAGCGCCGAGAGGTCAATTTAAGACAGGTTTTAGGTGAAAACATGTCTTAAATTGACCTCTCGGCGGTGTAAGAATGTATGTATGAAGCCTTTTAAGAAAGATCCCACCGAAACCACCGGTCAGAAACTCACCCGCTTAGGCCTAGGTACCGGCCTCACTTTCATGGGTGGCTTGCACTTTAGACAAGATTCCGTGCCATCATTCGCCTCCATCGTTCCACCGTGGGTGCCGGGTAAACCCGAGACCGCGGTGTACGCGTCCGGCGTTGCAGAACTCGCCCTGGGCCTCGCTTTACTGACCGCGCCTAGCGCACGACGCGCGTCCGGACTCGGTGCCGCAACCCTCTTCACGGCGGTATTCCCCGCCAATGTTTATCAGTACACCCAGGGAATTGATGTTCCTGGGCTGATAGACACCGACGCCAAGCGTCTGCGCCGCCTGCCAATGCAAATTCCGATGATCGCCGCCGCCCTGTACGTGGCGAAGAAGTAAACCGCACCCGGCCGCTCCTGCCCCCCCCCTACAGTTTTGTACAGAGTTTTTCACTTTGTACTGCGAAATTCTGTGTACAAAGTGAAAAACTCTGTACGAAACGTGGGGATAAGGGACCACCCAGCCCGGCCCCCGCCTAGGACGCGTCCACCCGCCCCACGCCCGGCGGCAGGGCTGCGCGCAACTTGGTAATCATCTCGTCGTATTCGGCATCCGGGTCTGAGTCTGCAACAATCGCCCCGCCAGCACTGAGACTTACCTGCCCAGCAGCCGAAACCACTAGCGTCCTAATAACAATCGAAAGATGCACCGCACCGGATTCTGAGAAAAGCCCTAGCGCACCGGAGTACACCCCGCGGGCACGCTGCTCAAGCCGGTCGATAATATCCAGTGTTGAAGGTTTAGGCGCCCCCGTCATGGAACCGCCAGGAAAACAAGCCAACACGGCATCTACCGGGTGAACATCACGACGCACCCGCGCGCGCACCGTCGAGACTAGCTGGTGTACGGTCGCGTATGATTCCACACCCATCAGCACGGGTACCTGCACGGAGCCCGGGTAGCTCACTCGAGACAGATCGTTGCGTAGAAGATCAACAATCATGAGGTTTTCAGCGCGGGTCTTGGGATCATTTTTCAGCCAGTGCGCGCGGCGGGCATCTTCTGCCGAATCAGCAGAGCGCGCCACAGTACCCTTGATGGGCTTAGTTTCAGCTTGCCTGTAGGGACTGATTGCCAAGAATCGCTCGGGCGAAGAGCTCAGAATATAAAAATCCTTGCAGTGCATGAAAGCCGCGTAGGGTGCGGCATTATGCTGACGCTGGGCAAGATAAGTGGCGAAGGCGTCCTCTTTGCTCACGGGGGCGGATGCTTGCGCTCGCGTTTGCGCAGTCAGGCAGATTTCGTAGCTGTTGCCTTCATAGATTTCGCGCTGACATTCGCGCACGTTTGCTGTGTAGTTCTCACGCGCAGGTGCAATAAAAACCAGGCCCGACAAAGGGGTTCGAGTCCCCTGAGCTGCGGCAGGTTCAGCGGATTCAGCAAACACGCTCAGCACCGGCTCAATCTCATCGAGCCACTCTTCATCGCCAATAAGCCAGTTTGTACCGGTACGATGGTCGTGAATCATGTAACGCACCGCTTGCATCCACAGCGCATCGGGAGTGCTCGCCCGATATTTCGCCGGCGATGATGGCTCTGTATGGGCGCGGAACTCATACCCGAAATAGCCAACGTAGCCACCTAAAAGTGCCTGCGAGAGCTCGGCAGGAGCGTCCACGACCTTCGGGGCGAACGTAAGAAACGTGCGGAGCGCTTGCGCAACTTTGCCGGTACTGCGCGAGATTTCCTTGCCCGTTCCATCGAATTCATAGATAGCGTGCTCTCCCGGAGCTTCATCACCGTAAAGTTCATGCACATCCTGCTCCAGCAAAACTGTGGCTTCATCAGGCACCACTCCCATATAGGAATAGTGTGACATCGGTGAGTCTTCGCGTGCTGAATCCAGCCAAAACGAATATACAGAACCGGCAGAAATCAGCCGGTAAGCATCGGCACAGTCAATATCAACATCAAGGACGCGGGCATGCAGCTGAGCGCCGCGACTGTTGGGGTAGTCAGCGTCGAAAGGGAAACTAGCTGAGCTGTAAGGCTCGTACATCACGCCATCGCTGGCGTAGCCATCTTTGAAGTTCACCCCAAAATTCTAACCGCCCGAGGCTTGCCCACACACCGGCATCCTTACCGAACTTACCTGAGGGCATAAAAAATCCCCGCCCGCCTCTTGCTTGCAAAAGAAAAGGCGTGACGAGGAAAAGTAGCCACCCACATATACTAACCGGTTCTAGTGTGGGTTGCCTTATTCAAAGCATTGCTCTCACTAAAGTGTGGAAAAGCCTGAGTAAGAATGTCTACAAGGATTTACGAAGCAAATTGAAGAATCAAGCCAAGGATCCACAGAACTACCGCGATAGCGCCAATAACGATACCGATGATGTTCAAGGTCTTTGAGCTTCCAGAATTAACTCCTGCAGCCGAGAGCTTTTTGCACAGGTTAAGACCCATGATGCCCGCAATCAGACCGGGCAATGCAAGGAAGCCAAAGATAAGAAGAGAAATGGCGCTGAAAACGATAGAGAGAATGCCGTAGAGCTTAGCGTTCTTAAGATCTTTTTCAATGGCAGGGTTAGCTACCGGCGTATTGTGTTGGGGCTGCGCGAAACCTTGTTCAGGATGTTGCGGGTAGCCGTAGGGCTGACCCTGCGCGGGGTTCTGGTTGGGTTGCTGAGGTGCGTTGTTGTCAGGATATGAAGTCATACCTATAAATACACCACACGTTCTGTGAGTCTTCTAATTCATTTACTATTTAAGACAAAAAATTAAGATTAAACCCCTCAGCAATTAATATACCGAGGGGTTTATAGGTTGCTGGATAGCTAAATTAGCGTACCTGCGGGGTCTCTCCATTTTCTGAGACCATGGGAAGTTCTGCGTCCTGCCATGCGCCCATGCCACCGATGACGTTGATAGCGTCAAAGCCGTACTGGTTGAGGTAAGCGGCCGCGCGCAAGGAGCGTCCGCCGGCGCGGCAGATCACGTAGACATCCTCATCCAAGGGAACTTCACCGTAGCGTTCGGGAACCTCGCCGAGGGGCAGGTGCTGCGCGCCTTCAATGTGGCCTTCTTGCCATTCGTAGTCCTCGCGGACGTCCAGAATCTTTGCGCCTTCAGGAATCTGATCGACGGTTACCTGGGGAATATCTTCGTTCATCGCTAAAAGTCCTTTCACCATAGGTTGTGTCAGTTTTAGCTTAGGCACGAGGATGCGCAGCTCACAAGCTGTTCAGCCGGTACCGAAATTGTGGACGCTGGCTTGTTGGTCTCTACGCTTTGAGCGCAGAGCTGTCCTCCGCTCTTGACCTTCGCACTCACTCTACTAGGGTTAATAGCAAGCACGCTTACAAAGCGTCCACCGATTCAAAGGAGGTTGCAATGAGCACCTATGCACTCACCAACGCCAACACTGGCAAAGTTGAAAAGACTTTTGATTCCCTAGATTCCAACGAAATTCCCGGCATCATCGATGCCGCACACGAGGCTTACCTCTCGTGGAAAACTAACTCAGTAGAGGATCGCGCCAAGATTCTTTCTAAAGCTGCCAACGGTTTTGATGCGCGCAAGGACGAACTCGCTGAGATTATCGGACGCGAGATGGGCAAGCCGCGTAAAGAGGCCCTAGCTGAAATCCAGCTCGTAGTTGATATTTTCAACTGGTACGCCACCGAAGGTCCCCAGCACCTTGAAGATTCACCGCTGGATGCCGAAGGCGCGCCCGTAAACTTTGTGCGCCACGATTCGTTGGGCATCCTTTTGGGCGTTATGCCCTGGAACTTCCCCTACTACCAGTTGGCTCGTTTTGCAGCGCCCAACCTGCTAGTCGGTAACACCATCTTGATGAAGCAGGCGTCCATCTGCCCCGTTTCATCGGCTGCATTCGAAGAAGTTTTGCTGGACGCAGGCCTCACCAAGGGTGCCTACCAAAACCTCTACCTCAACACCGAAGACGTCGAGCAGATTATGGGCGACTTCCGCGTGAAAGGTGCATCCGTGACCGGTTCTGAGCGCGCCGGTGTTGCCGTTGCAGAACTTGCCGCTAAGAACTTGAAGAAGTCAGTGATGGAACTCGGTGGTAACGACCCCGCCATCGTCCTGGCCGATGTTGACAACGTGGGCAAGGTAGCTGAAACCCTGGCAGGTTTGCGATTCTCCAACGCTGGTCAGGTCTGCACCTCACCCAAGCGCATCATCGTTGTTGAAGATATTTACGACGAGTTCGTTGCGGCAGCAAAGACCGCAGTTGAGAACTTTGTTGTTGGCGATGCCGATGACCCCAAGACTCAAATGGGCCCGCTCTCATCGGAGTCAGCCCGTGATGACGCTGTTGAGCGCATCGAGAAGGCAGTCAAGGACGGCGCAACCCTGCACGTGGGCGGTAAGAAGCTGGATCGCCCCGGCTGGTTCATGAGCCCCGCCCTGCTCACCGACGTTGACTTCGTTGACGACCTTTCCTGCAATGAACTCTTTGGCCCGGCACTTGTTGTTTACAAGGTCAAGGACGAGGCAGCAGCCATTAAGTTCGCTAACGCCAGCGAGTACGGTCTACAGGCATCCGTCTGGACCGCGGACATGGACCACGGTCTTGAAGTTGCCGATCAGATTGAAGCCGGCATGGTGCTCGTCAACGAGCACGTTGTTACCCAGGCTGACCTGCCGTTCGGCGGCATCAACAAGTCAGGCTACGGACGCGAGCTCACCCAGTGGGGCCTGCTCGAGTTCACCAACGAGAAGCTGATTCGCGGAACCAAGCTCAGCTAGTTCGCTAGCTCTGGATGCTCGGTTCGGGGCGGGAGGTTTGTGCCAGCTACCGAACACAAGCGTCCTTCTCGTTGCTGAAAATACCCGGCGCTTTTTGTGTGACCCGGCGGTTGTTGACCGCCGGGTTACACGTTTTAAGCCGGGTAAAAGTATGAGTGCTAAGGTGGGACGCCCATGCCAGGAAAGTAATGCAGGGCGCCCGCGCGCATCAGCTGGCTCGGGGCTGGCGTGAATCACGCACGAGCGCCCCGCGCGAGGTCGTGAGAGGGACTGCTGGTGTGCGCGGGCGGTCTGTCTCTACCCGAACAGCGTTCCTATCCCGACTACTCCACGCCCGCGCGCTCCCGCGTCCACATTAAGGCTAATTACAGGCAACGTTCACCTGCCCCCGGGGTTATCCGGCTAATCTTAAACCATGTCTAATCGTGCCGGCACAGTTGCCACCCCAGAAGATCTTGTCGATATTGATGCGCTGATCAGCGCTTATTACGACCGCGCCCCCGAGATGTCAAACCCCGCTCAGCGCGTTGCGTTCGGTACCTCAGGTCACCGCGGTAGTTCTTTCAAGAACTCCTTTAATGACGCGCATATTGCCGCTATTTCGCAGGCTATCGCTGAGTACCGTAAGGGTCAGGGAATCTCCGGGCCGCTCTTTATGGGTAAAGACACCCATGCCCTGTCAGGCCCCGCACAAGACACCGCGCTTGAGGTTTTGGCAGCCAACGGCGTGACCGTTCTGTTAGATGAGTCTGATGGTTTTGTGCCTACTCCGGCATTATCTCGCGCGATTATTGTGCACAACGCTACCCCGACAAACACCGCGCAAGCTGACGGCATTGTCATTACTCCCAGTCACAACCCGCCTAGCGACGGTGGGTTCAAGTACAACCCACCGCACGGTGGCCCCGCAGATTCAGATGCAACCGGCTGGATTGCTAACCGCGCTAACGAGCTTCTTGAAGGTGGCAATAAGGACGTTGCCCGCCTGCCCTTAGAGAAGGCTAAGAGCGCTGAGACCACCGGCACCTACGATTACCTAAGTGCGTATGTGAACGAGCTCGGGGACGTCATCGATATGGAGGTAATCGCGTCCTCCGGTCTAAAAATTGGCGCCGACCCCATGGGTAGCGCATCCGTTGCATACTGGCAGCGTATTGCCAAGCAGTACAAGCTCAACATGGACGTTGTGAACCCCACCGTTGATCCGCAGTGGGCTTTCATGACCTTGGATTGGGATGGAAAGATCCGCATGGATTGCTCCTCACCCAACGCCATGGCATCTCTGATTGCTAACCGTGATAAGTACGATATCGCGACCGGTAATGACGCCGACTCAGACCGCCACGGCATTGTGACCCCCGATGCTGGCCTGATGAACCCCAACCACTACCTGGCAACTGCCATTGACTACCTTTACCGCAACCGCACCGGCTGGTCAGCGGACGCCGGTGTGGGCAAGACCTTGGTGTCTTCATCGATTATCGACCGCGTTGCTGATTCTTTGGGACGCACTCTCGTTGAGGTTCCCGTGGGTTTCAAGTACTTTGTGGATGGTTTGAGCGCCGGAACCCTCGGCTTTGGCGGCGAAGAATCTGCTGGTGCGTCCTTCTTGATGCGCGATGGCAAGGTGTGGACCACCGATAAAGACGGCATCATTTTGGCTTTGCTCGCATCAGAGATGACAGCCGTTACCGGCAAGACCCCCTCACAGCGCTACGCTGAGCTGACCCGCTCCTTCGGTGAACCCGCGTACGCACGTGTGGACGCGGCAGCCACCCGCGAGCAAAAAGCCAAGCTGGGCAAGCTCTCGCCTGCTGACGTCACCGCATCCGAACTTGCCGGGGAAACCATCACTGCCAAGCTGACAGAGGCACCGGGCAACGGCGCGTCCATTGGCGGGCTGAAGGTAACTACGGAGAACGCTTGGTTTGCGGCTCGCCCGTCCGGCACCGAGGATGTCTACAAGATTTACGCGGAGTCCTTCAAAGGTGCTGAGCACCTGGTTCAGGTGCAGCAAGAAGCCAAGGCGCTGGTGGACGGCGTTATCGCCTAGTTCGCCCGCCCGGGCACGTCCCGCACTATCTCGCATCCGGCAAAAATTACCCGGTTCCGTGCGCGTTACCCGAAAAAATCGGGAGCAAAGCAGGGGATCGGGTAATTTTTTGTCTGTCGCTTTATGAATTTTTATTCGAACCGATGTGAATAATTAATCATTCAGGAGTAAACTCACACACAAACAAACATGCGCCCGCAAACATACACACGGACGCTCCCCTTCACCACATGGAGAATCTCATGGCATCACCTCAACCAAACGCGCAGGCCGCTCCACCTGTAGCTCCGCAGCCCGCTAGCGGCAAGACCTTCTTCGGTCACCCGCGCATGCTCGCGAACCTCTTCTCAGTAGAGATGTGGGAACGCTTCTCGTACTACGGTATGCAGGGCATCATGATCTACTACCTCTACTACTCCGTTACTGAGGGTGGTCTAGGAATCGATCAGACAGCTGCAACCGGCATCATCGGCGCCTACGGCGGCACCGTTTATCTTCTAGCTATCGTCGGCGGCTTTGTAGGCGACCGTATCCTTGGGCCTGAACGCACCCTGTTCTACTCAGCACTTTTGATCATGGCAGGCCATATTGCTCTGGCTCTCATTCCGGGAGTAGCCGGTGTTGTCGTCGGTCTTATCCTCGTTGCGCTAGGTTCCGGCGGCTTGAAAACTAACGCCTCAGCGTTGGTCGGCTCCCTCTACAACCGCACCGATGAACGTCGCGATGCGGGCTTCACCATCTTCTACATGGGCGTGAACATCGGCTCGCTTTTCGGTCCGATTCTTACCGGCTGGGGCTGGAACACTTGGGGTTTCCACGCAGGCTTCTTGCTGGCTGCTCTCGGTATGGCAATTGGTCTAACCCAGTATGCACTCACCCGAAAGAATCTTCCCGCGTCAGCGCATGAGCTTTCATCACCGCTTTCCTCAGCAGAGAAAAAGAAGTACTCACTCCTAACTATCGCGATTCTCGTTGTGATAGCACTTCTTGTTGTAACCGGCCTGATTACGCCCACCAACTTGGCAAGCTGGGTCATGGCATTCATCTTCATCGGCGCAATCGCGCTGTTCACCATGATGCTGCGCGACAAGCAGATTACTTCTGAAGAGCACTCACGCGTGGTGTCCTTTATTCCCATGTGGATCGGTAACGCGGTATTCTGGGCTCTCTACCAGCAGCAGTTCACCGTGATGGCGGTTTACTCAGACACCCGTCTGAACTGGAATATTCTGGGCATGGAACTAACCCCTAACTTGGTAAACTCCATCAACCCAATCTTCATCATCATCTTTGCACCGCTCTTCTCAATCATGTGGACCCGCCTAGGCTCACGTCAGCCCGGTTCAGTTTCAAAGTTCTCATTGGGCATCATCGGCGTAGGCATTGCGTTCCTTATCTTCCTCACCCAGGCAGGTAACATGAGCGTGAATGTGGGCTGGATTGTTCTCATCCTCTTTGTCTGCACCTTGGCAGAGCTTTCAATCTCACCGGTTGGTTCTTCACTTTCAACCAAGCTCGCACCCACGCGTCACCGCGTCAACATGGTTGCGCTGTACTTCACCTCAGTGGCACTCGGTACTGTACTTGCCGGCTGGCTGGGTAAGTTCTACTCAGTTGAAACCGAAGTTCCTTACTTCCTGGCCTTGGGTATCGGAACTATCATCGTTGGCCTCATTCTGTGGAGCCTTAACAAGTGGATTACCCGCAAGATGGCAGGCGTTCGCTAAGAACCCTTCCATCCACCATCTAAAGGGGAGTTGTGGTGCAGTTTTTACCTAAAAGCTGCACCACAACTCCCCTTTCGCGTATTTGGTGAGGACGCGCGTCCTGCCCTCCCCCCCCCACACACACACCACCACCACCGCCGAGAGGTCAATTTAAGACATGTTTTGAGTGAAAACCTGTCTTAAATTGACCTCTCGGCGTATCGGTTAAATCCGACCCACCAACCCGAACTTATTAAGTTTGCTTATTCTTAACCCCATAAACGCTTTCAGTGTGCTTATTATTATCTTATAAGGGCACTTATTTTTGATGGCTTCTCTGCAAACGCAGGATTCACCGAAACATTGCCTGCCCATCTCTGCATCCTTCAAAGGAGAAGTTCATCAATGCCGGTTACGGGCTCTACTCATCGAGCCATCACTCACGTGGGCGTGGTTATTCCCGCCCACAATGAAGTCAACGAGATCACGCAGTGCCTCACTGCTGTCATTGCCGCGCGCAAAGATGCTCGCGCCAAATACCAGCACCTTGAGGTTTCCATCTGGTGTGTAGCCGATAACTGTACCGATGGCACCGAGGACGTTATTCTCCAGAACTTCTCAAACGTTGAAGATTTTCATCTCTTACAGGTGAACTTTCAAAAACCGGGGGAGACTCGCGACTACGGCATCCAACAGTTCCTCACCTATGTCACTCAAACATCCTCCGCACCCGTGACCCAAACGTGGATAGCCATGACAGATGCCGACACCGTTGTCCCACTCAACTGGCTCACCGACCAGGTAACTGCTGCCTGCAACGGCACAGATTGCGTGGTGGGAACAGTAGAGCCGCGCAAGTCAGAACTCGGTGAGCACTTCTATGATTTATGGCGCTCCCGCCACAACTTTTGCGAAGGTCATACCCATGTTTTTGGGGCAAACCTGGGGGTGCGAGCTTCTGCCTATCAACAGGTTGGCGGATTCTTACCCCTGTTACATTCTGAGGATTCCTCGCTAGTCACAGCTGTAGAAGCTGCGGGTTTTGAGATGCTCAAAACCGACCGTATTCGCGCCGTGACTTCAGGGCGAGTGCAAGGACGCGTCGTGCACGGTTTTAGTACGTATCTAGCGGATCTGATTGCCGAGAAAACCGCCCAAGCAAACGCCTCGGGTCCAGCCTACTGAGGCAGTAGGACGCTTGCTTGAGCCTCCGAAAACCCTTTCAACTCACTGGTAAAAAAGTTTTACCAGCCCGCGAAAAGGGCTTCTAATCGCACGGGTTCATCAAAGATTTTCCATGAGTTTTCTGCCGTGAGTACCGAGTATTTGCCGCCGGCTGGCACCAGTGAAGAAGATAACTCGGGGTTCCTCCACTCGTTATGCTCCTGGACAGTAGCTAACACAGAGGCTCGTTGATGTCGCCAGCGAGCGGTGTCTATTCGCGCGAACTTTTTGCGCCCGGTCGCATCTGTTATCACAGCGTTGCCGCACGTCTCGACCCGGTAGATATCGTCCAGTCCTTCAACGGTGGCAGCCTGCAAAAGATGCACCCTCAACCGGGCTGACCCGTAGGTAGCGTTAGCGGCTCCGGCATCCGAGTCTTTTATGAAGTGCACTCGCGGGTCAGACTCAAACAAGGTGGCAGCGCTTTCAACCCGTGGAGCAATAACGTGCACACCGGGGTGAGCTAACCAGCCCTCGATGACCGTCTCTAATACGCCCGGTCGCCAAAACTGGGCTTCTTCGGGTATCACAATATCGATATCGGCGCGCGCAAAAATGGTGTGTTGCGGACGCGCCAGCGGGTGAGTAATGCGGCTAGCCAGCATGGTAGATTCCCAATTTTTTTGGGCGATAGCTGTCTCAAAATCATCGAACCGCTCGCCCCAGTCGCTTTCGGGGTGATCAGCTATTGCCAGGGAACTATGCCAGAACCTTGCGCCTTTGTTCCAGGCGCGCCAGGCAAATTCCCAGTCTTCACCGCCATAACCGACCATACTTTCGTCAAAGCCACCTACCCGGTGAAAAAAGTCGCGAGAGCACGTCAGTACAGCAGAAATGATGAACCGCCAGGCTGAATCGTCCGCCGCGGCAAGATGATCGGTCTGCACCCACGCATCCTGTAACCATTGGGGCTCTTGCCCGTCAGCGTGCAGACGAGTACCCACCACTAGTGCGTGCGGCTGGTGAGCCACCACAGCAACCGCATGGCGCAGATAGTCACAGCGCGGAACAGTGTCACCGTCTATAAAGGCAAGGACTTCGTAAGATGCCGCCTTCGCCCCTAGATTTCGAGCGGCTGCCGCTCTAAAACCCCGGTTTTCTTGGCGCACAACTTTCACCGGAAAACTTAGATCGTCAGGAATGGCGGGAGCGGTTGCAGATCCATCATCGGCAACAATGCACTCAATATTCCCGGCATAATCTTGAGCCTCAAGTGCCCGAAAAATGTTGGTAAGCCCCTGCGGGTTTTCGAAGTAGGGAACCACCACGCTGACGCTGGGCTGGGTCTGAGGTTGAGCGGCAAGCAGTTCTTTTGGATGCTGCACCGGTAGCACTCCAGATGCCCATGCTGCCGCGCACCCTTGCGCCACGTTGGCCCAGGTCCAGTTGGTGGGTGCGTCCAGACGTTGCGAAAAATCAGCCGGTAGGTTCTGGATGGTGAGCGCCCAGTTATCATCGGGAACCAGGGTAATGAAATCGCCCCAGATCTTTGCCAGCTCCCGCGAGTAGGTGTTATCTGAGACCAGCACGCGGCGTCCTAAACTAATCCACTTCATCAAAGAGCCCGAGGCAGAAAAATGCCGGTGGGCGCATACGGGAATCTGGGTGCGTAGCATCTGCTCTTCTAGCTCAGGTTCGCTCAGATAGCCGGTTACTTCAAAGCCTACCCCGGCATCCTGTGCCGTTTTTTCTAGGCGCTCAAGCAGCCAGTCGTGCCCGTCTGATAGTTTGCCTAAAGCGCGCACGTTCGCGTTCAGCCCGGTTAAGGATTCTAGGAGCTCTTGGTGTCCTTTGCCGGGGTAGAGAAATCCCATGATGCTAATTTCTAGCGGCTGGGTGTTCAACGGCTGCGCAGAAGATGTGGTCTGTGTTTGAACGGCAGGAAGTGGCAGAGGCAGAACCAGCGGATAGACCGCTTTGTAGCAGTGTTTGCGAAAGAAATCAGCTTCGTGTTCAGAGTTGACGACTAAGACATCGGCACGTTCACCCAGTTCTGCATAGGCGCGAGCACGGGTAGCAAACCGTTCTTCGCCTTCTTGGGGCTGGGGTACATCATGAAATGAGATGCTCAGAAAAAACTGTTTGCCCAAGCGGTGCATCAGTTGCACTGCTTGCGCCGGGGTATCACCAAAGAGATGGTCGGTAAAACACACGTGGACGCTGGGTGATTCGAGCTTCAAAGGCAGAGCTGCCTCAAGGTCTTGCCACGAGTCAAAGCGTAAGGGTTCTACTTCTAGTGCGTGGCTCAGTTGGAGCGCGTACGTTACTACCCCGTGTTCGGTTGGTCCGACGATGATGTGCTGAGGAAAGTGTGTCACTTGGTGCCTTCTTGGTGAGTGGCTGCCACGTCGTAGCCTAGGTAGCCCAAAAGTTCACGGTGGCGTGTAAGTGCGGCGTCGATAATCTCGGGGTGTTGTTGGTAGAAGGCCAGCTGTTCTTCGCGGATTTTTTCATCGGCAATAATCTCACCGTTGAGAGTCCAGTGGTCGCGGCGGGTATCGATGTCAAAGAAAGCCGTTGCCTGCGGGTCTATAGGCGATTGAAGGTTGCCAAGAAGTTCGTGGTCAGCCCCAATTGCGGCTAACGCGATCTCGGGTGCCTGCGGGTCGATGGCTAGAAGGACGCGTCGTGCCAGGGTTGTGAGGGTGGAGTTATCGGGGTGGTTGAGGATGTGCCATACGGGGGTTTCGGTAAGAACATCTGAAATCGTAACGCATCCGTGGGCTTTCTCTCGGCTGGAGAGCTGATGCACGCTTTGCTGGGCGCAGGCGGCATAATCAACCGGGCGGATTTTTTCTAGTCCTGCAACTTCAGCGATAGTGTTCAGGTTGTGGTAGGGCACGACCGGCGGATTAAGCGAGGGGTCTTGCGGCGAGCGCACAATGGCGATCGCCGGGTTCAACCCGTTAAAGCGTAAGACGGGAAACTTAATGACGCGCGCTGCAGGCGGTAGCAGTTGAGCCAGCTGGTTAGTGCCGCTGGGGAGGTTTCGGTAGTCATCACGAATGGGCTGTGAAACCAACACATCGGTTTGGGCAAGAGCGGCACTTACGTAGCGCATATCGTCGGCTGTCCACTCGTGCACAGGTGGAATGCGGTAGGAGCTAACGATTCCTGAAGAATCTAGCAGGATGCGTAAGGACTCAGCTTGGCAGTTACCTATAACGGCTACGCGGGGCAGGTTGGCGGGCGCGTCCACCGGAGGTATCGGTTTGAGCCGGTAGAACTCCCCGTAATGGTGGTGTCTGCCGGTTACCAGCTCTTGGGCTGGAGGGGCAACGACGGTACCCGCGTCCTCTAGGTTTTTCATAGCGTCCTTCCCTAACCACAAGGCAACATAAGGTGAAGATGAAAATGATCACCGCACCCTAATAAGCATACTTAACTCTTGTCGTAAGATAGCCATAGAACCCTGACAAAGAACATGTACTTCTGGCAACAGCGGGGTGAAGTTCTTGAGAGAGGAACCCTGCGTGGCAGTTTTATCTATACCGTCTCAGCACCCCTACGTGCGCTCAATTTATCCGCGTAGCACGGCACACGATGTAGCGGTCTTAAACGATCCCCTCTTAGACCCGAACGACCCTGCCCGCTGGTGGCCGCATCCTGCCTTTAGTCCCCAGTGGTGGGAAAAAGACACTCCCGATATGTCGTGGGAAGAAAAACAGTCGATCGAAGTGGTTCACGTGCACTTTGGGTTTGAGCACTTGAGCCTGCAAGAAACCCGTGATTTTACGAGCGAATTACGCCACCGTCGCATCCCGCTCATTCTGACCGTCCACGATATTGACAACCCGCATCTGAGTGATCAGAGCACCTATCACCGACAGCTGCGCGTGCTGCTCGAAGATGCTGCGCGTATTCTCACCCTCACATCGCTAGCTGCCCGACGCCTTGCCCGGGAATTCGCTGTCGATCCCGCGCGTATTGAGGTAGTAGCTCACCCGCAGGTGGTTCCTGCTCACACCGACGTGCAGCCCGCGCATCCACCCGTACAAGTGGGCACCTTTCTCAAATCCGTACGCCCTAATGTCATTAGCGATTTCCAGTTTTACCGGGACGCCGCTGTCCAGTGCGCTCGTAACGGCCAGCACCTGAGCGTTTTTATTCACCGCGACCAAAAAGATACTGAACTGTTCAAACACTTAGAGGGCTGCGCCGATATTGATTTACGAGCACACGATGAATTCTCTGACGATGAGCTTTTTGCCGCCATTGCCAGTTGTCAGGCAGTCTTACTGCCCTATCAGGGAGGCACGCACTCGGGGTGGATGGAGATGTGCCGGGATCTTTTCGTACCCGTGGCTGTTCCTGATTGCGGTTGTTTTAGCAGTCAGGCAGATTCAGCGGACGCGGTAGCCATCTATCCCACGGGAAATGGCGATGAGGCTGGTCAGGCAGCAGCCACATTAGCTGCCAGCGGGCATATACCCTACCGGGGCGATCGCTCCCAGCAGCTAAAAGATGCAGTTGAACTTCACCGCCAGATAGTCCAAGAGCTCAGCGGGCAGAAATTCAACATCGCGTTTGTTGCCCCTAATAGATTCCCCATTGTAGAGCCCTACGCCGGTGGGCTAGAGGCTTTTTGTGCCAGCACGGTGCGCGCGCTGAGGGAATATGGGCACCGCGTGGACTTTTACGCCGCCCAGGGGTCGGTGGCAAACACCAAAGATTTTGAGTTCTCGGGCATCAACTGGGCAGGTTACGAAGACCAGATGACCGACCATACTTACCCGCCCGGTGAGCGTGAGAAAGAGGACGCGGAATTTCGTCTCTTGCGCCAGAGGCTAGAAAAAGACCTAGCCAGCGGCACAATTGATCTGGTCTACAACAATTCTTTGCACCCCGAGTTCTTTGGCAGTGCCCTACACCCGCGTCTTATCACCACCTTGCACACTCCCGTATTCGAAGAAATGCAAGAGGGCATTGCGCAGGCAGTAGCTAGCCACGGCCCGCAGGGGGCCGGTGTTTTCACGACAGTAAGTCAGGCGACCGCATCCACCTGGGAGTTACCGGCACCGGCACATATTATTCCCAACAGCATGAACGAAAAACTGTGGGCACCCGGTGCCGGCGGCAAAAGAGCAATATGGTTTGGGCGCATAGTTGCAGAAAAAGGCCCCCACCTCGCGATGGACGCCGCACGCGCCGCAGGATTAGAGCTCACCGTAGTCGGCAGGGTGGGCGACCCCGAGTATTTTAATCATGAAATTTCACCGCGGTTAGGGACCGATATTGAGCTGATTCCCGAATGCAGCCAAGAAGAACTCAGTTCTTTAGTAGGCACCCACGCTGTGTGTTTTGTAACCCCTCAATGGGACGAACCTTTCGGCATGGTAGTCATCGAGGCACTAGCTTGCGGAACGCCAGTAGTCGCTCTTGCCCGCGGTGGTATTCCCGAAATCCTGGCAGACTACCCTCAACTACTAGTAGACCCCGCCGACGGCGCGGACGGCCTGGCTCAAGCAGTACCCGCTGCGTTAGCTCTCAACCGCGCCGACCTTTCAACCTGGGCACACAGCACCTTCGGCAGTACAGAACTCGCCAAACGCTACACAGAACTCTTTGCACACACAGTAGGTAAAACATCATGAGCCTCACCGTTGGAATGTATGCCCACCACCAGGGCGCCGGGCACCTGCAACGGTGTCGCGCAATCGCTAAGCACCTTAACGCGCAGGTAACTATTCTTTCTTCGCTACCTCAAGCAGACGTCGTCCTACCCCTCGATACCGACCCCGAGGTTAAGAACTATAGAGAATTCACCGCGGGCGACACCCTGCACTGGGCACCGCTGCACGTAGATGGACTGAGACAGCGCATGGCTATGATTGCCCGGTGGATTCAGGACCACCAACCCGATATTTTCTTCGTGGACGTCTCGGTAGAAGTAGCACAATTTGTACGGCTCATGGGCGTCCCGGTCATCACCATCGCTATGCCCGGTGAACGCACCGATGCCCCGCATCAAAACATGTACGCCCAAGCCACAGCGCTTATCACCGCTACTCCCAATGAAATGCCCGTACCCGTGCACCTTCAACCGTTTGCAGACAAGCTCTATGCGGTAGGCGGCATCTCCCGCTTTGAAGCCCAAAAAACGCCCTTCGGCAAAAACCCCTTTGCAGATCACAGCACAAAGTATCAGGCAGTAGTACTTCAAGGACGCGGCGGCACCGCGTGGACACAGGACTACTGGGACGCTGTAGCCCGCGCTTGCCCCACATGGAATTTCACGCTGCTGGGCGGGAACAACCACGTAGAGAACCCCCTGCCCTACCTCGCACACGCTCACACCATCATCAGCGCCTCCGGGCAAAACTCGGTGGCAGATATATCGCTCGCTGGAACACCGGCAGTTTTTATACCGCAAGATCGAGCATTCGACGAGCAGCACGCAACAGCTTACAGTCTTGAAAAACTCGGATAGAAG